>NZ_JALQDB010000039.1:0-8735 GCF_023631465.1 Caballeronia sp. GAWG1-1
AGAAGCGACGGTGCGTTTCTTCTTCATCGGCATATCCATGACTTTTACCTCTCATAATATGCCTCGCCCACAGAATTGCGGATAGGTCCCACATCAGGCTTATGCATAAAGGCAATGTAATCGTGCTTGATTGTCTTCACAAACGACTTGGCCATACCGTTACTCTGCGGCGAACGAACAGGCGTCGTCAACGGTTCCAGACCCAACTCGCGGGCAAAGCTGCGCGTACGGTGGTCGATGTAGGCAGAGCCGTTGTCCGACAGCCATTCGATGGGTGCGCCTGCCTGCGGCGTGCCGAAGCGTTGCTCGACCGCTGCGAGCATCACATCGCGCACGACGTCGCCGCTATGGCCGCCAGTAGTCGCTGCCCAACTAATAGCTTCCCGGTCATGGCAGTCCAGCGCGAACGTCACGCGCAACGGCGAGCCATCGTCACAACGGAACTCGAAGCCGTCCGAGCACCAGCGGACGTTACTCTGGTCAACGGCAATGCGTCCATCATGTCGGCGGGTATCGCGTCGCTGGCCAAGGCGCCGGAGCAGCAACTGATGGTCACGCATGACGCGATAGACCCGCTTGGCGTTCACGCACGGCGCACCGGTCAATTCGTGACTACGTCGCAGCAATGCCCAGACTCGTCGGTATCCATAAGTCGGCAAGCCCGCCACATGCTCGTGGATTGCAGCGACCAGTTCCGTGTCGTCGGTCTGTCGGGCGCGGCGGCCGTCCTGCCAGTCTGGAGAGCGGGCTTTTCTGACTGCCAAAGTAGAGCGCGCCACGCCGAGAACATCGCAGACCGTTTTCATTGGTCGTCCCCGGGCAGTAAGGGCGAGCGCGCAATCCAGTTTTTTGAGCGGCCATACGGTCGAACAGTTTGGACACAGCAGATTGGGCGTCGCTTTATGATTTTATAATCAGATGTTTCGGGTCAAGACAGCCATTACGAACCGTTCGATCGCAAGAGTGCGTTAGACAGGTCACGAACAGTGTGGATGACTAATTGATGGCGAGCAATGCGTTTTTGTGTTTATCTGCACTTCATATTCGTCTTGGGAAGCGGACTGTCACTCCCGCGAAGCGAGGAGGATGTGCTGAAACGCGCTGACGATTTTATTTTTTGCGACTACTCGACAGAGGGTGGAAATGAGGACAGAGGACGGCCTGGTTATGGTGCTAGCGCTGCGCAGAGCCATCGTTGCAAACGAATTTAAGAACGACGCGGCCGTGGCGATGCGAATACTTGAGCTAATCACTAATATTGGCCGACTTGACCCGCAAAACTTGGAAATAGTTGGCGCACTCGTCATCGCGCGTGCAGATGTTGTCCTCAAACGTCCCATACTCGCGCTAGATCGCATTGAAGCAATTGTTGCAGCGCGCGGGGGTGAGCGTTGACGTGAGCCGAAGGGCGAGAACCGGTCCTTCTCAATCATTGCACTTTGCGGCCGATCAAATTCTCGGCTTGCGAACATTCTGTGAACAGTTGTACGTTTGGTCGCAGCACGATTCCCTCTAGAAACGCCGAAGGCGGAACAACGATTGCATCTCAAATGGAACCGCGAAAAGTCGAACTTCCGAACCAATTAAAACTCAACGCTGTTTAACCCTCGCGGCGATGTCATGGACAAAATTGCTGAAAAATCCGTCAACTCTCTGGTCACCGAAAAAGGTGAGAGTGCTTACCCGTTTCCTGTCGGTGAGGAAGACGCCTCAACAGCGAGAACCGAATTTTTGTCGGCAAGCAGCGAAGGGAGTCTCCGCGATGCGTCCCAATCTTGGGACGCTGATACCAACACCCCTTCGTCAGCCGCGGAAGGCTTCGGAACGAAGAAAAAGCTTTCCGACGTCCAAGATGCGTTGGTCAACAGATATCGAGTCGCGAGTGAAACAACCGACGATTTCGTGCACGACAGTCCTTGGAAAGCGATCGTCATGGCAGCATTGGGTGGTGTAGTAATAGGCATGATGATCTCACGGTGAGCCGAGCCGATGCGCGGCCGAATGTTCCGCGCAGATCCATCATCGAAAGGCAGGCGTCTTTCATTAAGAGAGCCAATTTGCCGACAGGTCACCGGGCTCGTTGAGACGTGCGGGCGTATCGCACCTGGACTGTCAAGAAGGGCTCTCATGCTCAACGAGTCGATGTGCTTACCGCAAAAATTTTCGGGATTTTGGTCCTGGTCTGCTCGGTTGTTGCACTGGCGGACGAAAATGAAAGACCCCGAAACGCGGCAACGGTCGTGGGCCAGCCTTCGCCCTCACAAGATAACGCTACCAATGTGTTGACGTATTTGCACTCGGGCGATCGATATCCGTCTAACCCTGCGACTGGACCAAGCATAAAGAACGACATCCCCGGATTGGGGCAAGAACGACGCTCGCCACCAAACGAGCATGCTTCGCCAGGCAGTGGAATGAAGAAACCATATTAAAACTATTGGGGCGCGGGATGGGGCTCATTCGCCAGCCCGATTGCAATGACGGCCCCTGCACGAACTGGCCGATACGGTTTCGACTCGATCGAGATGCCAACCATCACCGGAAGGAACGCGGAACTCGCGCCCATCGATGCGCGTTCCGGCCCAAAGCCTTGCCGCTCTTCAAGAACAGGTGAGAAGTGCAACCTTTCGCCTGGAGCGCCGTCGAGCGGAGCTTGCTGCCGGTTGTCGAGATCATCGACGACCGGGGCACCGACTACCTGCGGTCGCTCGATTAACGCCGCAGGTCTGAGGCCGAAGCGACTATGTGGGCAAATCGTCACCGATTTCCGACTCAAGGTGCTCGGCGACCGGCTGACGTTAAACGAAGACGAAATGCGGCTGCTGTAAGTCGCGCTCACGCGCGCTTAGCACGTGCTCGACATCTCAGACTTTCGGGACGAGTTGCTGCGGGTTTTCAACGTGCCGAGACCTTCTGGCAGCTATGAATGTTTTTGAGGAATTTAAGACTTCCGAAAAAAACCATATAAGCCAAACGTTGATTCATCTGATTGGCAAATTTTTATCCACTCTTTTCATTACCTTCGCTCTGTTGGCTGCTACAACAATGTCCATATCGGCGGAGCGGGACCTGTCACGCTCGTTTTCGCACATGGCTTCGGCGACCAGAACATGTCGCGCACTTACGCGCCGACGTTCGGGAAGGGTTATCTGCGACGGACCCAAGCATCTCCAGTAGCGGCGAGTGAGTTTGGTGAGGTACTTTGCCGCCCATGGTCAGGAGGTCCAGGCAACGAATAGCGCCGCGTTTTGATCGTCGACGACAGTGAAGACGCAGCGGTTAGCCTTTCGATGCTGCTTGGAATTGATGGACACGTGACCGCAACTGTAAGTAGCGGCCAGGCTGCTTTGCGGTGAGTGTCCGATATTCGAGCCGATGTTCTGCTCATCGATATTGGCCTGCCGGACATATCCGGTTTTGAAGTCGCCCGAAAACTGCGGCTCGAGTCTCCGAGCGAAACCCTCTTACTGATCGCGCTTACCGGCTGGAGCCAGGAAGCGGACCGTCAGGCGGCATTCGATGCAGGCTTTAACCATCATTTGGCGGAACCAGTCGATTACGATCGTCTACTCGCGCTGCTGGCATAAATCGGGACTGACTGTTGCTTTAAAAAATTGAGCCGCATGGTCCACCGTAATAGCAGGAAGTATCACATGCCGAAAATCTTGCTCGTCGACGATGAACCGGCAATAGCTGAAGTGCTCTTGATGATTCTCGATGACGCCAAATACTAAACGAGAGTCGCGCATGATGGAATTGCGGCTTTAAAAATCGCTGAAGGCTGGTTGCCAGACGTCATCGTTTCTGACTGGCAAATGCCGGAGATGAACGGCGACGAGCTACTCAATCATCTCAAATCGAACGACCGACTTCGCCATATTCCCGTGATCGCCATAAGCGCGACACCTCCTGTTTCGGAATTGCGATTGATCGCCTTGCTACAAAAACCTTTTGCCGTGGGAAAGTTGCTGCGCGTGATTTCAAAAACATTGGGCTAACGAAGGTGTGGTTCGTCTACGCCTGCACTGTTTCACGAACGGCAAGTACGAATTTGAGTTCGCGGTAAGGCCGCTTTTGCTCGGCGAAGAAAGACATAACGTGCCTCGATTGGGCGATCTTTTTACAACAACATCGCATAGAGATGCTCAGTTGTCGTGGCCTCTCGGAAACGCTTTTCGACGAAGGCGTTCCCGTGCCTGCTCGATTGAACCGTTATTGCAATGAGACGCGGTACCGGGACCGGTTAGAGCGACTCATTCGCGTTGCTCCTTTCGTTGCTCAATCGCTTCTAGAACGGCATCCGGATCGCTCGCCGCCTGCAGGGTTTCCGCATGTTGCTCGTGCCGGCCAGGTATGTGAGGAAGATCGCGTCGAAGCTCTTCAAGCAACATTATGATCTTGGTGGTTTTCTGCTCGGCCAGCAGATTGATCTGGAGTTGGAGATGCGTGCGATCTTCCTCGATACGCGCTAGCGATTTTGCCGAATAAGCACCGCCATCGTGATCAGGACACCGATGAAAGTGACAATGTCCTGTAACAAAGAAACGGCGGTTCGTCGAAGTAGCGATAGCCGAGGTGATGCAAAAAGACGTCACTGACGATCCATGCCACGCTTGCACATAAAAAAGTCAGTAGAAATCGCGGTTCGCCAAAGAACACGCTGACTCGCTCAATCATTCTTTCTAGCATGGTGCGCTTCGCATCCTCGCGCTGAGCAAACTGCGACACTTTCTCCCGATTTCGTAAGTCGCTTCGGAAATGCTCGTGGCGGTGCTGTTGTCGGCCCGTGGATCTGGGTCATGTCAGCGCTGGAGTGTCGGTGGAAGTAGCCAAGTCAGAAGGGGGTTCCTTCACCTCCAACATAACGCAATGTACGGGACAACGTGTTGCCCCAGCATCGACATCAAATAACCCCCGCGAGGCTGAAGGCGGCGTTCATCCGCTATGTGAGATCGAGATTGCTCTCGAATTCATGTCGAGGGTTCCGTTGTTCACGGCAATCTCCATTCTTGATCTAACGCATTCTGAATGCCTTCGGTTGGACGCACGGCACGGCGTTTGCGACCTACGCAGGCTTGCACAAAATTTAATAAACATTGGAGGCAATTATGAAACTGCTTACAACCAGCGATGGACTACCACGCTTGTCTTGGGGGGCCGTCATCGCGGGCGTCATCCTTTCGATGATCGTTTATTTGATCATGAGCGTCCTAGGCGCGGCGGTCGGCGCTTCGCTCCTTTCGCCGATGTCTAAGCCCGATGCGTTGCACGGCTTTGGATTTGGCTCTGGGGTGTGGGTTATCGTCACCACCGTCATTGCGGTTTTGGTCGGTTCTTATTATGCGGGGCGCTGCGCACCGGTGCTGGGCTGGCTGCATGGCCTGCTCTCGTGGGCAGTCATGACACTCCTGGTCGTCTACGGCATGACTTCGCTCATCTCTGGAGCAGTCAATACGGCGGGCAGTGTTGCCGCGACGAGCGCGCAGGTCGGTGCGACAGCTGCGAATCAGTCGGGCAGCGGCAATCAGATGGTCGACTCGGCCAAACAACAAGTCCAGGCGGCAGTAGCATCGGCTGCATCGGCCGCCTCCGGCCCGGACGCCGAGCAGAACGCGCGTGCGATAGCGGATGCCGCCGCGCGAGGCGTTGCCCGAGCGAGCTGGTTCTCATTTGCCGCGCTGATCGTGGGCGCGATCATCGCCATCGTTTCGGGCGCGACCGGCTTCCGCCACCAGCCTCCGTTTGAAGAAGGCGGCGGATCGGCAGCCGATCGCGATGTAGCCCCCGCACGTGCTCGCACGGTTCAAGCGGGTCGTCGTACTTGATAAAACTTTCAATGAACTCAAAACTGCCTCCAAACGCTCCGCCGCCGCCCGCTGACGTGTCTGACGAGGTTCGCCTCGCTGCCGTGCAGGAGGAACTTGCGGTGGACGTCAGAAAAACAGAAACCGGCGCAGTGCGCGTGCGTAAGGTCGTGCATGAGGAAATGCAACCGGTCGCCATGCGGCTGAGGAGCGAACAGGTCGAAGTCAGCCGCGTCGCGGTCAACCGTGCAGTAGACGAGCGCAGCGAACCACGGCAGGAAGGTAACACCCTGATCATCCCTGTCTACGAATACGTGCCTGTGGTCAGGATGCAACTGACCTTGAAGGAAGAGGTACACATTAAGACCACCGAGTCGCAAAGGGACATGGTGCATCAAGTGCTCGTCAACACCGAGGAGCTGATCGTGGAACGGCGCGAAGGTGCGGATGGCGAATGGAGACGCGACCCGAACGTGAATTGATAGACGCAGGAACAGCGGTTGCGAGAGCACGGCACGCGCGGTATTCCTGGCTTAGCGTAGGCCTTTCTTTGGAGATGCTGCTATGACTCAAACGATCATCGGTGTATTTAACAGTTTTCAAGATGCCGAGGTTGCACAGGCTCGGCTCGAAACAGAAGGCGTCGCCCGTTCCGATATGAGCGTTCACACGAACGATGCCGGTTCTTCTTTTGGTACCGACACCGCCACGCGCGATGTGACGACGGGCGGTACCGGCGAGCAGCACGAAGGCGCGATGGGACGTATCGAACACTTCTTCAAGAACCTTTTTGGCGACGACGATCGTCCCGAGGAAGTCGACCACTACCAAGAAGCGGTTCGTCGCGGCGGCGCGCTCTTGTCGGTGGACGTGCAAGACGAATCCGCAAGCGCGCGGGTACGCGACGCACTGTATGCTGCAGGCGCTGTTGATATTGATTCGCGCGTCGCCCAGTGGCGCGGTGCCGGATACACCGGCTACGATCGCAGCGCTCCTGCCTATACCGCCGACCAGGTCGCGGCCGAACGACAGGCGTTCCCAGTCGTTCAGGAGTCGCTGGAGGTTGGCAAGCGCGTCGTCCATACGGGCGGCGTGCGAGTGTACTCACGGCTGACGGAGACGCCAGTCAGTGAGTCCGTATCGCTTCGCGAAGAGCACGCTAGCATTGAACGGCGGGCGGTCGATCGGCCTGCGACTGCAGCAGACTTGAAGGAAGGGTTTGTCGAGATCAAGGAAACAGCGGAACAGCCTGTCGTTGCAAAAACGGCACGCGTCGTCGAGGAAGTGGTCGTGGGCAAGGAAGGCTCTAATCGAACCGAGACCGTCAACGACACGGTGCGTGGAACTGAGGTAGAGGTCGAACGAACCGCGGGCCTCGAAGGCGCGTCGACGACTACCTCTGATACCAAGAGAACGCCGCTTTAAGTGCGGATGGGCCGGCTTGCTTCGTGATCGCGCAGGCACGCAGCCGGCCATTTAAGTCCCGCGGGCGCACACCCGAGAGACGCAGGTTCCGTCTCAACGACGGAACAAGTTCCTTAACGAGTATGTCATCCAAGGAATGAGTATTCGGCCGAACAACGATTTCACCACGTGCTTCGGCCCCAGGACAACGGTTGCGACCGAGACGACAGAAATCAGCTGCGCATACGGCGACTGAAGAATCACCGGTCCCTGTTGAACTGGACGTGCGCGCTCGCCGCGCCGGGCTTCGGCAATCGACGAGTTGATATGGTTGGCCGCGATCAATTCAGCCCGTGTCGCGCCCATTCGGACGACAACCGTCCGTTGGGAGGTGCTAACGTCGTTTGCGCTCACTTCATCGACTCCTTAACAGCCGCGATATCAGCTTGCATTTCGGACCGAAGTGACCTAAATGGTACCGTTGGTTTTTGTTTCCGCATCACGAAAAATGCGGCGATTGAAACGACCAGCCAAAGACCGGCGATTCCCCAAACCGAAGCAAGAAAGTAGGGTGTCTGCCAAGCGGTTGCGATAATTGCGAAACAAAGGAATGACAGCGTGAACAAGATCCCTATCGCAAGCGTTACCATTGCGATGAGCTCACGCATAACCTTGGCTTTAGCTTGTTGAAGTTCGCTGAGAAACAGCTCGCTATAGTCCGCCACCCTCGCTGTACAGAAATGACCGACGTTGCGCCAACGCGTGATTTTAGAGTGGATCGACATATGGTTTCGCCCCTGTTGGGTGGCAAGGGGATGACGCCTTGCCACCGCGCCGCATGGTGTTGACTTTTGTAAAGGATAATTAATTACCTACGTCCCGCGATATCTTGTCGTGTTGCGGCGGGTGGCGCTGAGCTTGCGCTCGCCCAAATGGCGCCCAATAAGAAACCTAGCCCGCCCACGATTGCAAGCGCGGTGAACGGGTTATCAGTTGTCTTATCGCGCACAATGTCGGCGGTGTCGGCGTACAGTTGTTGCGCCTTGCCGCCGAGTTCTTTCGCCTTCCCTGCGACCTGTGTTCCCGTGTCGCCCATTACTGAACCAACCGCATCCTGCACCTTACCGGTAATCTGCTGAACCGTTCCTTCCGCCTTATTCGTTTCCATGTTTCCTCCGCTAGTTGAAAGGCGTGGAGCAAGCCTTACGTTATTGTCTCCCACTCAGATCATGCCTTATGCGGCTAAGTGTTGATTAAGTTAGGCACCTTCGCACACGTGCAAGTTGTGTACCCGTAGAATGCTTTTCTTTGGCCTGGCCTCGCTTCCGCGCGAGTTCTCATGGAGTGGTGAAAGCGGCTCGCCGTCGCACCCTTGTGATTGATGCACCAACCACGCGACTTACGCGTGTCATCGGCACCAGTAAATTGATACACCGTCGGCACTGAGGATTTGATACACCTCGACGAAGGGATAATGGCCGCTTTGAGCGGCGATGATCTCGTACGAGGGATACATGCAGATCAGGA
>NZ_JALQDB010000040.1:0-168578 GCF_023631465.1 Caballeronia sp. GAWG1-1
ATGACGATTCTGGTAATTGCGGAACACGACAACGCGTCCATCAAGGCCGCGACGTTGAACACGGTAGCGGCGGCGGCGAAAATCGGCGGCGCTATTCATGTGCTGGTCGCGGGTGCGAACGCGCAAGGCGCGGCCGATGCGGCAGCCAAGATCGCAGGCGTATCTAAAGTGCTGCTTGCGGATGCGCCTCAACTCGCCGAAGGTCTGGCCGAGAACGTCGAGGGCACGGTGCTGAATATCGCGAAGGACTATTCGCACATCCTCGCGCCCGCGACCGCCTACGGCAAGAACATCGCGCCGCGTATCGCAGCGCATCTGGACGTCGCACAGATCAGCGACATCACCGCCGTCGACAGCGCCGATACCTTCGAGCGTCCGATCTACGCGGGCAACGCTATTGCGACGGTGCAATCGAGCGATCCGATCAAGGTCATCACGGTCCGTGCAACGGGCTTCGATCCGGTGGCTGCGGAAGGCGGCAGTGCATCGATCGAGAAGATCGAAGCGGCAGCCGACGCTGGCATCTCGTCATTCGTCAGCCGCGAAGTCACGAAGCTGGATCGGCCGGAACTGACTTCGGCTTCGATCATCGTTTCGGGTGGACGTGGTCTCGGCAGCGGCGAGAACTACACGAAGGTGCTCGAACCATTGGCCGACAAGCTTGGCGCGGCAATGGGCGCATCGCGCGCGGCGGTGGATGCCGGTTACGTGCCGAACGACTATCAAGTAGGTCAGACGGGCAAGATCGTTGCGCCGCAGTTGTACGTGGCCGTTGGTATTTCGGGCGCCATTCAGCATCTGGCCGGGATGAAAGACAGCAAGGTCATCGTCGCCATCAACAAAGATCCGGAAGCGCCTATTTTCAGCGTCGCGGATTACGGCGTCGTCGGCGACCTGTTTTCGCTCGTGCCGGAACTGACTGAATCGATCGACATGCGCTGACCCAGGAGGCGTATCGGGCAAACCTTGCCGCGCCTCGCGTGCATGACTCCCTCACGTTCGGCTAAAAACCTCACCTTTATTCCCAATCGCTGGGAATCCCTTTTTTGTCCGCCGGGAGCGATGTGGCATTCTGCGCTCATCGACATCGCCTTTCCGGCTGGACATCACAGTGAAACGGGAATCTAACGTCACCGGCGCCGAGCGCTTGCTGCTCGTGCTGACCGCGCTCGCTAGCCACGGCAAGGCCATGTCCGCGAAGGACATACTCGCCGCCACCGGTCTCGCGCAGAGCACGCTTTATCGGCAAGTGGCGTTGCTCAAACGCTGGGGCTTCGTCGCCGAGGACGCCGGTTTTTACGCGCCCGGCCCGATCAGTCTTCAACTCGCGCTCGGCTTCGACGTCAATTCGCTGCTGGTCGAAGCGAGCCGCGAAGGCATGCTGAAGCTCGCGAACGCCACGCAGGAAAGCGTCGGCTTGATCGTCGCCGTGAACGATCAGGTGATCTGCCTCGAAATGATCGAGAGCACGCAGTCGTTGCGCTGCTCTTTCGAAAAGGGACGCTCGGTGCCGTTGCGCTCGGGCGCATCCGCCAAGTCGCTGCTCGCCTTCATGGCCGACAAACTGCGCGCCGAGACGCTGGAGCGTCTGTTCGCCAACGACGATGCCACCCGCGCCACCCTCGAAACCGAACTGGAGCGCATTCGCTCGCGCGGCTTCGCGGTGAGCGAAAGCGAAGTCGATCCCGGCGTATGGGGCGTAAGCGCGCCCGTGTTCCGGCGCGCGTCGCGCAGCGCGGGCGCGAGCGCATCGATCACGCTGATGGCGCCCTCCTCGCGCGCGGCAGGCCGGGAGCAGCAACTCGCGGACTGGACCGTGCGCGCCGCCAATGCCATATCCGCGCGGCTGCAGGCCGCCTGAACCGCCAATCAACGACAGACCACACCCCTGGAGCCACGCCATGAAAATCAAGAACCTGCTTTCCGCCGCGAGTTTCGGTATCGCCATGATGATTGCCGCGCTGCCTGGCGCCGCGGCCGCGCAAGACTCGAACGTTTTGAACGTCGCCACGGACGCTACCTTCCCGCCGATGGAGTTCGTCGACAAGGGTCAGCGCACCGGCTTCGATATCGACATCATGAACGCGCTCGCCAAGAGCATGGGCAAGCAGATCCAGTGGACCGATATCGACTTCAAGGGACTGGTTCCGGGCCTCGTCGCCCATCGTTTCGATGCAGCCATCTCCGGCATCTACATCACGCCGGAACGCGCCCAGGTGATCGACTTCACCCAGTCGTACTTCGCGGGCGGCCTGTCCGCACTGGTCAAGGCGGATTCGCCGATCAAGACGCTCGCCGATCTCAACGGCAAGAAAGTGACGGTGCAGGTCGGCACGAAATCGGTCAACTTCCTGCGCGACAACTATCCGCAAGTGCAGCGCGTGGAAGTGGAAAAGAATCAGGAGATGTTCGATCTGGTCGGCATCGGCCGCGCGGATGCCGCCGTCACGGGCAAGCCCGCCGCATTCCAGTTCGCGCGCACGCGCCCCGGCTTTCGCGTGCTGGACAAGGAGCTGACGACCGAGGCATATGGCATCGCGGTGCGCAAGGACGAGCCGCAATTGCGCGATCAGATGAACGCCGCGCTCGCCAAGATCAAGGCGGACGGCACCTACGACGCGATCGTGAAGAAGTGGTTCAGCGCGAGCGCCGGCACGACGGCAAGCGCGAAGTAAGCCGGCGGACCTGAGCCATGCAACTCGACTTCACGCCAGCCTTCGCCGGTTGGGACGATCTGGCGCATGGCGCGCTCGTCACGGTGGAAGTGACCGCCGCCGCGCTCGTGCTCTCGTGCCTGCTCGGACTTCTGATCGGCATCGGCCGGCTCTCGCCGCAGCGGCGCATCGTCTACGGCTTCTGCACCGGATATCTGATCTTCTTTCGCGGCACGCCCCTGCTCGTGCAACTGTTTCTGCTGTTCTTCGGCCTGCCGCAGTTCAATATCCTGCTGCCTGCCTTCGTGTGCGGCATGCTCGGGCTCGGCCTGTATTCGGCGGCCTACGTGTCGGAGGTCGTGCGTGGCGCGATTCAATCGGTGGATCGTGGACAGATGGAAGCTGCGCGCTCCATCGGCATGTCGGCGGGTCAGGCCATGCGCGCGATCATTCTTCCGCAAGCCGTCGTGCGCATGATTCCGCCGCTCGGCAACGAGTTCATCGCGCTCATCAAGAACTCGGCGCTGGTGTCGCTTCTGACCATCGACGATCTCATGCACGAAGCACAGAAGATCATCAGCGTGTCGTACCGGTCGCTGGAGGTGTATCTCGTCGTCGCGCTCGTCTATCTCGTCCTGACGCAGACGACGAACTACATTCTTCATCGCGTGGAGCGACGGCTGCGCGCAGGAGGCATGGTGCAATGAACAGCGCCCAACCCATTCTCAGCATTCGCGATCTCACCAAGTCGTTCGGGACGCATCGCGTATTGAACGGTATCGACTTCGATATAGAGCCAAGTCAAGTTGTCGTGGTGATCGGGCCAAGCGGCTCCGGCAAGAGCACGTTCCTGCGCTGCTGCAACGGTCTGGAGCAACCCGAGCGCGGAACCATCGACATCTGCGGGCATCGTCTCGTCGATCAGGGAACCATGCTCAAGGAGCGCGCGCTGAATGCATTGCGCACGGAAGTGGGCATGGTGTTTCAGTCGTTCAACCTGTTCCCGCATCTTTCGGTGCTGCACAACATTACCGTGGGACCGCGGATGTTGCGCGGTGCATCGAAGGCAGATGCCGAAACGGCCGCGCTCGGCCTGCTCAGGAAAGTCGGCCTCGAACACAAGGCGCATGCCATGCCCGCGAGTTTGTCGGGCGGCCAGAAGCAGCGCGTCGCCATTGCGCGGGCGCTGGCCATGCAACCGCGCGTCATGCTCTTCGACGAACCCACGTCCGCGCTCGATCCCGAACTCGTCGGCGAAGTGCTTCAGGTGATGAAGCTGCTCGCCGCCGAAGGCATGACCATGCTCGTCGTCACGCATGAGATGGGCTTTGCGAGAGAAGTGGCGGATGTCGTCGTCGTGATGGATGGCGGCGAGATCGTCGAGGCGGGCCCGCCCTCGCAAATCTTTTCGACACCCACGCAGCCTCGTACACGCTCGTTCCTGCAAGCGGTTTTGTCGCGTGCGTGAATGTTTCACCGATGCCCGATACCGAGTAGTCCGCTCATGAATACACGCACGAAATCACTCTTTGCGGCGCATGCGCTTTTGCCCGAAGGCTGGCGCACCGACGTGCTGCTCGAATGGGACGCCACAGGTACGCTCGTGGCGGTCACACCCGATAAGCGCGATGCGCCCGCCGACGTCGCGCGTGCCGCCGGACCGGTCATTCCCGGCATGCCGAATCTTCATTCGCACGCGTTCCAGCGCGCGATGGCCGGACTCACCGAGTATCGCGCGAACCCGACCGACAGTTTCTGGAGCTGGCGGGAACTGATGTATCGCTTCGCCGCGCGCATCACGCCCGAGACGCTCGGCGCCATTGCGCGCTGGCTGTATGTCGAGATGCTCAAGGCTGGTTACACGTCCGTCTGCGAGTTCCATTACGTGCATCACGCGGAGGATGGAACGCGCCATGCAAACCCCGCCGAGCTTGCGCAACGCGTGGTGGATGCGGCGAGCGAAACCGGCATCGGCATGACGATGCTGCCGGTGCTCTATCAGTTCAGCGGCTTCGGCGAAGAGCCGCCTCGCGACGATCAGCGGCGCTTCGTCAATACCACCGAAGGCTATCTCGATCTGCTAGCCGCGTTGCGTCATGCCCGACCCGAACACGGCGCGCTGCGATACGGCGTCGCGCCGCATTCGCTGCGCGCGGTGTCGGAGGCGTCTCTGCGCGTCGTCATCGAAGCGTTGAACGACATCTCGCCTGACGCGCCGGTTCATATCCACATCGCGGAGCAAACGGCAGAAGTGGATGCTTCGCTTGCCGCGCTGGGCGCGCGGCCCGTGCAATGGCTGCTGGATCGTTTCGACGTGAACGCGCGCTGGTGCCTCGTGCATGCGACGCATATCGACGCCAGGGAAACCGCTGCGCTCGCGAAAAGCGGCGCCATTGCGGGCCTGTGCCTCACCACCGAAGCGAATCTCGGCGACGGGATTTTCCCCGCGAACGAATACCTCGACGCAGGCGGCGCTTTCGGTATCGGCTCGGATAGTCATGTCGGCGTGGACTGGCGCGCGGAACTGCGACTGCTCGAATATGGCCAGCGTCTGTCGCGGCGGCAGCGTAACGTGCTGGCATCGCACGAAACGGCGCAGGTTGCCGATCGCCTGTTTCGCGACGCCCTCGAAGGCGGCGCATGCGCGACCGGCCGCGCAGTCGGCGCGCTCATGCCGGGGGCGCGCGCGGACTGGATTGTGCTCGACGCCGATCATCCGAATCTCGCGGAACAGACGAGCGCGACGTGGCTCTCTTCCGTCGTATTCTGCGAACACGGCGAATCGCCCGTGCGCGATGTGTTCGTTGGCGGCGAGTGCGTGATCCGTGAGCGTCGGCATCACGATGAAGCGCGGCATTATCGCGACTATCGTGCGGCGCTTGCGCGGCTTTTTGCCGGCGCTTGAATCTACACAGTATCGCTGTCGTGCCCGTCGTTCGAGGGCGTGCCGATCGTCGCGCTCCAAGCGGCGTCGAACGTATCCGTTGCGGCTTATTCGATGCGCCTGCGCGTGGAAATGGCGGACGCCGTGGAAATGACGAGATCCGCGAAGCGCTTTTCGTCGCGATCGGCCTGCCAGCGCGAACGCGCCACCGCAATGTTCACCGCGCCGATGCCTCGTCCGTGCGCATTGGTGATGGCGGCCGCGGTGGAGATGTCGCTGACGAAATATTCGTCCTCCGTGTGCGCATAGCCCTGCTTGCGAATCTGTGCAACACGCTCCTTGATCTTGCGCGGCTGATACACCGTCGAGGCCGTATAGGGCACGAGGTTGGTACGCGAGAGAATGTCGTCGATCTCGCCGTCGGCGAGCGTGGCGAGGATCGAGAGACCGGGCGCCGTGCAATAAGCCGGCAAGCGCGAGCCGGTGATGACGTGCGCGTTGAACACGTTGCGGCTCACGATGCGCAGCACGAAAACGATGTCGGTGTCGTCCAGCACGGTGAGATTGGTGGCCTCTTCCGTCTCGGATCCGAGTTGCTGCAGATACGGCGTGGCGCGGCTCACGAGATCGTTCGACGTGAGGTAGTGATAGGTGAAGTCCAGCAGCCGTGGCGACAGTTCGTACTTGCGGCTGTCGGGGTCCTTGAACAGATAGCCGAGCGCCGCCAGCGTAAAACTGAAGCGCTGCGTCGCGCTCATGTCGAAGCCCGTGATGGCCGAGATTTCCGAAAGCGACAACTGCCGCTTGCTACCGTCGAAAGCCGTGAGCACCTTCATGGCCTTTTCGACGGACTGCACGTACAGCGACGACGCAGTTGCGTCCACCGCCTCGCCCGCCCCTTTCGCGGCGGCGTTCTTGCGTTTTCGCGGGGCTTTGGACTCGTCGCTCATCTCTCGTATGCTTTTGTCGTCGATGGCAAAATTATCGCATAGCCCTATTACCCTATCTGAATGCGATAACTCCTTAGGCTTTCACGCTGGCCAGCCGATCCCACGCGTCTTCCACGCTGCGCGACAGCAGATGCTTCTTGATGCGTTCGCTCGCCGTCAGTTCGAAGCCCGGCGCCGCGCGGTAATAACGCGGCAACTGAAAACTCGCGAGGCGCTCTCGCGCCCATATGTGCAGCGTTTCCCAGTCCACCGGCTCGTCCTTGAACTGCACGTTGAGCAGAATGTCCTGCTCGCCGACCGCCGACGCCACGCCCATCGCAGCGCTCAACCGCACCGCCGGATGCGTCGCGAAAACGCGTTCGATCTCCCATGCCGACACGTTCTCGCCGCGCACACGCATGCTGTCCGTCTGCCGGCCGACGAAATACAGATCGCCATCGGCGTCGCGGCGCGCGCGATCGCCCGTGTGCAATTTGCCGTTGCGAAGCGCAGATTTCGTCGCCTCGGGATTCTTCAGATACGCTGGCAAAAAGGTCCCTTCCACTTTGCTCGACAACACGATCTCACCCGCCTCGCCTGGCGGCACCGGCTGGCCGTGTTCATCGAGCAATTCGATATCGAGCCACGGCAGCGCGCGGCCGATGGACCCCGGCTTGCCGGTAACGTTCGCGGTAGCGAAGCTAGAACACTCCGTCATGCCGTAGCACTCGCGCAGACGCACCTTGAGGCGCGTTTGTATCGGCTCCCACGCAGACGCGCTCACACCCGCGCCCCACGCCACGCGCAACGAATGCGCTGAAGGCTGCGCGGCTTCGGGCAACTGCATCAGGATATCGAGCACGCCGCCAAGGTAATGCAGTTGCGTCGCGCCCGCGCGCTCCACTTGCGGCCAAAACTGCGAAGCCGAGAAGCGCGGCACCGCATGCAGTGTCACCGGTTCGAGGAACGGCAGCAACAGCATCTGCGCGCCGCCGATGTGGCACAGCGGCTCCCACAGGAACAGGCGGTCTCCCTCGCGCACGTCGGCGACACGCAACGCCGCTTCACTCGCAATGCGCATCATGCGATGCGTAAACACGACGCCCTTCGGCGCGCCCGTCGTGCCGGATGTATAGATGATGCACAACGGCGCGTCGACGGGGATCGCCGCCGTGGCGAACGCGGCGTTCGTATCCGCCGCATCGAATGCGGGCAGGCGCGTGCGTTTGGACATGCCGCAGTCGATCGATGCCGTGATCGCGTCGAACTCGCCGTCGATGACGAAGAGTTTCGGTTCCGCATGTTGCAGCAGATATTCGAGGCCCGACGCGCGCAACTTGATGTTCACCGGCACCCAGACGAGGCCGCTCAACACGAGTGCGTAAATCAGATGGATGTGTTCGGGGCTGTTGCCGAGCATCACCGCGACGCGATCGCCCGGCACGAGCCCCTGACCCGCGAACCAGCGTTGCAATTGCACGATATGACGCGAGGCGTCCGCGCACGAGATTGCATGATCGTCGAAATGCACGACGGTGCGCGCGGGCGTGGCGCGCAATCCGGCCGCGAGGAGCGGCGCGCAATCGAGTTCGTCGTTCGCGTGCCGGTGGCCAAAGTATTCTGAATAACGATGCATGTTCGAATCGGGTTATGGACTGCTTTTATGGCTGGGTGTCGCTGAATGGTGTCGAAATCAGCGCGCGCGGCGCTTGATCCACGACGACACCGCCACCACCAGCGCGATCAGCACGATCAGCGTGGTCGATACCGCCGCGAGCGTGGGCGTCACGGCCAATTGGATGTCGTCCCACATCTGTTTGGGTAGCGTCGAGTTGATGCCGCCGCTCACGAAGATCGCAATGGTGAGATCGTCGAAGGAAACCAGAAATGCGAACAGGAACGCCGCCGTCACGCTCGCCATCAGAAGCGGCAGCACGATCGACGTGATACGCCGCAGCGGCGATGCGCCCATGACCCGCGCGGCATCGTCCAGACGCCAGTCGAAGCGCTGGAAGCCGGCTGCAAGCGTCACCACTACGTAGGGAATAGCGAGCACCGTATGCCCGATCACGAGCCCGAGGTTGGTGCCCGTCAGCCCGAAGCGTCCGAACAGATACAGGAGCCCGACCGCCACCACGATACGCGGCACGATCAACGGCGCGACCAGCAGCGCGAACACCGGTTTGCTGGCGCGGCGCGGCATGCGCGTCATCGCGAGCGTCGCGCCGAAGCCGAGCAGCAGCGACAGCACCGCGGTGCCGAATCCCACTTCGAACGATCGGAAGATCGCGCTGTGCCACACGGGCGAATCCATGAAGGTGCCGAACCACTTGCCGCTGAAAAGCTTCGGCGGGAACGCGATGTAGTCGCTCTTCGTGAACGCGTACGGAATCACCGACAGCACCGGCGCGACCAGCACCACCATGATCGCGCAGGTGTAGACGCCGAGCGGACTGGCTGCGCGCGCGGCGGTATCCGCATGCGGATTGCGGCGCACGAGAAACGGCGCGAAGAGGCGGCCGGCCAGCATCAGAACGGCGAGCTTGATGCCTTGCGCCCGCGAGCCGCGCGAACGCTCGGTGACTTCGCCCGTGAGCGAAGTCAGGCCGACCATGCGGTCATAGACGAAGAAGATCACGATCGAGCAGACGAGCAGCACGGTCGAGAGCGCGCCGGCGAACCGCATGTCGAAGAGTTCGAGCACGGACGAGATCACGAGTTGCGCGATCATCGTTTCCTTCGGCGAGCCAAGCAGCGCCGGCACGATGAAGAAGCCGAGACTCGAGATGAACACGAGCAGTCCCGCCGCCGCGACACCCGGCGACGACAAGGGCAGAAACACCGTGAAAAAGCTCATGCTGCGTTGCGCGCCGAGCGTTTCGGCGGCTTGTGTCAGACGGTCGTCGATACCGCGCATCACAGGCAGCATGGTCATCACGGCGAGCGGCATCATGGAATGCACCATGCCGATCAGGACGCCGGTCAGCGATGGAATCGTACCGCTCGTTTCCCGCACGAGACCGAGCGACAGCGCGATGGTCGACAGCACGCCGGTCTTGGAGAGCAGCAGCATCCCCGCATAGGTTTTGACAAGGTAGCTGGTCCAGAACGGCAGCATGATCCACAACAGCCAGCGTTCGCGCACGCGCTCCGACAGACGGCTCAACATGTACGCAACCGGATAGCCGAGCAGAATGGACAACGCCGCCGTCATGAACGAGATGCCGAACGTAATCCACAAAACCTTGGCATAAACCGGCGTGCGCGCGATGCGTTCGAACTGCGAGAAACCGTATTGCCCGTCCGCGCCGACGAGTCCGCCTTGCAGAATCTCGCCGACCGGCACGATGAAGAACACCAGCAGGAACAACAAGGTCGGCACGATAGGCAAGATGCGCAACGTGCGCGCGGTCCACACGGACCGGCCGCGCCGCGAGCCTTCGTTCTCGCGTTGCGCGTGAAGTGCGATGGTCATATGCGCGTCCTCAGGCGTGCAGCAACGTGGTGCGATACGGGTCCCACACGAGGCCCACCCTTTCACCGATGCGTGGCGACAGGCTGCGCTCGCAGCGCACCGTGATCTCGCTGCCGTCGTTCATGGCGAGTTGCACGCGCGTATCGCTGCCGAAGAAAACGACATCGGCGATGGTGCCGTCGATGAAGCCGCTCTTCGGTTCCACGAGGCGCGGCGCCTCGGGACGCAGCAACAGCGTGTGGCGTGTCGACGGTGCGACTTGCGCGTTCATCGGCAAGGGAATGCGTCCGCCGGCGGCAAGCAGAATGGGCTCGCCGCCCTTGCCGCGCATGTCGTCGAGCGCGCCTTCCAGCAGATTCGAGTGACCGATGAAGCCCGCCGCGAATCGCGTCGCCGGGCGGTCGTAGAGATCGGCGGGCGTGCCTACCTGTTCGATGCGCGCCTGATTCATGAGGCAGATGCGGTCCGAAAGCGTGAGCGCTTCGTCCTGATCGTGGGTGACGTAGACGAAGGTCGCGCCAAGCTCTTTGTGCAGACGGCGGATTTCCGACTGCATATGCTCGCGCAGCTTCTTGTCCAGCGCGCCGAGCGGCTCGTCCAGCAAGATCACCGACGGACGATACGCAAAGCATCGCGCCAGCGCGATACGCTGCTGCTGACCGCCCGACAGCTCCTTCGGAAAGCGCTTGGCGTATTCGGTCATGCGCACCATGGCGAGCGCGTCGTCCACGGCGGCGCGCACGTCCTCGCGCGACTTGCGCCGCATGCGCAGACCGTATGCGACGTTGTCCCACACGCTCATGTGCGGAAAGAGCGCATAGCTCTGAAACACCATGCCGATGCCGCGCTTGCCCGGCTCGACATGCGTCACGTCGCGGCCATCTATCTCGATACGCCCCGCGCTCGGCGCAACGAGCCCGGAGATCATCTGCAACAACGTGGTCTTGCCCGAACCCGAGGGACCGAGCAGCGTCAGGAACTCGCCCGCCTGCACGGCGAGGTCCGTCGCTTCCAGCGCGATGGCGTCGCCATAACGCTTCGCGATGCCGATTGCCTCGAGTTTCGAGCTCATCTTCCGCTCCTTACGAAATGATCCACGAATTGAACCGCTCGGTGACTTTCTGGCGATTCTCTTCCCACCATTGCGGACTAGGCAGCTTCATGTCCTTGATGTTCTCCGGCGCCGTCGGCAACAGCGCGGCACGCTCCTTGTCGATGGTCTCGAACGACTTCTTGTTGGTCGGTCCGTAAGCCAGCGTGCGGGTGAGCGCGGCCTGGCGCTTCGCATCGGCGCAAAAGCGCACGAACTGCCTGGCTGCATCGGCGCGCGGCGTGCCCTTCGGAATACCCCAGCCCTCGATGGAATACAGGCCCTGATTCCACACGATGTTGACCGGTGCGCCCGAATCCTTCGCGGCTTGCGCGCGGCCATTCCAGGTCGAGATCATGTCGACGTCGCCGCTCTGGATCGCCTGCATGGCCTGCGCGCCCGAGGTCCACCAGATGGCGATATGCGGCTTGATCTTGTCGAGACTCTTGAAGGCGCGATCAACGTCAAGCGGATAGAGCTTGTCGAGCGGCACGCCGTCGGCCAGCAGCGCCTGCTCCAGCGTGTCGAGCGGACTGCGCCGCAGGCAGCGGCGGCCAGGAAATTTCTTCACGTCCCAGAAATCCGCCCACGACTTCGGGCCGTTGTCCTTGAACTTGTCGGCGCGATAGGCAAGCACCGTCGAATACACGTCCACACCAAGCCAGTTCGGCGTGATCGCCTCGGGCATGATGTCCGGGAAGTCGCTCGCCTTCAGCCCGATCGGTTCGAGCAGCCCTTTCGACTCGAGATACGGAATGTCGGCGGACAACGTGAGCGTGGTTACGTCCCACACGTAGTTCTTGGTCTGCACCATCGCGGCGAACTGCGCCACCGGTTGCGATTCGCGCGCGACGCTCACCACCTTGATGCCGGTGGCTTTCTCGAACGGATCGTAGAAGGCCTCGCGATACGCCGTCGTGTACGGGCCGCCCGGGTCCGACACCACGATCTGCTTACTCTGCGCGCGTGCTGCAAGCGGCATTGCGCCAGTTACGGCTAGCGCAAGCGCGCCTTGCAGGGCGCGGCGTCGCGTCGGGTTGAAGTCTTGCGTCATGTTTCAGGTCTCCCGCGCAGGGATTGAAAAGGAACGGCTCGGCTTCAGCCCGATTTATTTGGCGCGCTTTTTGAAGAACGCTTCCATCATGCGAGCCGGCTCCCCGGAGTCGTACGCTTCGCGCTGAATGCGCATGCCCGCTTCGATGCAATCGACGAAACCCGGCTCCGTCATCTCGCGAAAACGCTGCTTGTCCAGACGCATGGCAACCGGTGGCTTGTCCGCGAGTTCGGTGGCGATTTCGAGCGCCTTCTCGAACACCTTTTCTTCCGGCACGAGGTGATGCATGAGACCGATGCGGTGACACTCTTCCGCGTCCATCAGGCGACCGGTGAGCGTGAGTTCGATGGTTCGCGACATGCCGAGCATCGAGTTCATGATCCACGGACCTGTGGTGCTGGCGATACCCGCGTTGATTTCCGGCTGACCCATGCGCACGCCCGGATGACCGACGCGAATGTCGCCGAGCAGCGCGACCTGAAATGCCGAGCCGGCGGCCGTGCCGTTGAGCGCCATGACGAGCGGCTTCTGAAGGCCGCGCAGCGCGGCGTAGTAGCGCTGCCATTCCTTGACCCATTCCACGGCGCGCTCGCCGTCGAAGTCGTGCGCTTCCGACAGATCCTGCCCCGCCGAAAATGCGCGGTTGCCGGCGCCGGTCATGATGATCGCGGCGACCTGATCGTCGTCGTTGTAGCGATCGAGCGCGTCGATGATCTTGTTGCGCATCGGCGTGGTCCACGCGTTGAGGCGCTCGGGACGATTCAGCGTAATGACCGCCACGCGGCCATGACTGGAAAACAGGACGTCTTCACTCATAATTATCGTATCGCAATAGTTGATGGTGAATGGCAATATAGGCCGATCAAAATTACGATGCAAGCGGGTTTACGAGATGGACTGCGGCCGGTTGCCGAGAGACGCTTGCACTTAGGCGTTGAGCCGTTGGTCAACGCATCGCAACACGGCGTTCTCGCTAACCGCTCTGCCCGCAGAATGCGCATGGCCCGCATGGCGGCGATGAACCGCGCCCGCCGCGTACTGACCGCGCACGGTGTCGCAGGCGATATCCGCGACCGACATAGGCCGCAGCGACTTAGATGTTCTTAGAGGGTTTTCGACGCGGTCCCTCTCCGGCGCCGCGCGCCAGAAGAAGTTGGAGCAGCCGACCGTAGCGAAGACGGTTGCGCAAATGGCGGAACGTCTAGGCGCGCGTCTGCCGCTGCGTTCGACACGAGGGCTCGCGCCGGCGGAAGCCGGTCAGCGCTTTTATTTGCACGCGCGCCGGACCATCGAAGAGGCGGAGCAAGCCGAGCAGGCGGTGCGCGATTCGTCAGACGGTTTTTTCGGAGGACCGCGCATGGGCGCGGCTGCGTGTCTTGCCGGCGCTCAAGTCGTTCCTCGATCGACGCCTTGACCTCAGCATCAACATCGTTCTCGACGAAGGCGTCGATGTTGCGTTGCGCATGCGGAACGCACCGGAGCAGTCGCCAATACGACTCGGGATGCTGGCGGCTAGATGATGGATGGATCGCTTGACGCAGTGAGCGGCTCGCGTGGGAACGAGGCGTGGACCACTTTCCAGGTTCCCACGCCTCGCGCCGTATTTTTTAGTTTTGTCCTCGCGCTACCACGACATCGCGGAACCGAATCTTCCGGGGCAATCCCCACGCGATGAGCACAGCCGTAATCGCGCACACCACGGCGATTGCATAGAGTCCCATCGACGGGCTCCCCAGCAGGTCCTTGACCTTGCCGACCATATAAGGCGCAACGATGCCGCCGAACTGTCCAAGCGAGTTGATCAACGCAAGCCCGGCTGCTGCCGCGGCACCCGTCAGCATTCTGGCCGGGAACATCCAGAAAATGCCGAACGAAGCGATGACACCCGTAGCGGAGATGCTGAGGCCGAGCACGAGCAACACCGTATGGCCGGGCCATGTGGCGCTGATCAGATAGCCGAGTGCCGCCGCGATCGCGCAGCTGGCCAGATGCCAGCGCCGCTCACCGGTACGGTCCGAACTATGACTGATGAGCACCGTGCCAGCCATTGCCGCGAGATAGGGAATCATCGTGATCAGACCGATGATGAGCGGGTCGCTTGTGCCCGCGCTCTTCACCAGTTGCGGCATCCAGAAGAGGAAGCCGTAGATCCCCATGCACAGCCCGAAATAGATCAGTGAGAACAGATAGATCACAGGCCAGCGCAGCGCAACGAGGAACGAATGCGTGCTGTCGACCTTGCGGTCGCGCGAGAGGATCGAGGCAAGAAGCGTCTTCTCCGCAGGCGTCAGCCACTTGGCGTCTTCCATCCGGTCATCGAGCACGATCAGCACCACGATGCCGAGCAGAACCGACGGCAAACCTTCGAGCAAAAACAGCCACTGCCAGCCGGGCATGCCGTTCAAGCCATCGAAGAACTTCAGGATGCCGCCGGAAATCGGGCCACCGATGATTCCGCACAGTGCAATCGCCCCGAAAAAATACGAGTTCACGCGACCGCGCCGTTCGGCGGGAAACCACTGCGTGTAGAAGTAGAGCACGCCCGGCACGAACCCGGCTTCGAGTGCGCCGAGGAGAAAGCGCAGGATATAGAACCAGGTTTCGTCGCGCACGAACATCATTGCCGCCGACGCGATGCCCCACGAAATCATGATGCGCGCGATCCAGCGTCGCGCACCGGTGCGCACCATGATCGCGTTACTTGGAATCTCGAACAGCAAATAACCGACGAAGAATACGCTTGCGCCAAAGCCGTACGCGGCGTCGCTGAAGCCGAGTTGAGCCTGCATTTGCAGCTTGGCGAAACTGATGTTCACGCGATCGAGGTAAGCAACCACGAAGCAGGCGAGGATCAAGGGAACGATACGTCGGGTTACTTTATTGAAGAGGTGCGCCTCGGCAGCGGTATCCATCTCCGGTATTTCGGTCAGCGTTTCGAGCATACCTGTCTCCATCGATTTGTTTTGTCTTCTAATTGCGGGGCACCGGTTTCCAATCAACCAGTACACGCTGCGCTCGCCCGATTGTCTAGCCGCGTCCTATGAACGGCATCTTGGTTGCCATCACCGTCATGAACTGCACGTTCGCGCCGGGCGGCATGCTTGCCATGTAAGCGACGGATTGCGCCGCATGCGCCAAGTCCATCGTCGGCTCCGGCGCTCGCTCGCCGTTTGCCTGAAGAACGCCACCGGCCATTCCCGCGGCCATCTCTGTCAGAACGTTGCCGAAATCGATCTGACAGACCGCGATGTCGTACTTGCGCCCGTCCAGCGCGCAGGCCTTCGTCAAGCCACTGACTGCGTGCTTGCTTGCCGTGTAATCCGCGGAATGAAGACGCGGCGTATGCGCCGACAAGGAGCCGTTATTGATGACCCGGCCGCCCGGCGGGTTATTTGCACGCATCCGGCGAAAGGCGGCTTGCGTGCACAAAAGCGTGCCGATCACATTGATATCGAGCATCGTGCGAAAGCGCTCTATCGAAAGATCCTCGACCGACACGCCTTCCACGCCCACTCCCGCGTTGTTGAAAAGCAGATCGAGGCGACCGTAGCGCTCCTGCACCGTGTCGAAGAGACGTTGTACCGATGCCGAGTTGGTGACATCGGTGGCAATGGCCATCAACTTGCTGGCGGATTCGGGAACGTGTTGCTCGTAGTCTCGAATGACTGCGTCGAGCGCCTCTTGCCGACGTCCGGCGAGCGCGACACACCAGCCATCGTTCGCGAGCGCGTGCACCGTTGCCCGACCAATACCGCTGCCTGCTCCCGTGACGATGGCTACGCGCAATGTCTTCTCTGTGTCGTGTCGAGTCATGACGGCTTCTGTTTGTTCTCGTCTGCGGTTGGCCCGGAGCGGTTTATCCGGCATGGATAGGCACTTATGACTTTGCAGTGAATCTAGCGAAAACTTTACAGGCCGGGTACTGAGACTTTTTGATAGCGGTATGACTTTGCGTTATACCGGACGCTGTCGATTCACACTGCAGATGACGGCCCATTCGGCGCGAGAGCCAGTCCCCGTCTGCGTTCCCGAGGCGGCAACCACCCCGTAATCCGAATCGAGAACTTCCCTGCTTCGTCACAATCGCCCTTGCGCATAAGGGAATGTGCGTAGTACGACCGTATCGGTTCGAAAAGAATGGTTCGGCGGCTCGCATATCGATTACGAGCCAGCTTACGCAACCGCAGTTTCGGTAAAAAGGTGCGCCCGCGACGCCACGGCGGAACAAATCCCCTCTCGCTCATTCATGTTCTATCGCCGGGAGCCGTTATTGGATAAATGGAGCATCGCATCAGGCACTGTGCGCTCAAGCGACGCTTCATACCCAGAGCCTGAACCGTAGGCCCGGGTACACGATGAAGCTTCTGCGCATTCAAAACCTTCGGATTCGTCAACTGAGAGAGACGACTACCGATGCAGACGACCAATCGGTACACCGGGCAAAGACACCACAACGTTGAACCCGAGGATCAAATCATGACGCACTTCTTCAAGCGCTATCTCAAGGATACGCGCGGCATTACCGCGATTGAATATGGCCTGATCGCCGGCGTACTTGCGCTCGGCATCATGACGTCCGTCAGCGGCGTCGCCACTCAGCTGTCGACCACCTTCTCCGCCATCACGACCAAGCTCTCTACGATCCACTAAGCGTGGGCGGCGTTCTCTTCGAGAGTGTCGTGAGCCTCGACCCGGCAACGCTAGGCTAGTCGTAGATCCCACAAGACATCGAGTACCTGTCGAGTGGTGCGCTCAACGTGCCCCACACGGTGTGCAATGCCTAGCCGACGCCACAACGCCGGGCGCAGCGGACGCATGACGACGCGTCCGTCGGGCGATGGCGTCGTCGCCTCATGCGGCAGAAGCGCCGCGCCGTAACCTGCCGCCACGAGACTCTTGATCGCGTCGTTGTAGTTCAGCTGAATGCGCGGCGTCGGATGATGACCCGCCGTCGCAAACCACTCCGCTGTCAGACGCGAGAGACGCGTAGTCGCATCATTCAATATGAGAGGCCGAGCGGCCAGCCAATCAGGCGTGACACGGGCGGGACAACGCCAATGCGCGGGCACGAACGCCATCACCGGGTCGCGGCGCCAAGGCTTTATCACGAGTCCGGCCACGGAGAGTTGAGGCAGCGCGACCAGCCCGACATCCAGTCTCCCATCCGCCAATTGGGACAGCGTTTCATGCGACGTGAGCACCGCAAGCTGAATATCGATTGCGGGATTGTGCTGGCGCAACACGTCGAGCGCTTGCGGCAACAAGTGCGCGATCACACCAGTCGATGCACCGAGCCGCACCCGCCCTTCCAGTCCCTGCACCTGGCGTTCGATATCGTCCAACGCCTGCTCCGCATCGGCCAGCAGCCGACGCGCGCGTTCCACCAGCAACTCTCCTATTGCCGATGGCCTGACCTGCCCGCGCTTGCGTGACAAGAGCGGCGCCCCAATGCGGTCTTCGAGTTCAGCGACATGCAAACTGACCGTCGGAGGCGCCAGATGCAGAGCGCGCGCTGCATCGGCAAATGAGCCCCGCTCGGCAACCGCGATGAGAGTGCGCAAACGGTCAAGGCTGATCTCTCGCATGTTGGCGTCCAAATTCAGAAAAGTTGAATGTTCAAGTCATGAAATTCGAATTTTCTTATTCTAACGATTGGATGAACATAGGCGCTCGTTCTGCTCGTTACCACCACTCGGAGTATCTCGCGTATGAGCGCCCCCATTGTTTTCATCGATGGCGACCAAGGCACCACCGGATTGCAAATCCACGAACGGCTGCGTGATCGGACCGACATCACGCTGTTCACGCTTGCCGCCGAAGAACGTAAAGACTCACGCCGTCGCGCGGAAGCCATCAACGCCTGCGACATTGCAATTCTTTGTTTGCCCGATGCCGCCGCACGCGAGGCAGTGGACGCTATCGTCAATCCTGCCGTCAGAGTCATCGACGCGAGTTCGGCCCACCGCATACAGCCGGGCTGGACATACGGCTTTCCGGAGATGACGGCAGGACAAGCCGATCGCATTGCAAGCGCCCGTCGCGTCACCAATCCCGGCTGCTATCCGACAGGGGCAATTGGCTTGCTGCGTCCGCTGTTGCAGGCCGGACTGATACCAGGCGGCTATCCTGTCAGCATTCATGCGGTATCCGGCTACTCGGGACGCGGTCGTGCCGGCGTGGAGAAACACGAAGGTAAAGATGCCGTCAACGCGCCTTCATTCCAGGTATATGGTCTGGAGCTCGCGCACAAGCACACGCCGGAGATCCAGGCGCATGCCGGACTCGCGCAGCGCCCGATTTTCGTGCCTGCGTATGGTGCGTTTCGCCAGGGCATTGTGCTGACGGTGCCGTTGGAGTTGCGGCTGCTCGCATCCGACGTGGATGGCGCCACGTTACACGCTTGCCTCGCGCGCCACTATGCGGACGCGGCCCACGTGCATGTCTTGCCGCCGCATGAATCGAGCGTTTTGCGGCATCTCGATCCTCAGGCGCTGAACGGTACGAACGACATGCACCTGAGCGTATTTTCCAACGTGGAACACGGGCAGGTTCTGCTGTCCGCGGTGTTCGACAACCTTGGCAAAGGGGCATCCGGCGCTGCGGTCCAGAACCTGAACCTGATGCTTACGCGGCAATGCCAAGGGTGAACTCAGGCGATGGCCTTTTGCTCTCCAGCGGCCTCGCGCATGCGACGTGCTTCGTCGCGCAGGAACTGCTGGTAATCGTCCAGATCGCCGTCGAAGGGTTCGACGCCGCCCTTGGTTACGAGCCAGAACTCGTCGCATACCGCGCGCAGCAGGGACCGGTCGTGACTGACCAACATCACCGTGCCTTCGAATTCGTTGAGTGCCATGCCTAGCGCTTCGCGTGTGGCCAGGTCGAGGTGGTTCGTAGGCTCGTCGAGCAGCAGCAGGTTAGGACGCTGCCATACGATCATGCACAGCACGAGCCGCGCCTTTTCGCCGCCGCTCATCGTGCCGACTGCCTGATGCACCATGTCGCCACTGAAGTTGAAAGTACCTAGGAACGTGCGAAGCGATTGTTCGGTGCCACTTTGGCCGGGCGCACGCATGTTCGCGGGCGTGTCCTTGGCAAGGCGGATCATGTGTTCCAGCGGCGTGTCGAGAGGACGCAGCACGTCGAGTTCTTGCTGCGCAAAGTAGCCGATGTTCAGGCCCTTGCCTTCGCTGATTTCGCCCGCAATTGGCGCAAGTTCGTGCGCCACCGTCTTCACCAGCGTGGACTTACCCTGGCCGTTGGCACCGAGAATACCAATGCGCTGTCCGGCCAGCACCGACCGGTTGATGCCTCGCACGATGACCGTCGGCGGCGTGCCGGGCTCGGCATCGCTCGGCGCCGGGTAGCCGAAGGTCGCGTCCAGCATCGACAACAACGGGTTTGGGACGTTGAGTGGCTCCTTGAACTCGAAGTTGAACTCTGCGTCGGCGAGCACGGGCGCGATCTTCTCCATGCGTTCGAGCGCCTTGACCCGGCTCTGCGCCTGCTTCGCCTTCGAAGCCGTTGCCTTGAATCGGTCGATGAACTTCTGCAGGTGGGCGATCTTGTCCGCCTGCTTGGCCATCGAGGCCTGCTGCAACGCCATCTGCTCGGCGCGCATGTCTTCGAATTTGCTGTAGTTGCCGCCGTAACGCACGAGCTTGGCGTTATCGACGTGGACCGTTACCTGCGTGACCGCATCGAGGAATTCGCGATCGTGGCTGATCACGACCAAGGTTCCCTGATAACGCTTGAGCCACGCCTCCAGCCAGACCAGCGCGTCGAGATCCAGGTGATTGGTCGGTTCGTCGAGCAACAGCAAGTCGGACGGACACATGAGCGCGCGCGCCAGTTGCAGCCGCATGCGCCAGCCGCCGGAGAAACTATTGACCGGCTGGCTAAGTTGCGCAGCACTGAAACCGAGCCCCAGGATCAGCGCTTGGGCACGCGCGGGGGCATCGTGCGCACCGGCGTCGTGAAGGGCCATGTAGGCGTGCGCCATGCGCATGCCATCGTCGTCGGTCTCCGCGGCGGCGACTTCGATCTGCGCGGCCAGCAACACAGTGTCGCCTTCAATTACGAAGTCGGTCGCGCTCTGCTCGGTCTCCGGCATCTCCTGCGCGACCTGACCCATCTTCCAGGCAGCGGGAATCGAAAACTCGCCACTGTCCTCGTGCAGCGTGCCATTGAGAAGGCCGAAGAAGGACGACTTGCCGGCGCCATTGCGCCCTACGAGGCCGATCTTTTCGCCGGGGGTGAAGGTGACGGACGCGGAGTCGAGTACGACATTGACGCCACGGCGTAGCGTGACATTACGGACGGAAATCATAGAGAGCTACTTCGAAGAGGATAGGCATGATAGCCGACCGAGCGCGCCAAGCCTGCTTTTTTATGAACATGCGAGCGTGGGATCGCGCGCGATATTCAATCGATGTCACGATTTTCGCGAAATATCCCCACTAGCGCTCGTCATTCACTCCAATGGTGCAAGCCATTGAAAATATGGCCTGATGTGCAGGTAATTCAATACGGCCGTTCGCACCACGCCTTCAAAAAGAAACTCGCATTGCGCGCGCCCATTAATAACACGTACGGGCTTTTTTAACGGTTGAGCGCCACGAATTACCCACTTCTACACTGACGCTCAAGCAAATCACTCGCGATCTCTGGCTAATCGCTCCAAGAAAAGTGGCTTAGTCGGAATATACTACCTATATAGTTAAAATATCCAAACCGTGTGGTGTAAATGCGACCTTCTCGCAAGTTGATCTGGATAATCTTCGTTTGAACCCGAGGGCCGATAACGACTGATCGAGAAGAGCAGGAAATGCTGGCTCGTCGTTCGGTGCGGTTCACTGGTAGAGAGCCGAGACGGCCCATCAGTGCTATTACCCGCGATTTTCGCGGGTTTTTTTTCGCCTTCAAGTTTTGAGAGGCGCAATTTAATTGGTGCGCCGCGCGGCTGCCTCGATTGTCGTGTACCGGCGACAAGCGGCCTGCATTTTCCAGATGCGAAAACTGCCCACCGTCGATGCCAAAGTACATCGCATAGTCCGACCTACTCGTTAAAACCCTGGAACGACATAAAGCGAGCCGTCCGGTTTCGATCTCGACGTGTCCGGCCATGTCATTTCCGGATGAATCGCGTAAAGTTTCATCGTTCGATTCTCCAACTCATCATGACCGCCCCAGGGTCCAAAGTCCTCAACCATGCATGAACTCATTCAGTCGCTTGGCGACATCGTCGGCAGCCAGTTCGTCTTCACGGGCGCCACTGAAACGCGCCGCTTCCGGCAGGGTTATCGCTATGGCAGCGGCCAGGTGTTGGCGGCCATTCAGCCCGGCACGCTGGTCGAAATGTGGCGGGCGCTTCAGGCCTGTCATCGTGCAGGGACGATCGTCATCTGTCAGGCGGCGAACACCGGGTTGACGGGCGGATCGACGCCCGCGGACAGCGGCTACGACCGCCCGGTCGTCGTGCTCAACACCATGCGATTGCGGCGGCTGGACGTGATTCGAAACGGCGAGCAGGTCATCTGCCAGCCGGGCGTGACGCTCGATCAGCTTGAAAAGCGACTGCAGCCGCTCGGCCGCGAACCCCATTCGGTGATCGGCTCAAGCTGCATCGGCGCTTCGGTGACGGGCGGCATCTGCAACAATTCGGGCGGCTCGCTGATTCGCCGAGGACCCGCATTCACCCAATTGTCGATCCACGCGCGCGTCACGGCGGACGGCGAACTGAAGCTCGTCAATCATCTGGGAATCGATCTGGGCGACTCCGCCGAAGTCATACTCGGCCGTCTGGACGCGGGCGAATTGCCGGACGATATTCCGGCAGCCGCAGGGCTGCTGGCTTCGGACAACGAGTACAGCACCCATGTGCGCGACATCGATGCGTCCACGCCCGCGCGCTTCAATGCCGACCCGCGCCGGCTCTATGAAGCATCGGGCTCTGCCGGACACCTTGCGGTTTTCGCTCTGCGGCTCGACACCTTTGCGGCGGACGAACAAACTCAGGTGTTCTATATCGGCAGCAACGACGCCGCCGAGCTGGAAACCATACGCCGCGACATACTAAGTGGCTTCCGTAGTCTACCGATCGCCGGTGAGTACATGCACCGCGGAGCGTTCGATATCGCCCGTCGCTACGGCAAGGACATGTACATGTACATTCGTGCGTTCGGCACGGATAAGGTGCCGCATGCATTCGCGGCGAAGAGCAGGTTCGACGGGTTCACCGAGAAAGCGCGTCTTGGTAACGGCATCAGCGATCGGCTGTTGCAGGCGGCGAGCCGGCTTTTGCCCGAGCATCTGCCGCGCCGGCTCATCGAGTATCGCGACCGGTTCGAGCATCATCTGTTGCTGAAGATGGGCAACGACGGTGTGCACGAAGCGCGAACCTACCTCGAATCGCGTTTTCCGTCGCAACAGGGTGGCTATTTCGAATGCACGCCCGAGGAAGGCAAGGCGGCTTTCCTCAACCGCTTCGCGATTGGAGGCGCCATGGTGCGCTATCGGGCAGTCCATTCGCGAACCGTGGAGGACATCGTCGCGCTCGACGTTGCACTTCCACGGAACACGACCGACTGGTTCGAACGGTTGCCAGCGCATATTTCGAAAGACATCGAATTCACGATGTATTGCGGCCACTTCTTCTGCCACGTTCTGCACCAGGAATACCTGGTGAAGAAAGGTGTCGATTGCGACCGGATCAAGGACGACATCCTCGCTCTGCTCGCCGCGCGGGGTGCCGAGTATCCCGCCGAACACAACGTCGGTCACCTGTACGAAGCGAAAGCGTCTCTTGCACGGTTCTACGAAGAACTGGACCCGACCAATGCCTTCAATCCAGGCATCGGCAAGACCTCGCGGCTCTTCAACTGGGGACGATCATCGGCCTACGAGTGCGCATGCGAGTCGGATCACGAGGTGCTACAAAGAGAGCAGTAAGCGTCATTGCACCCGGCGTGTTCGGCATGATCTTTTCGATGTCGTCGCTCGGCCAAACGACGACTGCTTGTTCGTCGGCCGTTGCGACGCTTCGTTGGCCACGATGCTTTGGCCGATGGAGCGACCAGGTTGCCACATCGACCATCCGATGCCGTCATGCGCCAAGTTGCAGCGCTGTAGCGGGAGTCGTCTCAACGCGTGTGCTGAGCAAGCGACGGCTGTCATGCGAAGCTCAAGCCGAAGCCTCATGCCCGCGAGCAATCCCGGCAACCCCCATCTGATCCCCGAACTGCAACGCAGCCAACTGCGCATAAAGCGGCGAACTCAAGAGCAGCTCCGCATGACGACCCTGCGCGACAATACGCCCCTGTTCCAGCACGACGATGCGATCGGCCTGCTGAACCGTCGCAAGCCGATGCGCAATGACGAGCGTCGTGCGGTTGTGCGCCGCGTTGTCCAGCGCCTTTTGCACGAGCCGTTCGCTGGCGGCATCGAGGGCACTGGTGGCTTCATCGAGCAGCAGGATGGGCGGGTTCTTCAGAATCGCGCGGGCAATCGCAATACGCTGGCGCTGACCGCCTGACAATCGCACGCCGCGTTCGCCGAGAAACGTGTCGTAGCCTTCCGGCAGTTCCTCGATAAACCCGGCCGCGGCGGCCATGTCGGCGGCGCGCTGCACTTGCGCGAGCGTGGCGTCCGACGAGCCGTAGCGGATGTTGTCGATCACGCTGCCAGAAAAGATCACCGATTCCTGCAGCACCACGCCAATCTCCTTGCGCAATTCGACGAGCGGCACATCGCGCGTCGGCACGCCGTTGATCAGAATTCGGCCTGACTGAGGATCGTAGAAACGCAGCAGCAGTTGAAACAGCGTGGATTTTCCCGCGCCGGATGGCCCAACCAACGCGACATGCTCGCCCGGACGAACCTGCAGCGAAAGCCCCGAAAGCGCGGCAATACCCGGCCGCGACGGATACGAGAACCCGATATTCTCTAAGCGGATGCCCTCGCCTCGCGCGGGCAGCGTGACCGTGCTCTCGGCCTCCAAGACCGGCGAGCGTGCGGCGAGCAATTGCAGCAAGCGTTCGGTGGCGCCGGCGGCGCGTTGCAGATCGCCCCATACCTCGGCGACCGCGCCCACGGCGCCTGCCGTGAACACCGCGTAGAGAATGAACTGGGACAACTGGCCCGCCGTCATGCGACCGGCGAGCACTGCCTGCGCGCCTAGCCACAGCACGAAGACGATTGCGCTGAACACCAGCACGATCACCACGGCCGTCAACCAGGCGCGAGCGCGAATGCGCGTGAGCGCGGTCTCGAAAGCGGCTTCCACCGCGCCGGCATATCGTTTCGTCTCGAAAGGCTCTTGCGTGTACGACTGCACGGTCGGCATCGCGTTGAGCACCTCGCCTGCCAGCGCGCTCGTGTTCGCGATCTTGTCCTGGCTCGCGCGCGAGAGTTTCCGCACGCGCCGCCCGAAGATCACGACAGGCGCGACCACGATGACGAGCGTCGCGATGATGTACGCGGACAGCATCGGGCTCGTGACCGCGAGCATCGCCACGCCGCCGGTCAGAAGGAAGAAATTGCGCAGCCCGAGCGACAGGCTCGTACCCACCACCGTTTGAATCAGCGTGGTGTCGGCGGTGAGTCGCGACAGCACTTCGCCAGTCTGTGTGGTTTCGAAGAACTGCGGGCTCATCCGCAGCATGTGGTCGTACACGGCTCGACGCAAATCGGCCGTTACGCGCTCCCCCAGCGAGGAGACGAGATAGAAGCGCAGCGCCGTCGCGGCCGCCAGCACCAGCGAGACGACCAGGAGCGCCAGAAAATATCGATCGATATGCGTCCGGTCGCCCTCGGCGAAGCCACGATCGATGAGGTATTTGAACGCGACCGGCAACACCAGCGTCGCGCCCGCCGATGTCACCAGCGCAAGGAAAGCGAGCGCCCAGCGTCCGGCATACGGACGCAGGAACGGAGACAAAGCGAAGAGCTGTGCGACACCGGAGGAAGAACGCGCAGACGATGAAGACGACGAAGACCTGACAGGGTCGGACATGTAAATTCCCGAGCGGGAGCTGAGATCCACTCGATTGTGCCAGTCCCGCCAGTTCCGCGAGTTCAGCCGGAGATCTCGGGCTCGACCAAGTGCGCCAGTTGCAGCAGCGACTCTTGCCAGCCGAGATAGCACAACTCCGCCGGAATGACCTCGGGTATGCCTTCCTGCACGATGGTAACTTCGGTCCCGCACGACACCTGCCGCAACGAAACGGTGACGCGCATTTCGCCGGGAAGGTTGGCATCGTCGAAACGGTCCGAGTAGCGGATCTTTTCGAACGGTTTCAGTTCGAGGTACTCGCCGCCGAAAGACTGGCTCTGGCCCGTGCGGAAGTTGTGAAACGACATCTTGTGAGTGCCGCCCTCCCGCGCATCCATGTGATGGACCTGACAGATTAACCCGTACGGCGGAAGCCACCTTGCAATGGCATGGGGTTCCAGGAATGCGCGGTAGATGCGTTCGGGCGGCGCGCGCAAGACGCGGTGAAGATTGACGGTTCCGGTAGCCATGAAATTCGCCTCGCTTCGAGAAGTTGGACACACTGCTACGACGATGCATCGTCGCTGAATTCGACAGCTTCGGGATCAGGGATAACCCCTGAACGAGCGCCGTGTCGATTCATCCGCGAATCGTTCGTCGTCTATATACGGACCGATCGCGTCTGCCTACCAAGAGGACATCATGCGCAAGCTCATCGTTTCCACGTTCATCAGCATGGATGGCGTCATTCAGGCGCCTGGCGGCCCAGAAGAAGATCGCAGCGGCGGGTTTCGCTTCGGCGGCTGGATCGTGCCTTTTGCCGATAAAGCCATCGGCGACAACTTGCAGGATCTGCTCTCACGGCCGTTCGACTTGCTGCTAGGCCGCTGCACTTACGACATCTTCGCGTCGTACTGGCCACACGTTCCGGCCGATTCGCCCAATCGCGCGATGGCCGACCTGTTCGACAAAGTGCCCAAGCACGTAACGACGCATCGCGCGGAATCGCTCGGCTGGCACAACAGCCAAGCGCTCGAAGGCGATCTAGCCGATGCAACCCGCGCGCTCTTGCATCAGGAGGGCGCCGATCTGTTGACGTTCGGTAGCGGCGACATGGTGCGCCAGTTGCTCGCGGCGGGCCTCGTGGACGAGCTTCGTCTACTGACTTATCCCGTCTTGCTGGGACGCGGCAAGCGTTTGTTCGCCGACGACGCGCTGCCGTCTGCGTTCACGCTAACGCGATCGGTGAGCACGCCAGGCGGCGTGCTGGTCACGCGCTATGTGCGCGATGGCGAGGTCCGCACGGGATCGTTCGACAAAGCGGAATGACACGACAGACGCTAGGCCGCTTGCCGCCGCGCTCTCACCCACGCAATCATCCGCAATGCGATCAGCTTGAACGGTGGATTGGAGAAAAGCACGAGCGCGCCGAGTGTCAGGCATCCGCAAATAAGGAACGTGCCGCGATAACCAAGCGCGGCCACGAGCACGCCGGACAGCACGCCCGAGAGAATGGAACCCACGCGCGACGCATTGAAGAAGAGCGCCGTCGCGGCGCCTGGCGTGCGCGGCATCAGGTCCTGAATATAGGTCATGCCGAGACACGACGTCACCGAGACCACGAACGCATTGAACGCCTGCATCGGAATCAGGAACTGAACGCTTTGCGAGGCGGCGACCGCGATGAAGTACACCACATGCACGGCCGCGCACGAGGCGAGCCAGCGCTGCTTGTTAAGGCGCGAGCCACGTGCGCCGAGTACGAGCATCATCGGGATTTCGAGCAACGCGCCGAGGCCGAGCATGACGGACACGTCGATACGCGAGCCATGCATGCCATGCACGACGTAGAGCGGCAGAACGATCATCGTGGCACTCGCGGCGAGTCCGATAAGCGTGAGCGCAATGGTCGCGCGCCAGATCTCGGCGCGCGTGTGCGGCGCGCCTTCATGCGGCGCGATCACTTCCTCGGTCTCAGGCGTCGTGACTTCGAGCAATGACGATGGATCGCCCGCGTAATGCGCGGGGGCGCTGTGCGGGTCGCCCTTGGGGGAGTCATGCATCCGCCAGACTATGGCCCCGCACGCCGCGAAGCACGCCGCCGCAAACAAAAAGAGTCCGTAGAAGCCCGCGCCTGCCAATACGAGCGCGCCGACGGACGGCCCGAATACCCAGGCCATGGAAAGCACGGTGCGCAGCGTGGCGAGCGCGAACGAGCGCTCCGCTGCGTCATCGACGGGCAATGCCGAGCGCGCGAACGAGAACACCAGCGACATGGCCGAGCCACCGGCCCCGAGAAACGCGATGCCGACCACGACGAGCGAGGCGAAGTTGCGCAGGAAGCACATCAGCAAGAAGCCGATTGCCGATGCGATCAGCGCACCAAGCAGCAACTCTCGATGATGCCCATGCTTGTCCGACCACTTGCCTGCCAACGCGCTGGCGACCACGCCGCTTGCCGCGATGACCGTCATGAAGACGCCGAGTTGCAGCGGCGTCATGTCGGCCTGCTCGACGCTGAACAGCGACAAGTACGGCGCGGTGAAAGAGAGCGCAACGCCGAGCATCAAAATGGCGCCGGCTAGCGGCAAGAAAAACGGGATACGTGCAAGACTGATAAAGCGAGTATTCATTTCGTCTCTGATCGAACGGTGTCGCGACACACAAAGGCCACCGCGAATTATGCGCCGCTCGCGCGACAAGCGTATCCCGAACCCTTCGCGAACATTCGCCTCGCCTGCTCGACAGTCACACGAACGTCATCTTTCGATCGTAATAATGCGCGGCGGGTTTTTATGTCGTTGCAAGCTGCGCGCCGGTCGCCAGCTATCCGCACTCTTTTCGCGCGCGTTACGAGTTTCCATTTACGACGCGCGCCATTCAGATCATTCCATCGAAGGAGACGTTCATGGTTCGAGCCCGTGTCTTTGCCTTGTCGCTTGCCGTATCCGCGATGTCCATCGCCTGCACGTCCGCGTGGGCGAGCGTCGATCTCGTCGCGATCGGCCAGTTGAGCGGCAACATCGGCGACCGTTCGAAAGCGACGGCCGCGCCGCTCGAAAACGGCGCGCCGGGCAACCTTCTCGGCGGCGTCGGCTCGGGACTCGCGTATGCGGGATGCGATACCTTCCTCGCCGTGCCCGACCGCGGCCCGAACGCGATCTCCTATAACAAGGCTATCGACGATACGGCGTCCTACATCAATCGCTTCCAGACCTTCTCGCTGCGTCTCGAAGCCGGCGGCAAGGGCAGCAAGCTGCCGTATTCGCTGAGCCCGAAGCTGCTCGACACGACCTTGCTGCACAGCCATGAGCCGCTCGTCTATGGCGATGGCGCGGCGGCCGGCGTCGGCAATGGCGCGCCTGCGCTGAACGCCACCAATCACTCGCACTATTTCACCGGGCGCTCGGACAACTTCACGCCGACGCAGCGGTCCACGTATCCGCGCGATGCGCGTCTGGACCCGGAAAGCATTCGCGTGGCGCGTGATGGCGCGAGCGTCTTCATCTCCGATGAGTACGGTCCGTATATCTATCGTTTCGATCGTCGCACGGGCGAGCGGATCGCCGTGTATCGTGTGCCGGCCTCGTTCGCCGTGACGACGCTATCGTCCATCGGCAACGATGAGATCAGCGAGAACACCTCGGGCCGCGTGGCGAACAAGGGCATGGAAGGTCTCGCCATTTCACCCGATGGCGATACGCTCTTCGGCGTGATGCAAAGCCCGCTGATTCAGGACGGCGGCACGAACGGCCCGTACACGCGAATCCTGCGCATCGACGTGCGTACCGGCAAGACCACGCAGTTTGCATATCCGTTGACCAACATCGGCACGGACGCGAAGCCGAACTATCCCACCATCAGCGACATCGTCGCCGTGAACGAGCATGAATTGCTGCTCGACGAACGCGACGGCAAAGGTCTCGGCGACGATTCGAAGGCCGCGTTCAAACGTGTGTACCACGTCGATTTGAACGGCGCGCAGGACGTGAGCCAGGCAAGCGGCGCGAGCGGCCTCGCGCCCTACGCGTTGAAAAAGACGCTCTTCCTCGATGTCGTCGCGGCCTTGACGGCCTATGGCTTCGCGCCGACGGACATTCCCGCCAAGCTCGAAAGCCTCGCGTTCGGGCCGGATATCCGCGTGAAGGGCGCGGTCAGGCACACGCTCTTCATCGCTAACGACAACGACTTCGTGGGAACGGTCACGGATACCAATCATCCGAACGGGATCGACAATCCGAACCGGTTCTTCGTATTTGCCATGGATTCGGCGGATCTGCCGGGATATGTGGCGCAGCGCTTGCCCGGAGCGGGTGGCCGCGACGATCGCGCATGCCGGGACGATCACGACGGTCACGATCACGAGCACGACGATCACGATCATGACGGTCATGGCCACGGTCACGGCGACTGATCGAAGTCGCACGATCTTGTCCACAGTTTCAGTGGACAAGATCGTGGATAACTCGCTCGCGAAAGACGTATCGCGTTGAAGTGAAACGCTTTTTCGCTCGTGTCGCGCAAACGTGCCGTTCGGCTCATTTCCGCCGCGTATTTAAGCGCCGCGTCTTAGCGCTCACAGGCTCAGGGCAAGCTCCCGTGCCTTCTCGCTCGCTTCATTGCGCGATGCATGGTCCTGCTCGGGACCCGCCAGGGTCTTCTCGACAGTGACGACGCGCACATCGGTAATGCCGACCATGCGCGACCACGTCTTCAAATAGTCCGACTGGAAATCGTATTCCTCCGGCGGAAAGTCCCCTCCAAGCTGAACACCGCGCGCGGCGATGGTCACGACCGTCTTTCCGCCGAGCAGGCCGTTCAAGCCGTTCTCGTCGAAAGTAAAGAGCACGTCCTTTTGCGAGATGACATCGATCAGATGCTTCAGGCGATACGGAATGCCGAAATTCCACATCGGCACGCTGAAGACGATCACGTCGGCCTTCGTGAACCGTTCGGCGAGCGCGTGCACGGTCCGCCATGCGGATGCCTGAGCGGCATCGAGCTCACGGCCCTGGATGCCCGCGTATTTTGCTTCGAGTATTGGGCCATCGAACGTGGGCAGATCGGTTTCCCATACGTTCAGTTCATCGACGCTTCCATCTGGATGGCGCTCCTTCCATGCATCGGTGAACGCCCGGGCCACTTGCTGCGAAGCGGAACGCCCGGCACGGGGCGAACCAATCACATGAAGAAGATGCATAAGTCCTCGCGAAGGTAAGTTGAAACGAGCCGCGCGCCTGGGCTTGCGCGTCGAGACGCACGGGCAATGATGAAAAGCCAACAGCGCAGCAAAAACGATGCCGTTTCAGACGGGCGTTTTCCGTCCGATCGACCGGATCGGGTAGCGCAAATGCAGAACGTAAGCGTGAAGGCCGTCCTACCGGCAAGCCGCAACCCGACCCGCATTAATACTTTTCCAGATTGTTTTCCTGCTTAAATCGAGTGCCGCGCCGGTTTGTCCATGCGTTTCCTATGCTTTAATCCGGCGAAGCGAACCTCAACCCCTTTAAGAGATCAAGCAATGAGGAATGTAACGTCGATCGCCTCTTTCAAGGCTGCTGTCCTGCTCGCCGCGACGCTCGGTGCCGGCGCCGCATCGGCGGCCGGAACGGTTCACTACGGGCTGGAAGCGCAGTATGCGCCGTTCGAGTTCAAGTCGGCATCGGGCGAACTGCAGGGTCTCGACGTCGATATTGGCAATGCGGTCTGCGCCGAACTCAAGATGAAATGCGAATGGACCGAGAGTTCGTTCGACGGAATCATCCCCGCGTTGCAGGCGCGCAAATTCGACGTCATCAATTCGGCGATGAACGTCACGGAGAAGCGTCGACAGATCATCGACTTCACCAACATCATCTACAAGGTGCCGACGCAACTCGTGGCGAAAGCGGGCATCGGCCTCATGCCGACACCTGAATCGCTCAAAGGCAAGAACATCGGCGTGTTGCAGGGATCCACTCAAGAGACTTACGCAAAGGCGAAGTGGGCCAATAACGGCGTGACCGTCACGACCTATCAGGACCAGAACCAGATCTATACGGACCTCAAGTCCGGCCGTATCGACGGCACGCTGGTGCTTTCCGCCGCCGGGCAATCCGGCTTCCTGTCGAAACCGGATGGCGCGGGCTACGCCTTCGCGGGCGGCCCGGTGAACGACGACGCGATCCTCGGCAGCGGCATTGCGTTCGGTGTGCGCAGGGACGACGGCGCGTTGAAGGAGCGCCTGAACAAGGCTATCGCCAAACTGCAGGCGAACGGCACGGTCAAGACGCTGGCAAGGAAATATCTCGGCGATATCGACGTCTCTCCGAAGTAATCCATCGCTCGTGGCAATCCGCGAACGCCCGGCCTTGCGTGCGGCGGGCGCGGGAAATCCATTGGTCGACTTTATTATTTTCGGTCTACACTGAATTCATCGCCTATCCACCGATTAACCCATCAACTCCTCAGCAGGCGCGTTTGTAGTCCTCCGCGAGCCGAAGCATGCCGAGTCGGTCCGTGCCCAACATCATTTGAACGGGACGACTCATCATGGCCGATACGAGTTACATGGCGCGCAAATCCGTCGCCGATATCGTGGGAAGCGCGGACGCGGAAGGCAGTCACCTATCGAAAACCCTTGGCGCCACGAGCATTACGGCAATGGGTATCGGCGCGATCATCGGCGCTGGCATCTTCGTGCTGACGGGCACCGCCGCCGCGCAATTCGCAGGGCCGAGCATCATGTTGTCGTTCGTTTTGGGCGGCATTGCATGCGCGTTCGTGGGCCTGTGCTATTCGGAACTGGCGGCCATGCTGCCTGTATGCGGCAGTAGTTATACCTACACGTATGCCACGCTCGGCGAGATTTTCGCGTGGATCATCGGCTGGGATCTGATCCTCGAATATGCGATGGGCGCGGCGACGGTGGCGGTCGGCTGGTCGGGCTATATCGTGAGCCTCTTGCATAACGTGGGCGTCACGATTCCGCCTGCGCTCGCGGCCGCTCCCGGCACCGTCATCAAGCTCGCCGACGGAAGCACCGTGACGGGCGTCATCAATTTGCCGGCGGTGTTCATCATCGGCGTGCTGACCACGCTGCTCGTGCTCGGTACGAAGGAATCCGCACGGCTCAACAACATCATGGTGGCGGTCAAGCTGGTCGTCGTGGTGGCATTCATCGCGCTCGGCATCTTCTTCGTGAAGCCGGCGAACTGGCATCCGTTCATTCCGCCGAACACGGGCGAATTCGGCAACTTCGGCATGAGCGGCATCTTGCGCGGCTCCGCCGTGGTGTTCTTCGCGTTCATCGGTTTCGATGCCGTCTCCACTGCCGCGCAAGAAGCGAAGAAACCGCAGCGCGACATGCCTATCGGCATTCTCGGATCGCTCGTCATCTGCACGGTGCTGTACATTCTCGTAGCGGGCGTGCTCACCGGGCTCGTGCCTTACGGCGAACTCAACGTGCCCGATCCCATCGCGAAGGGCGTGGATGCCATCGGCATGAACTGGTTCTCCATTCTCATCAAGATCGGCGCGCTGACGGGTTTGACCACGGTAATTCTCGTGCTGCTCTACGGACAAAGCCGCATCTTCTTCACGATGTCGACCGACGGCCTGCTTCCGGGGCTTTTTGCGCGGGTGCATCCGCGGCTCAAGACGCCGCATTTGAGCCAGATTCTCATTGGTTCGATCGTGGCGATCGTCGCGGCGCTCACGCCCATCAGCGTGCTTGGCGAGATGGTCAGTATCGGCACCTTGTTCGCGTTCATTCTCGTGTGCGGCGCGGTGATCTATCTGCGGCGCAGCGATTCCGGCGCCAATCGCCCGTTCAGGGTTCCGGGCGTGCCCATCGTCCCGATTCTGGGCATCCTCTTTTGCCTCCTGCTAATGTCCGGTTTGCCGCTCGTCACGTGGGTTCGGCTCGTGGTTTGGCTCGTCATCGGCATGGTGATCTATGTGTCGTATGGCCGGAAACATTCGAAACTGCGCTTCCCGGAGCGGCAATGAACGCTTGAGGGCGCGTCGCGCGGTATCTCAATATTTCTCACATGCACGTGAAATATGCTCGTTTTGCGACGACACCGGGCCGGCTTAGACTGGGATGTCAATCATCCCAGGAGCATTTCTCATGAGCGTGTCTTTATATGAGTTGTCCTCGGTCGCGGTCATACTCGGTGTCGTCGGCTTGATGCTCATCAGGGCGTTCGCGGCTTCGCATACGGATAGCGTCGATGTTTTCAGGAAGACGGACGCGGAGAAACGTTAGTTTTTCCAAGGCCGCGTGATGCAGACGGTCAGTTGTGAATAACGTCCGCGACGATCTTCTTGTCGTCCTTGAACTGATACACGGTGATCGCCGCAGTGGTCAGATCGCCATGCGGATCGAAGGCGATATTGCCCGTCACGCCGTCATAGCGAGTTGCGGGCATCGCGGCCAGAATCTTCGCGCGGTCGGTGGAGTTCGCGCGTTTCATTGCATCGACGATCACATATACCGAGTCATACGCGAACGGCGCATACGCGTTGATCGGCGTCTTGAACCGTTCCACATAGCGCTTTTCGAATTCCGCCCCACGCGGCATGCGTGCGAGCGGCAAGCCCGCTTCGGAGCAGACCAGATTGACGATGGCATCGCCCGCAAGCGAACTCATCTTGTCCGTGCATGCGCCATCGCCTGCCAATACGCGCGCGTTGATGCCCAGATTGGCCGCCTGCTTGACGAGCGGACTAGCCGTTGCATCCGATCCGCCGTACATGATGACGTCCGGCTTCAGACCTTTAACCTTGGTCAGGATCGCGCGAAAATCGGTGGCTTTGTCGCTGGTCGCTTCGTGCGTCACGATAGCGCCGCCGCCCGATGACACCGCCTTCGAGAATTGTTCGGCAAGCCCTTGCCCGTAAGCGGTCGAGTCGTCGATCACGGCCACGCGCCGTGCTTTCAGCGTGTTGGTGGCAAAGCGTGCGAGCGCGGGACCTTGCATGGCATCCGTCGCCACGAGACGAAACGCCGTCTTGTAGCCCTGCTGCGTATAAGCTGGATTGGTGGACGCGGGCGTGACCTGCACGACGCCCGCTTCGCTATAGATGCGCGATGCCGAAATCGACACGCCCGAGTTGATGTCACCGACTACCGCGACCACGCCATCATCGACCAGCTTCTGCGCGATCTGCGTCCCGGTGCGCGGGTCGGCCGCGTCGTCTTGCGAATCGAGTTGCAGCGTTAGGTTCTTGCCGCCGATGACGAGATGCCGCGCGTTGATTTCATCGACAGCCAAGCGCGCCGCATTCTCGCTGTCCTTGCCGATGTTGGCGAGCTGGCCGGTCAACGGCGCGGCATGACCGATCAGCACGACCGCATCGGCGGCATGCGCGGCAAGCGGAGCGAACGATGCACAGACAGCAAGCGTCGCGGACAACGGATACATAGCGCGTGGTTTCATGGTTGGACCTCTTTGATCGTGGATATCGGGTTGGCAACAAGGGGTTAGCAACAAGGTGAACGCAGTATTCGGTGGCCGATATACGTTGTCCAACGAGTAATTCCTGTCGCCCGCGATAAGAATTCGTTAAGCGTTCGAGCGCATTTGCCTGAAGCGCGCCTCGACGCCGCGACCGATTGCGAGAACGGCTGCATCGGCGAATGCGGGACCGACAATCGACATTCCCACCGGCAATTCGCCCTCGCGATGACACGGCAATGTGAGCGCGCAGCCATCGAGCAAATTGACGATGCCTGGATTGCGCAGGGTCTTCGCATTGACCGCGAAGAAGTGTTCGTCGTCATGTTCGAGCGCTTCCAGAAACGGTGCAACGATGGCGACGGTCGGCATGAGCCATGCATCGAAGGGCGCGAGCCGTCGTCGTGCGCCGCGAATGAAACGCTCGCGCGCGGCCATTAGATCGATGTAATCCGCCGCCAGAAAACGCTCTCCCCAACGCAGGCGCGCGAGCACGCGCGGGTCGTACCGATGCCCTTCCCGAGTCACGAGATGCCGATGCCACGCCCACGCCTGCGATGCCGTGATGCCCGGTTGAGGCGCATGTTCGAGCACGTCGCGCAGCTCCGGAAAGTCGATTGACTCGATAGTCGCGCCCGCCGTCCGCAATTCATCGAGGGCGCGTTCGAACGCCGCGCGCACGGCATCCTCCGCGTCATCGACGACATCGGCATAGGCCACGCACAAGCGCAGCGTATCGAGCGGGCGCGCCGTGGTATCGGGCGTCTCGGCGGACAGAATGGCGTCGGCCGCCGCGCAGCAATCGACGCTGTTCGCAATCGCGCCGACCGAATCGAACGCGCTTGCGAGCGGCAATACGCCGTCGAGCGGCACGCGCCGCGCGGTCGGCTTGAACGCCGTGAGGCCGCAGAATGCCGCCGGAATGCGCAAGGAGCCGCCCGTATCCGTGCCGAGCGCCCACGCCACGTGTGAGCGTGCAACGGAGACCGCCGCGCCCGAACTCGATCCGCCCGCCACCCGACGCGCATCATGCGGATTGCGCGGCGTGCCGTGATGCGGATTCAGCCCGAGCCCCGAATACGCGAACTCGCTCATGTTGGTCCGGCCGACGAAGACCGCGCCCGCATCGCGCAGACGCGAGACCGCGACGCTATCGCGCGTGGCCGGTTCAGCGCCTTGCAGCACGCGCGAGCCGGCGGCGGTGACTTCGCCCTTCACATCGAACAGGTCCTTGATGGAGACGGGAACGCCCGCGAGCGACGACGGTACGTAGTCGCGCAGACGCAAGGCATCGCTCGTCATGGCGGCCGCGTGCGACGACTCGCGATCCACGCTCACATAGGTGCTCGGGTCTACGTGGGTATCGCGCTGGATCGCTTCGAACGAGGCGTCGACGAGACTCGACGCCGTGGCTTGTCCCGTTGCGAGCGCGTGCTGAATGGTGCTGATGGTCGGCATGGCCGTCACTCCACGTGCGCGAGCGCATTCACGCCATAACGATGAACCAGCGTGCGCCGCAAGACCGGATCGTGCAGTTCGATCTCGAAGCTCCACGCGGGCAGCAGTGCGCCGAGCAGTGCTTGCGTGCCGCAATAAAGCACCGTGCCGGAAGGTAACGAACGCGTGTGCCCGAGCCCGGTCAACAGAATGGCCGGCGGCAGCAATCGTGCAAGCGAGCCTTCCTGATAGAGCACGCGCTCGCCATGCGGATCGATACGCCAGCTTCGCGCAATCAGCTGGTCCCAATGGGCAGCGACATCGTCGTAGCGCCAGAGCGTCGCGCCGAGCGGCTTCGCGCACATCTGCTTGGAAACGGCCACGTCGTAGCTTTCTGCCTTGCGGTCCGTATGGTCCGAGCCGACGCCGACCAGCAGACCATGGCTCGCGTCCGACACGAGCACGGCCTCCACCTCGCCCGAAGAATTGCCGCCGACGACATCGATCCGTTCGTCCACGGTCAGCAGCGACGCCGCGACTTCGTAGAAGCATGGCGTCGTGGCCGGGCGCTTTACGCCCAGCGCGGCAAGTTCGGCGATATGGTGCTCGACTTCAGCGCTGTCGCGCCCCGCCCAGCCGGCGATGATGAGCCGTGCGGGACTGAACGCGAATCGCGGTCCATCTTCGATGACGAATGAAATGGCTGACATGTGAGCTTCGAGATAAGGATGACGACGCCCACAGTGTTCGCGTCGAGCGCGTGCCGTGTCCAACAAATAAAACTTGAGGCAAGTGCGGAGAATTTCTTGTCGTTCGACGCTTATTGCGGCGCTACACTGGTCCGTCCGATACGACTCGCCCTGGCATCCACCATGAACGTCCGCTTTCTCGAGACCTTCGTCTGGCTCGCGCGCTTGCGTAGCTTCCGGCTGACCGCCGAGCGCATGCACGCCACGCAAGCCGCGATTTCGAGCCGCATTTCAGCGCTCGAACTCGAACTCGGCGTGAAGCTCTTCGAGCGCGGTCCGCGTGAGGTCACGCTGACTCAGGACGGCACCAAGGCGCTCGCCTTCGCCGAACAGATCGTGCAGATCAACCGCGCGATGGTCGAGAGCGTGGGCGACCGGCGCAACATCGCGGGCATGTTGCGGCTCGGCGCAATCGAATCGGTCGTGCATACATGGCTGCCCGAATTGCTCAAGCGGGTGCGCGAAGAGTACCCGCGCCTCACGCTCGAATTGACGAGCGACACATCCGCGAATTTGTCGGCTCAGGTTGCGCACGGTCATTTGGATGCCGCGTTGCTAAGCACGCCGATCAACGGTGCCGATGTCGGCAACGCATTGCTTGGCAGCTTGCCCATGTGCTGGGTCGCGAGCCCGGCGCTGGGCTTGTCCGACGAGACGCTCTCGGAGAGCGAGCTTGCCGCGTTTCAGATCGTGAGCTTCGCGCGGCACTCGCAGCCGCACGCCTTTCTCGTCGATCTGTTCGCGGCGGCCGGCGAGAACCAGGTGCAGATCAATTGTCTTTCGTCCGCTGCGGCGATCAGCCGGCTCGTCGTCGATGGCTTTGGCATTGCAGCCGTGCCTGCCGCCTTCGTGATGCGCGAAATCGAAAGCGGGCAATTGCAGACGCTGCGTGTCGCGCACCACGTGCCTGGCCTGCCGCTCGTCGTGTCGTATCGGCGCAGCGCGGACAGCCTGTTGCCCGAGTCTATCGCCCGGCTTGCGCGCGCGATCATGCTCGATTACAGCCTGAAGCACGGACCGCGCTTCGCGCTCGTGCCGGAAACCGCTGACGATATTGCCGCCGGCTTTGCCCGTACCTCGCCCTGAACACTTAGAGACTTATGCCGAACGTCCTTGATATCGAACCGCTCGATCCACTCGCCTGCGCGCCCTACGGCGTGATGCTCGGCACGCCCGCGCTCTCCGACGATCCCGCCACCTACCTGAGCCCCGCGTCCGACTACTGGCGCACGCATCTCTTCGCGCCCGGTGACGATCAGCCTGCGGAGATTCTCTGGGTGATCTATCGCAAGCAGCCTGCGACGGTGGCGCGACTCGAAGCGCATCTTCTGACGCAGCAGGCTATCGTGCCGCTGACCGGACCGATTATTCAGATCGTTGCTACATCGAATGCCGAAGGGTTGCCCGATCCGGCAACACTGCGCGCGTTCGAGATTACGCCGGGCACCGGACTGTGCATGCATCCGCGCACGTGGCACGCGACGAGAGTGGAACAGCCGGAAGTGACGTGCCTGATGTTGACACGCCCGTCCACCACGCGCGATTTAACGGCCCATCTGATTCAGGGCAAAAGTCTGGTTGAATCGAGCATTGCGCATATACCGCTGTACGAACTGTCTGATCGCGCAGATTAGCAGTCGCTGCACTCACTCTTCGACGATGTCTTCAAGAAGCGCAACAAGGTTGAGCTCACTGTCTCCGCGTCTGAAGTAGCCGTCGAATGCATCGAGCGATCCGCGCAGGCGTAATTCCGCTTCGTCGTAACCGGTCATTGCGATGATGCCCAGATCGCTAGTCGCGCCGATACTCCGAATCACGGACGCAACCGCGAATCCGTCGAATTCGGGCATATTGATATCGAGCAAAATGACGTGCGGCATCCAATCTTGCAATATCTCGATTGCCTCCACGCCGCTGAAAGCGGTTCTTACGTGGAAACCGTCGGCGTCGAGAAGCGCACTCGTGGCGCACGCGCCGTGTTGATTGTCATCGACAACCAATACTCGCGCCTTTTGCGCACTGGTATGCACCTTCCTGGTCGAGAGCCGCCCGGCGATGGCGTTTTCCTGCGATCGGATCATGCATGCGCTCCGGCGTGAGAATCTCTCCGATAATGACGAACGCCTCGCTCATTGTCTATTTGTTTGCGATTATGGATTTAAGCGGAATGATTCGGAAGTTTCAATTTCGCGGGTAACTCTTCCCTTTATTCGAAGCCCACTTTCTCGATGGCGCGCGCCGGAACCGAAAATCACGCGAATAGTGCATGTTTTGATTTAGCTAAAGACTTGGCGAGAAAGCGCGCCTTCATAAGAAAACCGCATGACACGCTGACCCGTAAAATCGATTTTTTCGAAACGGGATTTTACGGCTGGAGGTTTTTACTGGCGCTCGAATGCATGCGGATGCTTTAATTCGCGCGGCTGATCGCAGTTACGCGCGGTGTCGGAACGCCAAACCAAAAAAAAAGCGGGAGCCAGATTCTCACCTGGCTCCCGCGCGTTCTTACGCGTTACTCCTTGGAACCCGCCTTCGATGGCTCATCCAGTTGCGGAAGAGCCGAGGTATCGCCCGGCGTCAAAAGGCCGACTTGCGCATACACCCGAAGTTTCTCGCGCGTGTCGTCGATATCCAGGTTACGCATGGTCAACTGGCCGATCCGGTCGCGCGGCGAGAACGTCGACTGCACCTTTTCCATGGACAGGCGTTCCGGTTGATACGTCAGATTCGGCGACTTCGTGCTCATGATCGAGTAGTCGTTGCCGCGGCGAAGCTCGATGGTCACTTCACCCGTCACGGCGCGCGCCACCCAGCGCTGCGCGGCTTCACGCAGCATGATGGCCTGCGAATCGAACCAGCGGCCTTGATAAAGCAGGCGTCCGAGACGGCGGCCGCTTTCGCGATACTGCTCGATCGTGTCTTCGTTATGGATACCCGTCACGAGCCGCTCATACGCGATCTGCAAGAGCGCAAGTCCGGGCGCCTCGTAAATGCCACGGCTCTTAGCCTCGATGATGCGGTTTTCGATCTGATCGCTCATGCCGAGCCCGTGACGCCCGCCGATTCGGTTTGCCTCCAGCAGCAGCGCGACTTGATCGCCGAATTCCACGCCGTTGAGCGCGGTAGGCACGCCTTCGTCGAAACGCACGGTGACGGTCTCGCGCGCGATCTGCACGTCGTCACGCCAGAACGCCACGCCCATGATCGGCTTGACGATCTGCATGCCGCTTTCGAGGCTTTCCAGATCCTTGGCTTCGTGCGTTGCGCCGAGCAGGTTCGAATCCGTCGAATAAGCTTTTTCCGCCGACATCTTGTAGTCGAACCCTGCCTTGCGCATGAATTCGGACATCTCCGCGCGGCCGCCCAGTTCGTCGATGAAGGTCTGGTCGAGCCACGGCTTGTAGATCTTGAGATCCGGATTCACCAGCAGCCCATAACGATAAAAGCGCTCGATGTCGTTGCCTTTATACGTGCTGCCGTCGCCCCAGATATTCACGCCGTCCTGCTTCATCGCGGCGACGAGCATGGTGCCCGTCACGGCGCGCCCGAGCGGCGTCGTATTGAAGTAGGTCACGCCCGCAGTGGAAATATGGAACGCACCGGATTGCAGCGCCGCGATGCCCTCGGCGACGAGCTGCGCGCGGCAGTCGATCAGGCGGGCGTTTTCCGCGCCGTATTGCATGGCGCGGCGCGGGATTTCCTCGTAGTCGTCCTCGTCGGGCTGGCCCAGATTGGCCGTGTATGCAAACGGAACTGCGCCTTTGAGACGCATCCAGTGCAACGCGGCGCTGGTATCCAAACCGCCGGAAAATGCAATTCCGACGCGTTGCTGAACGGGGAGGCTTTCGAGAATCGTGGTCATTTGAAGGTTACCTGGATTACCTGGACAAGCGCCGACATATTACCTGACGCGGGGGCCCACGCCCGCAGCGGGGCCCGATCTGGACAGCGAAAAAGCGAAGTAGCGATTGTCGGCGATTCGCCCGCCGTTGTCGAATCGCCGAAAATTGGCGTCCGATGCGGCGATCGCTGGGGCCTCTTTGCCGCGCGCCGTGCACCGCACATGGCATAGTGACCTCTGTTCGCACTGAAACCCGCACGCACATGAGCAAACCCTGGAGTATCGATGACATCGCGTCGCAGACGGGCCGCCGGGTCATCGTCACCGGCGCGAATAGCGGCATCGGCTATCACACCGCCGCCGTGCTGGCCCGGCACGGCGCCGAAGTGGTACTCGCATGCCGCAATCCGCAGCGCGGCGCACAAGCGCTCGCGCGGCTGCAACGGGAAGTGCCCGACGCGCGCGTGCAACTCGAACAACTCGAACTCGCGGATCTTTCCTCGGTGCGCGCTTTCGCCGACCGTCAGCTCGCTTTACGCAAGCCGCTCGACATCCTCGTCAACAATGCGGGCGTCATGGCGCCGCCGCGCCGCGCCGAAACCGCCGATGGCTTCGAGCTTCAGTTCGGCACCAACGTGCTCGGGCACTTCGCGCTGACCGGCCTGCTCCTGCCCGCAATCGAAATGGCGGCGGAAAGCGCGTCCGAGCGCCCGCGCATCGTCACGATTGCATCCATCGCGCACAAGACGGGACGGCTCGATTTCGACGATCTCCAGGCAACGCGTCACTATTCGCCGATGTCGTCGTACCGCCAGTCCAAGCTCGCCAACCTCATGTTCGCGTTCGAACTCGACCGTCATTTGCGTGCGGCGGGATCGCGCGTGATGTCAGTGGCCGCGCATCCGGGCGTAGCCAAAACGAACCTGTTTCGCGACGATCGGTCGGCTGTGAGCCGGGCGGCGCGCACCGTGTTGAGCGGGTTTATCGGCGCGTTATTGAACAGCGATCTGAGCGGCGCGCTGCCAACGCTATATGCAGCGACCGCGCCCGATGTCGTCGATGGCGGTTACTACGGACCGCTCGGGTTATTCGAAGCACGCGGCGACACCGTGGGACCGGCGAAGGTTGCATCGCAGGCACTCGATAAAGACGCGGCCAAACGCCTGTGGGAAGTATGCGAGGCGTTGACGGCGAAGGCGTTCGAGTGAGGTTATCGCGCCATCGCGCTTTGCAACGGCTTCTGACTTGCAGCGAGAATTGCACCGAGGACGAGCAGCATCGCCGAGTAGAGCATGCCTCGTTCGAGCCCCGCGCCGTCCGATACCCATCCGATCACAATAGGCCCGACGATCTGCCCGAGCGCGAACACGATGGTGAACGCGCTGATTCCCCTCGCCCACTGATCGGCCGGCAAGTTGTGCCGCACGAACGCTGTCGTTGCCGCGACCGCGGACAAGAAAGTTGCGCCGAATAAGAGACCCGAAGCGAAAGCCGCCACGGGATGCATGAAGAGCGCGGGCACGAGCGTGGCGATACCCAATAGCGCGTTGAGCACCGCAAGCGCCTGGCCGCCGCGCATGCGGTCGAGCAGCCCGGACCACAGACGCGCCGAAACCACGGTGGCGACGCCGAGCAAGACATAGAAGCTCGTGATGACAGTCGCGCTCATCGAGGCGTTGCGAAGCAGCGCGACGATGAACGTCATGTAGCCGATGTATCCAACGCCGAAGAGCGTGTATCCCGCAAGCACGAGCCACATGCGCGACACTGCCACCGTTGCGCTCGGAGGCGCCGCATTCGCTTCGGCACCGCGCGCAACTCTCGCATGATTCGATTCGATCTTGCGCGCCGCCACGATCGCCCCGGCTGAACAGAGCGCGCACACTGCGGCGAGCGCGAACCACGCGTATTGCCATCCATGCACTCGCGGCGCCACCGTGAAAGGCACGAGCACCGCCGACGCAAGGATGCCCCAGCCCGTGCCTCCGTAATACAAGCCGAGCAAGAGCCCGGCCCCGCGCGTGGAAAGCGATGCAAGCCGCGCCGCCAACACGCCGCCGCTGATGAAGATGAGCGCGCTGCCGCAGCCGGTGGCAACGCGCAGGAACAGCAGCAGCCAGGTCGAGAACGCGAGGCCGCTTGCGGCCATTAACAACGTCGTTGAAGCGCAGCCTGCGAGAAGCAATGCGGAAGGCGGCCATCGGCGGGACATGCGTGGAAAAGCCAGCGCGCCGAGCAAGTAGCCGAATGCATTGGCGGTGTTCATCGCGCCTGCTTGCGCGAAGCTCCAGCCGAGGTCGAGCTTCATCGCGGGCAACAACAGCGCGTAGGAAAAGCGGGCCAGCCCCAGCGCGATCGCGCTTCCCAGGGACAACGCAACGGCCAGCATGAGCGCGCGCCCGTGTTCGAAGTGTTCTTCCGTGGACGAAGATTCGTGCCTCGATTGCCGGTCTACCGCTCGTTTTATCTGCGACGTCACTCTCGTTTCCTTGGCGCGTTTTGCGTGACGTTATCACAGCGTTCCCGCCAATGCGAAAGGCGCCGCATATGCGGCGCCCGTTCGCAAGACCAGCGATGAGCAGGGCGTTCGCCCCGCCCTTCCTTAACGCGTGGCCGTCGTGAAGCCGTACTCTTCGCGCGCGCCGTAACGTCCCGGCGCAAAGCCGTTGAACACGTGACCGCCGATCTTCGCGCCGACGTTGCGCAGGCGGCGCAGCGTCTCTTCTAGTTGGCGTGCGCCAGTGAGATCGGCACGCGACACGAGCAGCACGAGATCGCAGTTCTGCATCGCGATGGATTGCGCGTCGCCAACAGGCAGCACCGGCGGTGAATCGATCACGATGTAGTCGTAGATGCCACGCACCATCGCCAGCATTTCCTGGAAGGCCGGGCGTCCAAGCAGCTCTGCCGGGTTCTCCGGATAAAGCGCGCCTGCGTCCATCATCGAAAGGCCGCTCGTGCCAATCCGCACGATGGCATCTTCGACGCGTGCCGAACCTTCGAGCACTTCGGCGAGGCCCGGACCCGTGCGTCCGTCGACGAGATGACGCAGCCGGCCCTGACGCATGTCCGCATCGATCAAGAGCACCGAAGCCTGCGTCTCGGCGAGCAGATAAGCGAAGTTCGACGACACGAAGCTCTTGCCCACACCTTGCGTCGGTCCCGTGAAGAGGATGATCTTGCCTTCGTGGTTGTCTGCATCGACCACATAGCCCGAGTTCATCACGCTCATGTTCATCGAAGGCATGGCGCTCAACGTGGACATGGGGTTCATCGGCGCGGTCGGGTTCATCGGGTTCCAGCTATTGAGCGCGGGATGAGCCGTCATCGGCACGCCGTTCAGCATTGCACGAACGCTGCTGCGCAAGGAGCGCAATGCTTCGATGCTCGGGTCGGTCGGGCTCGTCATGGCAAGCAGCTTGGCCGGTGCGGCGTTGTGCGTCAGTGCGCGAACGTCCTGGCGCAATTGCGCTGCGGAGCGGGCAACCACGGCGAGGCGCGGGATTTCCGAGAAGCTGTCGATCTCTTCGGGGCTGCGCAATTCGCGGCGATTCAACGCGATCAGATAGATCGCCACCGTGCTCACGAACAAGCCACCGAAGATGGAACCGAGCAACACGATCCACGCGCGCGGCCACGATTGCTTCTCGGGCGCTAGCGCCCAGTCCACCACGGCCACGCCCGGCGGCGTGCTGGCGGCAGCGACTTCGAGCTGCTGCGCGTTGGTCAGCACGCTCGTGTAAAGCTGCGTGGTGACGGCGACATCGCGTGCGAGTTCGACGTACTGACGTTGCACGGTCGGCAGGTTCGCCGCCGTCTTGGCCGTCTCGGCGATCTCGTGCTTCACCTGATTCAATTGCGTGAGCGCGCTCTGATAGTTCTCGTTTTCCGGACGGAACTTGTGCTGCGCGGCATCCAGCGCGAGCGACAACGTGGTCTGCTGCTCTTCGAGACGGCTCATGCGGGTAATGAGCGCGGTATTCTGCTGCGCCATGTCCACGGTGCCCGTCTGCGTGCGAAATGCGTTCAGGCGGCTTTCGGCGGTTTCGAGATCCTGCTTGAGGCCAGGCAGGCGCTTCTTCAGGAAGTCGAGGCTCGTCTGGGCTTGCGCGGCGCGGCGTTCGACATCGCGTTCCTGATACGTCTTGACGATGGCGTTGACCATCGCTTGCGCGTCGAACGGCGACTCGGCCTGATAGCTCAGATGGATCAGCGACGGATCATGCAGCGACGAATCGCGCGGCGGAATCGACGTACGCATGCGCAGCAACACGTTTTCGAGCGTCATTTGCTGCGAGTAACGCGTGATCTCGAAGCTCACGCCGGGACGTGCACGCAAGGTGTCGATACGCACTTCTGCAGGCGCCTGGCCGTCGACGGTCGAGACCTGGAACGGCACGAGTTCGCCGACGCGGCCCTTGGCGAGTTGCTTATCGTCCTTGTCGAAGAGTGTCCACTGACCATCCTTGTCGGCGACCACGTGGAATTTGTTGCGATAAGCCGCGCTCGGAATGTTGAAGACGCCGGCCTTCATGCGCTCGCCGCCCCATGCGTAGGAATCGAGACCGAACGGTGCAGGCGCGAGTTCGCGGTCGCCTGCATGACGCGAGGCGTACCAGCGGCCGATCAGCGGAAAGTGACTTTCGGTTTCGACGACGACATCCGCGCCGGTCTGCGTGATGGCGCTGGTGACGACCGAGCGCGAGGTCAGGACATCGCTTTCATCGCTCGCGGAGGCGTCTGCCGCCATCGAGCCGGAGACGTCGTTCAGCGAGCTGATCGACGTGCCCGCCTTGGTGCTCTGCACGCGCAAGAGCGCTTCGGCGCGATATTGCGGCGTGGCGAGCAGGACGTAGAGCACGCCAGCGGCGCAACATACGCCTGTTACCGTACCCAGCAGAGTCTTGTGGCGCACGACACTGCGCCAGAGGTCCACGACGCCATCGCCCCGTTGCGAAGCCGCCGTCATTTCGGGCTGCATATTATATGTAAGCATTTTATATCCCAACCAAGAAAACAAAAGTCGTGACGTCAGTGGCAAGGTCCGCCGTCAAACCTAACGTTATGTGATTCGATCGAAATCGAACTTCAAGTGGCGCGCTGGTCCATTCGCGCCTTGCTGCCTTACTTCGAAGCGATGGTGATGAACACCGGTCCCCGCGCTTCGGTCAACGACAGCGTGCCACGTTCCCCGTGCGGCACGCCGTACACATCGGTGACGATCGCATCAGCCGGCAGATGCGATACATCGAGGTCCATCACGTTCCCATTCCCGTAACACCACACGACGTACTTCGTTGCGTGCGCGCCATCGAGTTTCAGCACGACGTAGCGCGCTTTCTCATCGATGAAATAGCGAGCGTGCACTTCGCCCGCGGTGAAACCGAACAAATGCTTGACTGCGTCGTACGCGGGCAGCTTCGCATTGTTGGCATCGAGCAAGCCGAAGTTGTGCTCCATTTCCTTCGGGTCCGTCCCATCGTCGCGCATGTCGTAGTAGGACGTCAGTCCGACTTGCGCGATCCAGTTCATCAACAGCAGCCGCACCGCGTAGCGAGCTTGCCGCGCTCTTGCTTCGGGTGCGTGGCCGTCGTTGATCTCAGACACATATTCGTATCCAACGCTTGGGTACGACCATTCGGTTGCCCACACTTGGGGGCGTTTTGTATAACCGTTGAGGTCTTCGCGCAACACTCGATAGTCGTCGAGCACGGTTTCCGGGTTCTGCTGTCGATACGGATGCACGCTCACCGCATCGGGACCGAGCGGCTTGCCGGCTTGTCGCGCGGTTGCGCTCATGTCGCCCACGGCACGGATGAATGCGCGATCGATCTGTTGCACGCCGCCCGTCGCGACGATCGCACGCGGATTGGCCGACTTCGCCGTCGTCACCGCTGTTTCAAGCAACGTGCGATAGGCACGCGGCGAAGGCGGCGCGAGCCAGTACTTCTCGTCGTCCTCTTCGTTCCATACTTCGAAACGCACCGGCGCGTTACGGTAGCGATACGCCGCCATGTGCACGTAGGTACTGAACGCGCTCAATTGCACGGCGGAGGTCGGTGGCTGGTCCGGGCTGAAGGCGTAATGCTTGTAGCCGAGGATGAACAACGCGCCCAGGCCGCGTGCCGAAAGATTGGAGACGAGACCGTCGAAGCCGCCGAAATGCCAGCCATCCGGCGCCTGCACCGCTTCCCAGAAGAGGTCCGTGCGAACGAAGGAGAAGCCGACGTCCTTCACGGCATCGAGCAGATGCAGATCGGCGATTTGATGAATGGCGACGCCCGTATTCGCGCGCGACGCGGCAAAGCCCGGCAACTCGATGTACGGATGCTCCGTCGATTGCGACGCGCCGTCGAGCACGAGCGTCGGTGCGGCAGACGCCGCGTGCAGCGAACCGCAAAGGGAGATGAGCGCGGCAAGCACGATGCGCCGCGCCAAGCTTACGTTGGTCCGGATCACGACGAATGCCTTCCGAACGTATGACGGCTTGCTTCGAGTGCCGCGACCTGCTGGTTCGCGCGGCTCGCTTGCAGCCAATGTTCGTTCGACTGTGGCGCGAACCCGTTAAAGCCATAGCCACGCGAAGGCGCTTGCGGATACCACGGGGCAACCGGTCGAGCCATGAGCGCCGGCTGTCGCAGGTAGCTGATGGCAAGACCCAGGAACAGCAGGCAGCCGATCGATTCGCAGATGTCCGTGCTCGCCGCGCTGAAGACGAGATACAGCAGCACCGACCACGCAGCGCGATCGTTCGACGCCGAATTCAGCATGAGCCGCACGAGATACACGACGAGCACCAGCGCGCCGACGAAACCGAAGCACGCAATTGCATAGAGCACGGTGTTATCGGCATACGCAACGTTGAAGCCGAACGGGCTTTCGTAATAGCTCGCGGCCGAGCCGAACGCGCCCGGCCCGAGACCGAACCAGATGCGTTCGTGCTTCATGAGACCTTCGATCAGAAGCGGCCATGTGTTGATCATTCGATCCTGGAACGACGACAGCGTGACGTATCCGCGGCTCGCCAGATTGAATGCGGAGGCGGCGAAGAATGCGACGATCGGCAGGACGATCGGGAAGCCGCTCGCCCACAGACACGCTCGCTTGATGCCGCGCGTGGAAAACAGCATGTGCACGATGACGACGATTGCGAGCGACACCGGCGCGGTCTTGTTGGTCGTGGCGTAGATGGTGGCGCCGGCGAGCGCGAGCAGCACGAACTGCAGCGCCTTCGAGCGGATGTGCATCAAAAGCCACGTGGTCAGAAGGCCGGCCATGAGCGCCACCGATGCGCTGTCGCGACCGAATCCCGACAGCCGCGATGCAACGCCGACGTACGAGGACGTGGCCATCGTCACGTTGTGTCCACCGACCGATACGCTTGCGCCCACCCAGGGCAGCTTCAGCATGCTATTGGCGAGAATACCGATGCCGCAAAGCGCGGCGAGTGTGAGCAGTCCGAGGAACGCCGAGCGTCCGTTCATGAGCGCGAGCGTCTCGCGGGACGCGGTGAGTGCGAAAAGCAGAGGCGTCACGCTCCACAGCCAGAATCCGACTGCGGCAGGCTCGACGCCGTGCGACAGCGAAAGGAAGGTCTGCGTAAGCAGATATAGCGCGATGAGCGCGTGCGTCGCCTTGGGCCGCGTGAGAAGGACGTATAGCACCCAGCCCAACATCAGCACCTTGGGAAGATACGCGGCGGGCGCCATGCCCATCGTCGACGTGTAGTAGCGGATCACGCCGGAGAGCACGTCGCTCGCCACTGCGACGATGAACGTCGCAACCCATAGCTTGTCTTTTAGTGATGCTTTGTTCATCGAGTGACCGTCGCATGTCCGTCGGAAGGAAAAGTCGGTTGCACGATCAAATCGGCAGCCGCTTCGTGTTCTTTGCACGCTTGGCGCAGAGTCGATTCAAGTCTGGCCGGACTCGTCTCAGGACCGAAAATTACCTTTGTACGACAAGTGACTCTGTGCGCGCACGCACGCATGAACTTGCGGGCGACAGCTAAACGTTTGCGCCACGGTCCAAACCGCCTCTCACGCACATCGAGCGTGCGGTAAGCCACTTATCGCAAGGTGCCAGTTGAAGCCCGGCTAAAGCTTTTAGGCGAGCGGTTTGAAGGGGGGAATCACAGGACTCGTGCGCGGTCTATGCGGGCGATTATCTTCGTGCGTTTCGCGACTGCAACCGCGGTTGATCGCAGGCGATTAATACGCAATAAATTCGGCGCATATCCGGACCGAAAAGGCACGCTGTCGCATTCCGCCACAGCCTTAGCCACAATGGCGCGCCGACGCTATCGCGTATGAAGATTACAGAATTCGTCGTTACTGAAAGGTTTGAAAACGATTCAAAAGCCAACATCATTTCGCGTCAAACTTTAGGGTGGAAAACAGATTATTTATTCACGGTTTTGTACTATAAAAGTACGTTTTTCCGTTTGGTCCAACTGGTTACATGCTGTTACGTCTTTTATCGTACTTAACGACGTTTCAACTGTGTAACATTCCTCATGACCCCTCCGGCAATAAACGGATGACGGTCGCGCCTTAATTGTCCAGGCGCATAGGCTGATTCGCCTCTCTCTCCCAAAGCACTGCTTACCGAGGTCCTTTAAGGCACTCGGGGGAGACCCTTTGCGCGGTCAGAATCAATGCACACTGAGCCATTATCCAAAATGAAGAATAATCGTCTGGTCGTAATTTCGTGCTATTTAGGCACCCTAATCTTGTCCGCATGCGGTGGCGGTGGCAGTGACGGAACGCCGTCGAGCGTCGTCAACAGCGCAACCGATCCCGTTGCGGTGGTGGATATCGCCAAGCATCCTGCTTCGGTGAGCGGCACCGTCATTCCCCCGGCCACGTCGATCAGCGACTCGTCGGGCGCGGTGTGGACGGTCAAGAGCGGCGTGGTGTATCGCGCCAATCAGAAAGCCGGCTTCTCGCAGGACGTGATCGCGCTGCTTTGGTACGCAGGCAAGATCTATCAGCAGAACGTGAACAAGCTCTGGTGGGTCTGGCAGAACAACACGTGGGCAGTTTCGGCCGATCCGCGCCCTGCAGCTTCGACGCCCGCCAGCACGCCGGCATCGACGAACGCGGGCTCGACTTCGGGCTCTGCTTCCGGTTCGACCACGACAGCCATGCCGTTCTTCGGCGTCAACGAGCACTATGCCTACGGCGGCGTCTATTCGTCGACGCCGCTCAGCACGCAGGCATCGACCATGGTCGACCTCGGCCTGACAGGCATTCGGCAGGACGTGCACGGTTACGATCAGATCGACACGCTCGCGAACAAGGTCATTCCCGGCCTAGGTTCCAGTGTCACGGTGATGCCGCTGATCGATGCCTATCCGTGGGACGATCCTTCGCTGAACGGCAAGACGCCGACCGAAGACAGCGCCTACGCATATGCGTATTCCATGGCCGCTTACGCCGCGACCAAGCTCAAGGGCGTGCCGGTCGTCGAGTTCGGCAACGAGTACGACCTCGACACGCATAACCGCAAGATTGCAAACGATGGCGTGAACGTTTCCGACTACGACAACACCACGTGGCCAATCTGGCGCGGCGCGCTGCGCGGCTATTACGACGGCTGGCGCTCGGTGGATACGGCCGGCCAGACGAAGGTCATTGCCACGGCTTCGGCGGGCTTCCTGTACCTCGGCTGGTACAAGGGCATGTTGACAGGCGTGCAGCCGGATGGCTCGACGGGACATCCGAAGGTGAAGACCGACATCATCCAGTTGCACTGGTACTCGGACGGTCTCGATCCTGAGAACACGTGGGGCAAGGACGGCACCAACTACAACGTGCTCAAGATCATGCACGACACGTACAACCTGCCAATCATGTTCACGGAAATTGGCGTGAATATGGACTTTTCGACGGCTCAGGCGCAGGCCTATATCACGAAGACGGTCCCGGAACTTTACGCGGCACGCAGCACGTATAACGTGATCGGCTTCCAGTGGTACGAGCTCTACGACGATCCTACCGGCGACTACGGCATTCTCACGAATAGCGGCGCGAAGAAGGCGATCTATTCGACGATGAAGGCAGCAGTGGCGGCTTCGAAGTAATCGAGTTTTGCTGTAGTACCAAAACACCCGGCGCAAGGTTCAACATGCCTTCCGCCGGGTGTTTCGCATTTCAAGGTCTCACGCATTCGCGACCGAAACGCCCGCGCGCTGGAGAATGTGCTGACTACGCGGTGACAAGTTCGCGAACTGCAAACGCTTCCCTGCCTTTCGATAGCGGTCTTGCAACGTTTCGAACGCCACGATTGCAGAGTGATCCGCGACATGCAGATGCTGACAATCGACGATGACATCGTCCGCATCGTTCTGCGGATCGAAAAGGTCCTGAAAATTCGCCGTCGATGCGAAAAACAGAGTGCCGTGCAGTACGTAAGTACGTGTGCACTTTTCATCGGAATTCGCGTCCGCGCGAATCTCGCGGGCATGTTGCCAGGCGAAGTTCAACGCGGCGATCACGATGCCGCATAGCACCGCAATCGCCAGATCGGTGAACACGGTGATAACCGTGACCGCAACGATCACGATTGCGTCATTACGCGGCACTTTACCGAGCACACGGAGCGATCCCCACGCGAAGGTCTGCTGCGCCACGACGAACATCACGCCGACAAGCGCGGCGAGAGGAATTCGTTCGATAAACGGCGACAGGAAAAGGATGAACAGCAAGATCATGATGCCGCTCGTCGCACCCGATAAGCGGCTGCGTCCGCCCGAACTCAGGTTGATCATGGTCTGACCGATCATGGCGCAACCGCCCATGCCGCCGAACAAGCCGGATACGATATTCGACACGCCAAGCGCCACGCATTCGCGATTGGGCTGTCCGCGCGTTTCGGTGATCTCATCGGTCAGATTGAAGGTCAGGAGCGTTTCCAGCAAGCCGACAATCGCCATGAGAAGCGCGTAAGGGAAGACGATCCTGAGCGTATCGAGATCGAGCGGTATCGTCGGCAGATGAAAGCTCGGGAACGCGCCCGCGATGTGCGCCATGTCGCCCAGTGTCCGCGTCGGCAAGTCGAGCAACTGGCTTATCAGGCCGATACTCAGAATGGCGACGAGCGCCGGCGGCACCGCCTTGGTGATGCGCGGCAGCAGATACACGATCAGCATCGTCAATGCGACGAGACCCGACATGACCATCAACGGCGTTCCCTGCAACCAGACTTCGCCTTGCGGTGTGGCGCGTTTGAAATGCTCGAGCTGCGCCATGGCAATGATGATCGCGAGGCCATTTACGAAGCCGATCATCACGGGATGCGGCACCATGCGGATCAGCTTGCCGAGACGCAAAAGTCCGAAGACGGTCATCAGCACGCCGCCGAGAATAACGGTAGCGAGAAGATACTGAGCACCGTGCTCGACCACGAGAGCGACGATGACGACCGCCATCGATCCCGCCGCGCCGGAAATCATGCCCGGTCTGCCGCCGAAAATGGCGGTCAGCGCGCAGATGATGAAAGCGCCGTAAAGGCCCATCAAGGGATTCACTTGCGCGACGAGCGCGAACGCAATGCACTCGGGAACGAGCGCAAACGATGACGTGAGGCCCGCGAGCACATTCGCGGGAACATGCGTGAGCCATTGCTGCTTGAGAGATTGAATCTGCATCGAATGAGTTCCGCAGTCCGCACATGGCGCACTGCGTTTGAAAGCCGGCGCGAAACGCCGATGGTGTCGAACGGAGTCGCCGGTGTCGAATCGACGAGATGGCAGCACGCCGCCTGAAGCAAGCCAGGCGAACGCACCCGTACACGCGAACCCCCAAGGTGCAAAGCCGTCTGAACGGTCGGAGGTTCTCGGAAAGCTACATGGGTGCGTGAGAAATTCGGTGTGGGCGGGAGATCGCCCGGGAAGGCTCGTAGTTTACCCTAATCCGTAAATTCGAGTAATGCGCTTGCCTCCGGCCAGTCATGCAGCATGCGCTTGAATGCAATCGTCGACATTCCACACTTCACTCCAACTCAAAACGTTTCCACTCAGGCATCGGCGATACTGCAATCACACGCCGCTAGCAACTTCGCGGACTCGATGAACAACTCTTTGAGCGTACACATCATGAGCCGGGAAATCATTCGTGTCGAACCGCTTTCAAGCTGGCTCGAGCGCTGGAATGCGCCGACCTCCGCCGTCACGCGTCATCGCGACACGGTGTACGTGTCAGGCTTTCCTCCGTTCGATCCGCAGACCGGCGAGGTCATGCAAGCATCGATCGAAGTGCAGACCCAACGCGTGCTGGAGCAACTGAAGCTGTGCGTCGAGACGGCGGGTTCATCGCTGGATCAGGTTCTCAAGTGCAACGTCTATTGCACCTCAGTCGCCGCTTTCCCGGTCGTGAACGACATCTACGGACGATTCTTCGGCCCCAATCCGCCCGCGAGAATCTTCGTCAATGTGCCTGCGTGGCCGGGACATTTCGATATCGAGATCGACTGCATCGCGGCGATATAGCGTGCTGACGTGTGCCCTTAACTTCCCCGCACCGTTCCCGTCCCCCCAAGCCGCGCGGCCAGCACGGACAACGCATCGTAGGCTTCGCGCGATACCTCGTCCCACGCTGCGATAGCCCGCGACTGCGCTTCCACCACCGCGCGGTCGCCTCGCGCGGCGGGGCCTGTCAGCGCATCGCGCGGGCCGAGGGCAAGCACGTTATCGACGGAATTGCGCGCAAGCGTATGCATCATGTCCTGAATCAGCGTGTCCGGAATGCCCGCCGCTTGCCACATCTCGACGGACATCGCCGCGAGCACCGGCAAAAAGTTCGATGCCATGACCGCCGCCGAGTGATACAGCGCCTTGCTGCCCGGCTCGATGTCGAAACACCGCGCACCGATCGCGCCCAGCACCTCGCTCCATGCGCCACGCGCGGCGGCGTCGCCTTCCAGACCGCATGGCGTGCCTTCGAACTGGAAGACGGAGGTGCCGGGGTTGGCGAAGCTCAACACGGGATGCGCGCTCGCAACGCTCCAGCCGATGCCGCGCAAAGGCGCGAGCGTGTCGGCATCGAGCGCGCCGCTGCAATGCACCGCCACCGATGCGCCCCGGCCTTCGTGCGCGCGAGCGAGCTGCTCGGCCACTTCGGCGATGCGCATGTCGGGCACCGACAAGAGCCAGATATCGGCGGGGCGCATCGTGGCCAAGTCTTCGGCTACGCGGCCCGCGCCGATGAAATCGACCGCTTCGGCGGCGCGTTTGGCGTCGGTATCGAAGACATCGCCGATATCGAGCACGCGGTTCGCGACGATCAGATTGCCAAGCGTCGCGCCCACGCGCCCCGCGCCGATGATGTTGAGTTTCGCCATGTTGCGAAAGCGCGTGCGCCTCAACCGTGCCGAATGGCGATGGTCTTGAGGCTCGTGAAGCCATAGAGCGCTTCGAAGCCTTTCTCGCGCCCGTGGCCGCTCGCCTTCACGCCGCCGAACGGCAGTTCGACGCCGCCGCCCGCGCCATAGTTGTTGATGAAAACCTGCCCCGCCTGCAGCTTGCGCGCGAGGCGCAGACCACGCGAGCCATCGCGCGTCCAGACGCCCGCGACGAGGCCGTATTGCGTGCCGTTGGCGAGTCGCACCGCTTCGGCTTCGTCGTCGAAAGGCATGACGGCAAGCACCGGCCCGAAGACTTCTTCCTGCGCGAGGCGGCTGTCCGGCGGCACGTCGCGAAACAGCACGGCTTCCTGGAAGAAGCCATTACGCGATGCCTCCGCCGCGATCTTGCCGCGCGCCGCGACACGGATACCTTCGCCTTCCGCTCGCTCGACGATGCCGCGCACCCGCGCCTGCTGCTTCGCGTTGACGAGCGGCCCCATGTCGAGGTCCATCGACGGCGGACCGGAACGCAGCGTCTCGAAGCGCGCGGCGAGCCGCTCGACGACGCTTTCGTAAATGCCGCGCTGGACCAGCAAACGGCTGCCTGCCGAGCAGGTCTGCCCCGCGTTCTGGATGATCGCGTTGAGAATGACGGGCAGCGCTTCGTCGAGATCGGCATCGTCGAAAACGAGTTGCGGCGACTTGCCGCCGAGCTCGAGCACGCTCGGGCAATGACGCTCCGCCGCCGTGCGTCCGACCAGCGCGCCCGTGACCGTCGAGCCCGTGAACGAGATGTGGCCGATGCCCGCGTTCGCCGACAACGCCGCGCCCGCTTCGCTGCCAAGACCCGTGACGACGTTGATCGCGCCCGCCGGAAAGCCGATGTCCGCGGCGATTTCGGCGAGTCGCAGAATCGACAGGCTCGCGTCCTCGGCAGGCTTGACCACGCACGCGTTGCCCGCCGCGAGCGATGCGCCGACGCTGCGCCCGTAAATCTGCATCGGATAATTCCACGGGATGATGTGCCCGGTCACGCCAATCGGCTCGCGCACGGTCAACACGGTGAAGCCCGTGGTATAGGGCAAGGTCTCGCCGTGCAGCTTGTCGACGCAGCCCGCGTAGTACTGAAGATAACGCGCGAGCACGGCCGCGTCGGTGCGCGCGGTCTTGAGCGCCTTACCGGTGTCGCGCGCTTCGAGTTGCGCGAGTTCGTCGCCGTGTTCGAGCACGGCGGCGGCATACGCGAACAACAGATTCGAGCGCTCGGCCGGCGAGAGTTTGGCCCACGCTCCATCGAGCGCTTCGCCCATCGCGCCGCGCGCGGCGGCGACCGCAGCATCGATATCGGCGGCGTTGCCGCGCGAGATGTGAGCGAACGGCTCGCCCGTGCTCGGATCGATGACATCGAGCGTCGCGCCGCTATCCGGCGCCTTCCATGCGTTGCCGATGAAGTGTCGATATTCCATGTCTTACTCCGTGATCAGTGCGTGTTCCGTGACGGCATCGGCGATCGCCGTGCCAACTTCGACGGTGTTGGCGCCGCCACCCATGTCCGGCGTGCGCGGACCTTTGTCGAGAACGGTTTCGATCGCCGCGACGATGGTTTTGGCGGCCGCTTCGTAGCGCGCCTCGCCGCGTCCGAGATGCTGAAGCATCAGCGCCGCCGACCAGATCTGCCCGATCGGATTGGCGATGCCGCGCCCGGCGATGTCAGGCGCGGAACCATGCACCGGCTCGAACAGCGACGGAAAGCGCCGCTCCGGATTCAGGTTCGCGGAAGGCGCGATGCCGATGGTGCCCGTGCAAGCCGGCCCGAGGTCGGACAGGATGTCGCCGAACAGGTTGGATGCGACGACCACATCGAAACGGTCCGGGTTCTGCACGAAGTGCGCGCACAGAATGTCGATATGGTACTTGTGCGTTTCGATGTCCGGATAGCGCTTCGCGGCTTCGGCCAGACGCTCGTCCCAGTAAGGCATGGTGATGGAGATGCCGTTGGACTTGGTCGCGGCCGTGAGTTGCTTGCGTGGCCGGCTTTGCGCCAGTTCGAACGCGAACTTGAGAATGCGGTCCACGCCCGTGCGCGTGAACACGGCCTGCTGCGTGGCGAATTCGCGCTCGGTGCCTTCGAACATGCGCCCGCCCACCGACGAATACTCGCCTTCGGTGTTCTCGCGCACCACCAGAAAGTCGATCTCGCCAGGCTTGCGGTTCGCGAGCGGCGACGGCACGCCGGGCATCAATCGCACGGGGCGCAGGTTCACATACTGGTCGAATTCACGGCGAATCTTGATGATCGATTCCCACACGGCGGTGTGATCCGGCACGACGTCGGGCGTGCCGACCGCGCCGAAGAAAATGGCGTCGTGCTTGCCGATCTGCTGGTCCCAATTCGCGGGCATCATCGTGCCGTGTTGCAGGTAATGCTCCGTGCACCACGAGCCGAATTCGTCGAAATTGAGCGCAATGTCGTAACGCGCGGCCACGGCCTTCAGCACGCGCAGGCCTTCGACCATCACTTCCTTGCCGATGCCGTCGCCGGGAATGACGGCGATGTTATGAGTTGTTGTCATGATCTGCAAAGCCTCCGAAAGTGCGACGCGGGAATGCCCGGCGAGAAGGCACAGGAGGCGGGCGCACCCAAGGCGCGCCTCTATGGAAATTGCGTTGTCTCCTGCGTCTCTTTTGCTCGCGAGCGCGGCCGCGCCCGGGCATCGGACTATGTCGAATGCCAATCTAGCGGACGCATTCGAACGACGGAAGTGCGAATCGAGGAACGGTGGCTTCGAAAATCCGGAAGGGCTCAGCGCGCGGGGCGCTCGGTATCGAGTTGCGCCGTGCTCGCGGGTCCGATCTCACTCAGAAAGTCGAACAGCCTGCGCGTAGGCAAGGCCGCCGCGCCTTCGCGCATGCCAACCGACATCATCCGTTCGGCCCAGGAATTGGTCAGGCGAATGAAGCGCAAGCGCATCGGCTGAAGAAACAGCTTCACGGCGCCCTCGGGCAACACGCCGATACCCTGCCCCACGGCGATCAACCGGCACATGGCCTCGAAGCTCTGTACCTGCACGCGAAAGCGGATGGTCTTGCCCGCCAGCGCCGCTTCCTTGACCAGCATGCGCGTGACTTCGGCTTTGTCGTCGAGCGCGACAATATCGTGTTCGAGCAGCGCGGCGAACTCGATCTCGTCTCCCTGCAATACATGATCTTCCGGCACGACCACGCTGATCCGGTCGCTGCAATAAGGCGCGAGGCGAATGCCCTCCATGCCCGTTTGCGACGTCACGACGCCGATATCCGCCCGGCCATCGCGCAATGCCTGCAAGATGTCGGCGCTGCGCAATTCGCTGATATGCAGCTTGATGTCGCGATACTTCTGCGAGAACGCTCGCAGATGCTCGGGCAACTCCTGGCTGATCGCGGAGATGTTGGCGAAGACGCGCACCCGGCCCACCGAGCCTTTCGTGTAGTCGGACAGCTCGCTATAGATGGCGTCGGTCTTGAGCAGCAGCTCGGTGCCGTGGCGCGCGAGCGCTTCTCCGGCGGGCGTGGGCTCGACGCCCGCCGAAGTTCGATTGAGCAGCGCCACCCGGAAATGATGCTCGAGCAGCGCAATGCGCCGGCTGGCCGTCGACAAGGACATATGCGAATGCTGCGCCGCCTTCGACAGACTCCCCGTCTCGACTGCGCGCAGAAAGAGAGCCAGTGAGGTGAGATCGAACAAACCAGACGCTCCGTGAATGGATCATGCCGCGCAGTATGGCACCCTCGCGGCGGCCCTCAGTCTTCGCGCCCTACAGGATTACCCTGAGCGATGCACGCGCGTGGCCGCTCGCATCGGGCGTTCGAACAATTCGAAAGCCCGCTTCAAGGAATTCGCATATCGACGGCGCGCGGCACAGGCTAAATTTCTCATGTCCTGCTGCGTCCGCCGTTTGCCACGAATCCGGCGACACTGACAGGGCTTTAAAAAAATCAGTACATATATGACGGAGACAGACGTGGAAATCGATGCGACCAGCATGCCGGGCGGCGCTCTGCCGTCCGCACCCGCGCGCGACGCGGCCGCCGAGGACCGGATTTTCCGGCGCCTCGCGCTACAGATCCTGCCCATTCTGATGTTCGCGTACATCACCTCGTATATCGACCGGGTGAACGTGAGCTTCGCCAAGCTGCAGATGGCCCAGCAACTCGGCTTCTCCGATGCGGTCTTTGGTTTCGGCGCGGGCATCTTCTTTCTCGGCTATGTGGTCTTCGAAGTGCCGAGCAACATGATTTTGCAGCGCGTCGGCGCACGCCGCTGGATCACGCGGATCATTCTGTCGTGGGGCATCGTATCCGGGCTTACGGCGTTCGTCGCCACGCCGATGCAGTTCTATGCCATGCGCTGTTTGCTGGGCGTCGCCGAAGCGGGCTTCATTCCGGCGATCATCTTCTATATCAGCCAGTCGTTTCCGAGGCACTGGCGCGCTCGCATTCTCAGCATGTTCTACGCGGCGCTCGCGCTGGCGGGACTGATCGGCTCGCCGCTTACCGGCTTCATCATGGAATACTTCAACGGCCTGATGGGCTTGCCGGGCTGGAAGTGGATATTCATCATCGAGGCGCTGCCCGCGTTTCTCGCAGCGGTTTATACGTGGCGAGGTCTGGAAGACGATGTCACGCGAAGCAAACACTGGAGCGAACCCGAACGCGCTTTGTTGTCGCGCGTGCTCGCCGCTGACCGTGCGATCACCGCCGAAGCCAATCACAAGGGCCTTTTGTCGAGCTGGCTCGTGTGGGCGTTTTGCCTCATCTACTTTCTCGACGTGTTCGGCATCTACGGCTACACCTTCTGGGCGCCGACCATGATCAAGTCGATGGGCATCAAGAGCGACTTCGTGATCGGCCTGCTCGCGGCGCTGCCAAACGCGGTTGCGGTCGTCGTCATGGTGCTGTTCGGGCGCAGCGCCGACAAGCGCGGCGAACGGCGCTTGCATGTCGCGGCCTTGCTGTTGATGGGCGCGGCAGGATTGTCGCTCTCGGTGCTCTGGCATGACAACTTGTGGCTCGGCATGCTTGCGTTGTGCATGGCCAACGCGGGATTGCTGTCGTTGCCGCCGCTTTTCTGGAGCATGCCGACGGCGGTGCTGGGCACGAGCGCGGCTATCGGCATTGCATGGATCAGCGCCTTCGGCAATCTCGGCGGCTTCTTCGGTCCTTATGTGGTGGGGTATCTGAAACAGCTTTCCGGCGGCCTTACGCTGCCGATTTTCTCGATGGTCGGTTGCCTTCTGCTCGGCTTCGTACTGGCGGTGATGTTGCCCAAGAGGCTCGTCAACCGTTGATGCGGATGCAACCGGCTTTCCAAACGACAACTCGAAGAGATAGAGCATGAAGCAACGCATCGGCATGATCGGTATCGGTCTCATGGGACACGGTATTGCGCGCAACGTGATGAAGCACGGCTACCCGTTGAGCGTGGTCGAGCATCCCGGCAACCAGCCGCTCGACGAACTGCTGGCGGGGGGAGTCAAGACCTTCACCACGGGCGAGGCGCTCGCGCGCGAGTCCGAGATCGTCATTCTGTGCGTGACCGGATCGCCCGAAGTGGAAGCGGTTCTCAGTGCGCCCGATGGCGTGCTCGCGGGTTTGCAGCCAGGCACCATCGTGATCGATTGCTCGACGGCCGTGCCCGCATCCACGACGCGCGTGGCCGATCGCGTGACGCAGGCGGGCGGCCTCTTCATCGATGCGCCCATGACGCGCACCGCCAAGGAAGCGCACGAAGGACGTTTGAACTTGCTGGTGGGCGCGGACCCGGAATTGTTCGCGCGAGTGGAGCCGCTGCTGCGCACGTTCGCGGAGAACATCACGCTGGTCGGCGGCACTGGCGCGGGACACAGCATGAAGTTGCTGCACAACTTCGTGTCGCTCGGCACGATTGCGTTGATCTCCGAGGCGGCTGCCTGCGCGAAGCGTGCGGGCGTGGACCCGCAAACTTTCGTCGATGTGCTCGCGAAGGGCGGCGGAGGCGGCGCGGCGCTGGAGCGGCTGCGGCCATCGCTTATCGACGGCGATCCTTCGAGCATGCCTTTTCATATGTCGAACGCGCTGAAAGACCTCGGCTACTACGTGACGATGGCCGGCGACACCCATGCCGTCGATGCCATTGCCACCGCCGTGCAGTCGACTTACGCAGCGGCGGTCGAGCTTGGGGGAGCGCACAGGACGTTGCTGGAGTTGCCGGGGTTGTTGGGTGATGCGGCTGCGGATTCCGAGCGACGTTGACGGTATTGCTGGCCGCACATTGCGGCATGTAGCAGGCGGCGCGTGAAGCTCGTTTGATCGAACATTTCGCGCCGCCTCGAACGAATTAATCAGCGACGCCTACCCGCAAAAGGCCGCCAGCAGCCCTTCTCGGCGCCCCTAGATCAAACATCGAAGTTTACAAATTCCCAAACACCCGTCAGAATTGCGCCCGTTCTAATGCGAATAGTTCGCATTTACGGCCAATAACTCGACGACGGAAAATTAGGGATGAAATCAGCACCACGGGGCAGTACAACCATCGGCAAATGGGCGATGCGCCCGTCCACACTGGCGACGCTCCTGCTCTTCGCCACCAGTCAATCGGCCCTTGCGCAGCAAAGCGACACCGGCTCATCGACATCCGGCAACGCCACCGAAGCCACACTCCCCGCAGTCTCCGTCACCGCTTCATCCGACACCGATCAAGGCCAGCATCTGCGCCGCGACGTTAGCACCGGCGCGCTCGGCACCCGCACGCAACTCGACACGCCCTACTCGACCACTATCGTCACCGGCGAAGAACTCGCGGATCGTCAGGCGAAAAAGCTCGGCGATGTCTTCGCGCAGGACGCATCCGTGTCGGACAACAGCAATCCGTACAACGCGTGGGCGAGCTATATCACCGTGCGCGGCATGCAACTCGACTGGCAGAACGGTTACAGGATCGACGGCCAGCCGTTCAACGCCTACGGCATCACCATGCCCTACGAGCAACTCGAAAGCGTCGAACTGCTCAAGGGCTTGTCGGGCTTCATGTACGGCTTCGGCGCGCCCGGCGGCGTGGTCAACTATGTGACGAAGAAGCCGCCCGTCACGGATAAGCAGATCGCCAGCGTCGATGTCGGCTATGCGTCGACGGCCGTATGGTCCGAGCATGTCGACCTGGGTGGGCGTATCGGACCGAACAGCATGTTCGGCTACCGCTTCAACGCGACGCACGAGGAAGGCAAGACCTATAACGACGGCAACGTGCGCCGCGATTCGTTTTCCCTTTCCGCCGATGCACGCCTCACGAAAGACCTCATCGCCACCTTCGGCGCGCTGTATCAGGAACGCCATGCGTCGGGCATCACGACGGCCATCTCGACCGCGCAATACACGGGCGCCTCGTTGCCCGCGACGCTCAGTGGCGGCAGCAGCACGCTCGTCACGCCGGACCAGCATCTGAACACGAACTTGCAACTCTATACTGCCGGCTTGCGCTACAACCTGAATCAGGACTGGACGCTTTCGGCCTCATACAGCTTTAGCAAGAGCACGCGGTATCGGAACGAGAGCACGTACAATCTGCTCGATCCAGCGGGCAACTACGACGACTTTCGCTTCGAAGGCAAGGAAGGGCATCAGCTGAATGCGTGGCAGGTCATGGCCGAAGGTCTCGTAAAGACCGGGCCGCTGCAACATCAGCTCGTGTTCGGCGCCGCGTATCAGAAGCAAACCAACGACAACACCGCGAACAGTTTCTACGACCAGATCGGCACGGGCAACATCTATCAGCCGAACGTCAATCGCTACGACAGTTCGGGCTTTTACACCTATCGCAACGCGGACATCACGCAGAAAGCGCTGTTCGCAAGCGATACCATCGCGCTCACCGAACGCTGGTCGGTGCTCGGCGGCGTGCGCTATACGAATTACGAGCAGCACGGCTACGGTAACGACGGCACGACGACTTCGACTTACTCGCAAAACGGCGTGGTCACGCCGAGCGTCGCGCTGATGTTCAAGCTCACGCCGGGCACGACGCTCTATGCGAGCTACGTCGAATCGCTGGAAGCGGGCAATGTCGTCGGCGACTTCTACGCCAATGCCGGAGCGATCCTCAACCCGCTGCGCAGCAAGCAATACGAAGTCGGCGTGAAGAGTCAGAACGAGCGCTGGAGCGCGACGGCTGCGCTGTTCCGCATCGAACGCGGCGCGCAATACGCCAATGGCGATAACGTCTTCGTGGAAGATGGCGAGTCCATCTTCGAAGGCATGGAAGCGGGCGCGGATGTTCGCATCGGTCGGGACTGGACGGTCGGCGGCGATCTGATGTGGATTGCGACGCACTACAAGAAAGGCTCGACATTCGACGGCAATCGCGTCGCGGGTGCGCCCGGCTTCGTCGCGGCGGCGCACGTGAATTATGCGGTGCCCGTGGTTCCGGGCCTGACGCTCGGCGCCAATGCGAAGTTCACGGGCAACACGAACCTGCGTCCGTCCGGCGATCTGAACGTGCCGGGCTTCATGATCTACAGCCTTGGCGCGACTTACACGACACGCATCGCGGGACATAACGTCGGCGTGCGCGCGGCTATCGACAATCTGACGAATCGGCGTTATTGGGAATTCCAATATGCCGACTACATTCAGCCTGGCGAGCCGCGCACGGTTTCAGTCAATGCGCGTTTGGAGTTTTAAGGAGGATCGGGGGCGTTGCAACCTGGGCGCCCCTTCTCGCCTTCACGCTCAAGCGACCGGAATGGGATTGTCCGTCACGAACTGATTGAACTGCTCGACGAACGCATGTTCATTCGGTCCGGCGTTATCGCGCAGCGGCTTCGCGGCATCGACCACGACTTCCGTCGTCGCTTCCGGCAGCTTCTGCATGATTTCGGCGATGAACGCTTCCAGCTGCATCGCGCGCGGATCGCCGCTCTTGTGGACCAAGTCCGTGTCCACCCACGGCGGCGCGATCTCCAGCACGCGCACGCTCGAATCGCGCAGCACGAAGCGTTGCGACATCGAATACGAATGGATTGCCGCCTTGGTTGCCGAATACAGCGCGGTCGCGGCGAGCGGCACGAACGCGAGCACCGAACTGTTGTTGACGATATACGCCTGTTGCTGCGTCTTCAGATGTTCGACGAACGCCGCGCTCACGCGCACCGTGCCGAGCAGATTCGTGTCGATGAGGCGCACCGCGGATTCATCGTCGAGCGCGCCGCCTGCATCGTCGAACGGCATGATGCCCGCGTTGTTGATGACGACATTCAACGCCGGATACTTTGCGATCAATTGCGCGGCGACGCTGCGAATCTGCGCGGCGTCGGCGATATCGAGTTCAACCGTGTCGATGCCCGGATTCGCGCTTGCCACTTCATCCAGCAGCGCACGGCGCCGTCCCGCGACGATCACCTGATTGCCGCGCTGATGAAGCGCTTCCGCCAACGCGCGGCCAATGCCCGAAGTGCCGCCCGTGATGAAGATGGTATTGCCCGTGGTTTTCATGGTCAGTCCAAATGTGGAAAAGAGAACGATGGTTCAGGCCGCGTAGCGCGCGGCGGGTGCGTTGGTCGACAGTTCCGGCGCCATCGCCTGACGCGCGGCTTCGTACGCCTGGTACTTGGCGCCGTCGTGCAGCGAGGGAATCGTCACCAGTTCGCCGCGCTCGAAGCCGATTAGCGAGGCATCGACCATGTCGGCCGCCGACATCACGATTGCGGGGTCCAGATTGTCGATAGGGAGCCCGCCGCTTTCCCAGAAGTCCGTCGCCGTCGCGCCTGGCAACACGGCCTGCACGCGCACGCCTTTCGCCGCGAGTTCGTGATGCAGCGACTGGCTGAAGGCCAGCACGAACGCCTTGGTGCCGCCATAGACGCCGTTGAGCAACTCCGGCGCAATACTCACGATAGACGCGATATTGATCACCGCGCCCTTGCCGCGCGCGACGAAGCCCGGCACCGCCGCATAAGTCAGGCGGGTAAGCGCGGTCACGTTGAGTTCGATCATGCGGGTCATTGCATCGACGTCGCTGTCGAGCAAAGGCGTATGCGTACCGACGCCCGCGTTATTCACCAGCAGCGTGATGCTCGCGTCGTCCTTCAGCTTCGCTTCGACACGCGCGAGCGCCGTGCGGTCGTTGAGATCGGCATCGATGATCTCGACGCCCTTCTGCGTTTCATTACTGATACGTTCGGCTAGCGCGGCAAGCTTCTCGCGGTTGCGCGCCACGAGGATAAGGTCGTAGCCCGAACGCGCAAGACGCTCGGCATAGACCGCGCCGATGCCCGACGATGCGCCCGTGACGAGGGCCGTGCCGCGATGGTTCTGGGACATGATGTCACTCCGGTTCAAATGGTGGTGGTGAATCCGTGAGTAGATTCTGCGCGGAATTGACCGCGACCGAAATGACGTATATGGTCGTGTTTTCGGACAAACGACTTTTTTCGGACATCGAGGACGAGGAAACATGCACAGCATCGGCTATTTGTTGAGCGACGGCTTTCAGGTGATGGCAATCGCGTCGCAGTCGGTGTTCGAATACGCCAACCACGTAGCGGGCGAGCCCTTTTATCGGATGGCCAACTATTCGGCGCACGGCGGCGAGGTGTGTTCGTCGTTAGGCATGAGCGTCGGCACGCGCCGGGTCAGTGCGCGTGCCTCCGTGGACACATGGATCGCGGCGGGCGTGAACACGCCGCTCGACACGCCGCCGCCTCACGAAATACTGGCGTTCCTGCGGCGCACGGGTACGCGGGCGCGGCGTATCGCGGGCATTTGCACGGGCAGCTTCGTGCTCGCGGAAGCCGGGCTGCTGTCCAACCGGCGCGCGACCACGCACTGGTTCTACGCACGCGAGATGCAAAGCCGCTTTCCCGATGTGCGCATCGAGGACGATCGCATTTATATCGTCGATGGTCCTATCTGGACGTCTGCGGGCATGACTGCCGGTCTGGATCTCGCACTCGCGATGGTCGAAAAGGATCTCGGCGCGGACGTTGCGCGCTCGGTCGCGCATAAGCTCGTGATGCCGCAAAGGCGTTCGGGCGGCCAGTCGCAGCATTCGGAGATGCTCGATCTCGCGCCGAAATCAGACCGTATTCAGAACGCGCTCAACTATGCACGCAAGAATCTGGGCCGGCCGCTGACGGTCGAGGAACTCGCGGGCGAGGCGAATCTCAGTCCGCGTCAATTCAGCCGCGTGTTCACGGAGGAGACGGGGCAATCGCCTGCGAAGGCCATCGAAGCGTTGCGGCTGGAAGCAGCGCGCCTGATGATCGAAAAAAGCCGGCATCCGCTGGAAACCATCGCGAAGGAAACGGGGTTTCGGGATCGCCGGCATATGCGCGAGGCGTTCATGCGCGGGTTTGGCTTGCCGCCGCAAGAGGTCAGGCGGCGGGTTTAGCGTTGCATAGGCAGGCTAATCAGCGCGGCGCGGATACGACTTCGAGCGCCGCGAGGTTCGAAACATAGCGCCCGGCCTTGCCGTCGTTGGGGATCACGAGGCGCGCAAAACCGGTGGATGTCAGCGGGGCGCCATTCATCGCATAAGCGACGATGTCGGGCTGATTGCCAAAGTCCGGCGACAGTTCGGCAAGAGAAATCACGACGCGATAGCCATCGCTGCCGGTTGCGATCACGTAGAAGCCGAGCAAGTCGTTTTTAGTCGCAGTGTTGGTCTGGATGCCCGCTGCGTTGATCAGGTCCCACAGGCTCGCGCCCGTGTAGCTATTTCCGCCAGCCGTGCGCGTGACGGGAGGCAGCGCCTGCAATGCTGCCGTGTCGAAAGTCGCCGGGTGATTCAGCGCACCGAGAAGCTGGAACTGCGTCGTGAGACCGCCGCCGCCCGCCGTGACCGTGGACATCGCGGAATGGACTTCGAGCTTGACGAGGTTCGAGACGTATCGGCCGCCTTTGACGTCGCCGGGAGCAGTGACGCGCAGTGGACCGTCCGTGCTGTTGAGTGCCGCGCTCGCACCGTTGAGCGTCTCGGCATAGGCCACCAGATCGCCGCGATTGCCGAAGTCCGGACTCAGTTCGCCCATTGCAAACAGCGCGCGATAGTTGTCGCTGCCGGTCGTCACGACATACTTGCCCAGCACGTCGTTGTGAACCGCCGAATTGACGACGATGCCAGCCTGGTTCAACACGGACCACACCGTCGCGCCGGTGTAGACGTGGCTTTGCTGGCCCGTGCCGCTGCCGAAGGAAACGGTTTGCGTGGTGGCTGGAAGTGCCTGGATCTGCGCGAGCGTGAGATTGCCCGGCGTGGCGACTTCACCGGACACGGACAAGGTCGCCTTCGGTGCGGGTGGCGAGTCGTCGTTGCCGCCGCAGGCCGTGACCGCGAACGGGAGCAACGCGAGCAAAAGCAGCAGCGAGGCAAGACGCTTGAAGTCGTGTGCGAAGCTCATCGGTGAGGTCCTTTATTCCGGGATCGTTATCGTCGATATATCGGCTCGCTATATCTACGCTGATACAACGCATAACGCTTACAGAATCGAAGGGAAATGGCAATGGGTAGTAGCAACTAGGAACAACGATGGGCGTATTGGTCATACAGAGCGGCGCCGCCCGAATTCGAAAAGTGCCAGCCGCGCGAGCGTTCGCAACGGCGCGTTGAATCACGGCCGGGTTCGGGAACGCAGTAATACTGGTAGCATCCACCCTCAGCCCGCACCCCGCCTTCCGGCAAGACAATGACAGACTCAACCGACCGCACCGTCTCGCTCGGCCCGCTTCCCTATGTCGTGGCCGCGACGTTCTTCATGGAGTATCTCGACACCACGATCATCGCGACCGCGCTGCCGCAGATGGCGCATTCGTTCAGTACGAGCCCCAATGCGCTGAGTCTCGGCATGAGCGCCTACATGATCGCGCTCGCCATCTTCATTCCCGCAAGCGGCTGGGTGGCGGACCGCTTCGGCTCGCGCAGCGTGTTTTTCAGCGCGATCGTGACCTTCACGCTGGCGTCCTTGCTCTGCGGCATCTCGCAGAACGTGGAGCAGTTCACGGCGGCCCGGGTTCTGCAAGGCATCGGCGGCGCGTTGATGGTGCCGGTCGGCCGCTTGACCGTGGTGCGCAGCGTCGACAAGAAGCAGTTGATGCAGGCCATCTCCACCATCACGTGGCCGGGCATCGTCGCGCCGGTGGTCGGGCCGCCCATCGGCGGCTTCATCACCACGTATGCATCATGGCGCTGGATCTTCCTGCTGAATCTTCCGGTGTGCCTCGTCGTATTGCTGGCCGTGCTGAAGTGGGTGCCGAATCTGCGCAGCGGTGAACGCCGGCCGTTCGACGTAGCCGGGCTCATCCTGAGCGGCCTGTCGCTCACCGCCATCCTTTATGGCGCCGATATGGCAAGTCAGCCGGATACCAATCCGTGGGTCGGACTGGCCGTGATCGCGGTTGGTCTCGTCATCGGCGTGATCGCTTATCGGCATGCGCTCGTCGCGCGGCATCCGCTCATCGACGTGACGACGCTGCGTATCCCCACGTTCTCGGTGACCGTGGTGACAGGCACGTTTACGCGTATCGGCATCGGCGCCGTGCCTTATCTCATGCCGCTTCTGTTTCAGATCGGCTTCGGGCTGTCCGCGTTCAAGTCGGGCTTGTTACTGCTTGCAAGCGCTCTGGGCAATCTCGGCATGAAGGCGCTCACGACCGGCATCCTCAAGCGCCACGGCTTCAGGAACGTGGCGATCATCAACTGTGCGGTATGCGGCGCATTCACCATTGCATGCGGTCTGCTCACGCCGGCGTCACCGCTCGTACTCACGCTGCTCGTGATCTTCGTTTATGGCGTGACGCGCTCGATGCAGTTCACCTCGCTCGCCACGCTCGCCTACGCCGATGTACCGACGCAGCAAATGAGCGCCGCCAACACGATGTGGAACGCGGCGATGCAAATGAGCATCGGGCTCGGCATTGCATTCGGCGCGTTGGCGTTGCGCACGGCATCGGCTTATCACGGCAAGGACGGCGCGCACGCGCACACCTTCACACTCGACGACTTCCGCCTTGCGTTTCTCGCTGCGGGCGTGGTGACGCTCGTGTCGATCTACGGCTACGTGAAGCTCTCGCGGGATGCCGGGCACAAACTCAGCGGCGCATCACGATGAAGCCCGCCGCATGAGCAGCGATAAAAAAACGCCCGCGACGGACCTGTCGCGGGCGTGTTCCATGGCGGGTCATTGACGACTCTCTGCCTACCGGAGAAACACCGCGCGTCAGGAACGGGGTGTCTCTGACACGACCCTCGGTGATGTCCCACAGTATGGGTCTAATAAACGCAATGACATAGGTGAATGCCCGCGCTGACGGTCGAGACGGCATCGTTCACCACGAATTAGATGTCGTCCTCCATTCGCCCCGATGATTGCAACGCCGTAAGAGCCTGAATGATCGCGAGATGCGTCAACCCTTGCGGCAAGTTCCCGAGGTACTCGCCGGTTTGCGGGTCCGCCATCTCAGGGTAGATTCCGACGCCATGCGCGAGCGCTTCGATGACCGCATCGAAGGCCTTGGTCGCGCGGTCTTTCTGTCCCAGCAACGCGCGAGCTTCGATCTGCCAGAACGTGCACGCGAGAAAGCACCCTTCTTCTTCGGAAGCACGGCTGTATCGATAGTGATATGCGCCTTCGCCCAGTTCGCGTTGAATGGCGTCGAGCGTACGTTCGGCGCGTTCCTTGCCGTCATAGCGAAAGCGTGTGGCGAGCGCCATGGACGCGTCGAGCTTGTCGCTGCCCGGATACATCACATATGCGCCCTTCTCTTCGGACCAGCCATGTTCGTCGATCCATTGCTCGATGCGATCGCGCTCACGCGCCCATCTATCGCGGCATGTGGTCGGCAACTGCCCGCTATCGGCCAGTTCGACCGCACGCGCGAGCGCTTCCCACGCGCTGAGTTTGGACATCGTGTAATGCTGAGCTTCTTCGAGTTCCCAAATGCCCGAGTCCTTGAGACGCCAGCGGTCGGCGCATTGATCCGCGAGACGCGAGAGCGTCTGAGCGCTCTGTGAATCGAGGATATTCCCCGCGCGCACGAAAACCGCGGCCGTTCCGAAAATATCGCCGTAAATGCCGTGCTGATGCTGATTGGTCGCGGCATTGCCTGTGATGACCGGCGCAGAATTCATGTAACCGGGAAGGCCGGTCTCGTGCACATCCGCGACGACGTCGCCCGACAATGAAAACAACACGCGCGCGCCTTGCGTCTCGATTCGCTTCAGTAGCCACGTAAAGGCCGCCTTTGCTTCTTCCTGCGCATTCATGCGCAAAAACGCCTTGATGGTGTAGCCCGCGTCGCGTATCCAGGCGTAGCGATAGTCGAAGTTCTTCTTGCCGCCAATCCGCTCGGGCAACGATGTAGTCGCGGCCGCTGCAATCGCGCCGCTCGGCGAAAAAAGCAAGAGCTTGAGCGCAAGCGCGCTGCGAATCAGAAGCGGCCGATACGGCCCGTCATAGCGCAGCTTCGTGGTCCACTCGCGCCATTCGTTGTCGGACTTGTCGATGCGCCTGTCGATATCCTCGATTGGCGGCACGACGAGCGGCTCGTCTTCGCCCGCGACGATCGCCACGGTCTCGCGCTGTCCCTCACGCACGACCACATGCGCGACGACACCGGCATCCGCGCGTTCGTCGACGACCACACCTTCGCTATGCAGAAAGAGCCCCAACACGCGCCCCGCATGAAACACCGCGCGTTTGCCGATCATCGAACAATACGGATTGATCGTATCGTCCTGACGCCCGAAGACGATGCGCAAGTCGAATCGCATCTCGCCCTCGATGCCTTCAATGCGCCGTGCTAGCTCGGCCCAGGGGAGTCTGCCCGCGCCGCCGCTGTTGTGCGACTCGACCAGCTTCGCGCGGCCCGACGCGGTGGTGAAGACGGTCTCGAGCACGTTGCTGTCGTCGCGATAACGCCGCTCGACTTCGAAGGGTTCGGCGGGCGTAATGGCGAAAAAACCGCCTGTTTGCGGGTTCAGCAACCGGTCGAAAAGCGGCGGCGAGTCGATGCTCGGTACGCACCACCAGTCGATCGATCCATCCGCTCCACTCAACGCAACGGAGCGGCCATCGCCCAACGCGCCGTAGGCATCGAGCGGCAGAAAGCCATCGGCGTCACGTCGAGTCTTCTCTTTGCGCGAATTCAATTTTTAGGCACCTTGTCGATGCCTTCGGCCGGATTGCTCGTGTTCACGAGTTCCGGCGACTTCACGGCGCGCAGCGTCTGCAATTGCGTGGACGTGTCGATACGCCGTGTGCGCACGAACGGATCGAGCTTGACCGGTCCACCGGTTTCGAGCGCCTTGACGATGCCTTCGATCACGCGCACATCGGCGAAACCTTCTTCCGCGTCGGGCTCCGGATGCGTGTCGTTCAAGATGCACTCCGAGAAGTACTTCATCTCGCCGCCGAAGTGGTCCGTGTTCTTGAACGAATGATTCTCTTCGTCCTGGCCAATGGTCACGGCCTGTTCGAGCGGCTTGCCGTACGTATAGCACGGCTGCATTGCGATGCTTCCCTTCGTGCCGACAGCAAAGAACGACTCCAGTGCGTTGGCCGCATATGACACGACGAACTGCGCGAGCCGGTCGCCGGGAAACTTCAGCGTGACGGCGACGGTGTCGTCGAAATCGCCGAGACCGGCTTCCGGATGCCGCACGCCGACAGCCGAAACGACCTCGGTCGGCTCGTCCTCGAACACGTAGCGCGCGGCGTTGAGCGGATACGGTCCCATGTCGAAGATCGGGCCCGCCGTGATGCCGCTCGTCGCGCGATGGTTTGCCGGGTCCACCTTCTGCACGAACGTGGACGTGAAAAGAATGATGTCGCCGAGCTCTCCCGAACGAATGCGTTCGATGGTCGACAACGTGCCGGGTTCGAAATGCAAACGGTAAGCGACCATCAGTTTCGCCGTCGATGCCTTCGCGGCTTCGATGATCGCCTGACATTGCTGCGTGGATACTTCCAGCGGCTTTTCGACGAGCACATGCACGCCCGCTTTCAGCGCCGGAATGACGAACTCCGCATGGCGCCAGTTCGGCGTGGCAAGGTAGATGGCATCGATGTTGCCGGAGGCGAGCATCTCATCGAATTGCTCATAGCCATAGGTGTGCGCTACATCGTATTGCTCGCTCAATTTGCGCGCCTTCTCGGGATCACTCGTAACGAGCGCGGTGATCTCCGAGTTATCCGTGTGACTCACGCCGGGCATCATCGCTTCCTGCGAGATGTCGCCCAAACCTACGATCGCATAGCGGACTTTCTTGCTCGAACCCAAACCTACTGCGGACAAAATACTCATCGTTGCGCCTCTTTTGGAGAGTGACGGTGACGGACAGGCATGCGCCCGAACGCCGGCCGTGAGACTCAGGGAAGGCGCAACTTTTGTTCCAAGGGGTTAATTTCGTGCGACGGTTACGAAGGGCCAGTCAATCCGCGGCCGGCTTCATGAGCAACGTCAACACCGACTCGACCGCGAGCATCCGCTGCTTCTTGCGTGTCGACTTTTTGGCGAAGTCGACATCGAACAGTGTGCCGAACGTATGCCGGTTCGACACGCGATAGATGCACAGCGCGCTGATCAGATAGTGCAAATCCACCGCGCCGATGTCGCGTCGGAACGTGCCCGCCGCAATGCCGCGATGGAGAATGCTCGTCAGCGTTTCGAGCACCGGACGATTCGTCGCCTTGATGGTCGGCGACTTCTTCAGGAACGCGGCGTTGTGTATGTTCTCGATGCTGATGATGCGGCTGAACACCTGATTATTCTCGTGAAACTCGAACGTGTTCTCGATATAGTGCGACAGCAACTGCTCGGCCGGACTTTCATAATCGAGGCGCGTGGCTTCCTCGGCATCGCGGATCAACGAATAAACGTGCTCCAGCACCGCGAGATAGAGCCCATCCTTGTTCGTGAAGTAGTAGTAGATCATCGCTTTCGATACGCGCATGCGCTCGGCGATCGCGTCCACACGCGCGCCCGTGTAGCCGTGCAGCGCGAACTCTTCCGTGGCGATTTGCAGAATCTCGGCGCGCGTGCGCACAGCGGCCAGATCGCGCTGATTCGTCCGCTTCGGCTCGGGCGCGGGAACGGGTTCGTAGGTATCGGATGGCATCGGATCGTTCAAGTGGATGGCTGGCGACTGGGGTTATCCCCAAGTGTCCATGTTGCTCCATCGATTAATCTACCACCACCGATTTAACGAACCTACTAGTTAGTCAGTGAAATCGAGGAACGAACGAGACATCGGAGGCGGCAATGAAAGTCTGCGTGACGGGCGGCAATGGCTTTATCGGTGCGTGGCTGGTCAGACGCCTGCTCGCCGAAGGACAAACGGTGCGTGTGTTCGACCTGAATCCGCCGGGCAAGCTGATTCGTGTGCTGCTAGGTGCATCGCTTGAACGCGTGGAATGGTTGCAAGGCGATATCGGCGATACCCGCGCGGTCGATCACGCGCTCGCGGCTTGCGATGCCGTCGCGCATTTCGCCGGCGTGCTCACGCCCTTCTGCCAGAACGATCCGGTGCGCGGCGCGACCATCAACGTGATCGGCACGCTGAACGTCTTCGAGGCCGCGAAGAAGCACGGCATCGCGCGCGTGGTCTACACGAGTTCGGCGGGCGTCTACGGACCGAAGCACGCGGCGTATCCCGAACCGACCACGCACTACGGCGCATTCAAGCTCGCCACGGAAGGCTGCGCGCGTAGCTATTGGTACAACGCCGGTCCGGACGGACGCGCGGTGGCCAGCGTGGGCTTTCGTCCATTCGTGGTCTACGGTCCGGGGCGCGAAGACGGCGCAAGCGCGGGCGTGAGTCTCGCGTGCCAGGCGGCGGCGCGCGGCGAGCTCTACACGATTCCCTTCACCGGCCGCACCGGCATGATCCATGTCGATGATGTCGTCGAAGCCTTTTGGGCGGCCCTCACGCGCGTGGTCGAAGGCGCGCATGTCTTCAATCTATGCGGCGATGTGCAGAGCACCGATGCGCTCATCGAAGAGATCGGCAGGCAAGTGCCCGGCGCGCGTCTTTCCGCCAGCGGCGCGCCGTTGCCGATTGTCGCGGACCTTCCGCCCGACGACTTGAACCGCGTGCTTCCCGGCTTGCCCGTGACCTTGCTCGCAGATGGCGTCGCGCGCTCGCTCGCGTTCTTCGCCAAGCATGACACGCTCGAAGACGGCGCTGAAAGCGCCCAGGACATTCAACCCATCAGCCTGAACGCCTGACGCCATGACGCATTTGCTCTCCCTTGCGCACCTGACCCTGATCGAACTCACGCCGCCGGAAATGATCGAGGCCGCCAGCGCGGCGGGCTTTCGTTCGGTGAATCTGCGGCTTGCGCCCGTGGCGCCCGGCGAGCATCAGCATCCGATGATCGGCGCCACGCTCACGCCGATGATGCGCGAGACCCTCGCCCGCATGTGCGATCTGAACGTAGCCGTGCACGATGTCGAAATCGTGCGCCTGCTGCCCGATACCGACATCGACGCGCACGAGCCCTTGCTTGCGGCGGCCGCCGAACTCGGCGCGCGTCACATGCTGGTTGCGGGCGACAGTCCGGACGAAGCGGCCATCGCGGATCGCTATGCGCGACTCTTCGAACTCGGCGCACGTCATGGCATTGGAATGGGGCTCGAATTCATGCCGTGGACAGGCATCAAGAACATGGCGTCCGCGCGTCGCGTGCTGACGCTTGCGGGCACCGGCTCGATCATCGTCGATTCCATGCATGTCGATCGTTCGGGCGGCAGCGCGGAGGAAATCGCCGCATTGCCCGCGAACCAGCTCGCGTATTTTCAGTTATGCGATGCGCCGCGCGAACGCCCGACGACCGACGCCGAACTCATTTTCCAGGCGCGGCAGGCGCGCTTGCCACCGGGCGATGGCGGTATCGATCTGCGCTCGATGGTCCGCGCGCTGCCGCCCGACACCGTGATATCCGTCGAGATTCCGATGCACGGCTTGCCGAATCTCGCGCCGCCCGTGGAGCGTGCGCGTGCGTTGCGCCGTGCAAGCGAAGCGCTCATCGCCGAAGCCGCCGCTGCGGGTCCGCTTGCCGGCAGGCGCGCAAATGTAACGAGTTACTGAGGCCACATGTCGACGCAATGGGATCGAGAAGCGGACTTCGTGATCGTCGGTGGCGGCAGCGCGGGTTGCGTTTTGGCGAACCGGTTATCGGCGAGCGGCGCGCATCGCGTGCTTCTCATCGAAGCCGGCCCGCGCGACCGTCATCCGATGATCCATATTCCTGCTGGCTTTCTTTCGCTGATCGAGCATCCGGTTCTGAGCTGGCGTTATCGGTCGGCGCCGCAGCCGCACATGGATTCGCGCGTGATCGCTTATCCGCAGGGGCGCATGCTCGGCGGCACCGGGTCGATGAACGGCATGCTCTATGTGCGTTCGGCCAGAGCGGAACATGCGCGTTGGGTCGATGAAGGTTGCGCGGGCTGGTCCTTCGACGACATCCTGCCCATCTACGAACAGATGGAGAATGCGGGCGGTGCGAGCCCGGCGAACGTCTTGCCGGTGAATGATTTCATGGAGACGCATCCGCTCAGTCAGGCGTTTCTCGATGCGTGCGGCCAGACTGGAATGACGGTCCGTGCAAGTCATAACGGCGTCGAGCGCGAAGGCGCGGCGCCGTTTCAACAGAATCGCGCGGGACGGTTTCGCGCGGGGCCGGCGCAGACGTATCTTCGAGGTATCGGCAAACGGGCGAATTTCGGGTCGATGACCGACACGCTTGCAGAACGCATTCTCTTCGATGGCACGCGTGCGGTTGGCGTGCAGGTGTCGCAAGCGGGACGCACGATCAAGGTTCGCGCGCGTGTCGAGGTGATCGTGGCGTGCGGAGCGATCCGCTCGCCGCATCTATTGCAGTTGTCGGGCATCGGGCCGGGCTCGCTGATGCAGAAGCTCGGCGTGAACGTCGTGCACGAGAACGACAACGTCGGCGAGAATCTGCGCGATCACTATTCCGTGCGTGTCACTCAACGCGTGCGCGGCCAGTCGACCTTCAACGAACGCACGCATGGCGTCGCGCTCTTCAAGGAACTGTCGCGCTATGTGGCGGGAAAGGGCCTGCTTACGTGCGGCGCAAGCACGTGCGCCGCGTTTGCCCGCAGCAGCGCTGAAGCCAACGCGCCCGATCTGCAACTGAGCTTCGCGCCCGCGAGCTTCGAGCCGGGCACGTATGCGCTCGAACGAGAGCCGGGCATGACACTCGCCATCTATCAGTCGTACCCGCATAGCAAGGGGAGCGTGCACGCCGCTTCGACCGATGCTCACGCGGCGCCCGTCATCTCTCCACGCTATCTCACGGATGCGCGCGATCAAGCGGCCGTCGTCGCGGGCCTCAAACTTGGCCGCAAGATTTTTTCGATGACCGCGCTTGCGCGATACATCGAGCACGAGACGCTGCCGGGCGATAACGTCATCGCCGACGATGCGCTCCTCGACTATGCGTTGGCTCGTGGTGTGTCGGGGTATCACTTGGTCGGCACGTGTCGAATGGGCGGCGGCGAAGATTCCGTGGTCGATCCCCGGCTTCGCGTGCGCGGCGTGCAAGGCTTGCGCGTGATCGATGCATCCGTTCTGCCCGGTTGCACGTCCGGCAATTCGAATGCGCCGACGATCATGGTGGCGGAGAAAGGCGCGCGGATGTTGATGGAGGATGTGGGCGAATCGAGATGACGACACTGACTATCGTCGATCTGTGACGTCATCGGCGAAATGGGCCACGGCATGCCTGAAGCTGGCTAACGATCGAACATCGATGCATGAGATAGGCGTCGCATGGGGGCTGGCTTTGCGGCTTCTCATGCCGAAAATGCTCCTCACTTGATGCCGGCCTGCTCTATGCGAATTGAAAGCCTGCGGCACGCTGTTTGCTGCCTCAAAAGCAAGCAGGCGGCATTCGTCTGTTTCCATATTCCAATCCCTTAAAGGAGACGGATCATGAGCAAAGCAATCAGCACTTTAGTCGCGGCCGTCGCCGCACTCACCCTGTCGGCCGGCGCTTTCGCACAGTCGGCAGGCGGCTCGAACGGTGGCGCAGGTTCTTCCGGGAGCACAGCCAGCCCGGCGAATCAGGTGAACCGCGCAACGGGCGGCTACGGCACGCCGGGCGTGACGAACTCGGACAGCGGCATGGGCGCTCGTGCGCCGAATTCGGGGCTTCCTAGCGGCACGAACGGCACTTCGACGTCGGCCACGAGCGCACCGAAGACCAATAACACGCTGGCTACCCCGAGCGTGGTTTCGCCGGCAGCGGGTCAATAACCTGGCGTGAAGATAGCGGCGAGACAGCATTGTGCGCCGCGTGAAAAGGCCGCTTTCCTCAGGGAATGCGGCCTTTTTCGTTTGATCACGCGAAAAGCGATTTCCAGTAATCGGCAAAACATTTCAGCGACCGTGTAAAAATTTTAGGGCCGGTCATTTGGCTGGCGACAGGCTACCAAAGCACTCAGGAAATTTGTGTTCCTTGCCGATATACAGGCATGAAACCCAACGACCCATTTCCCACCGGATCATACGAACTGCGCTTGACGGACGCCGACCTGGCGCACTTGCGCATCGTCATTCCGGACGAAGTGCGCGATCGAAACCGCGTGCTGCCGCTTGCATACTGGCGGCGGCGTGTCATGCAGATTCTAGAAACGAGGCATCTGGTGCCCGCGCAACTGGCCGTTGCGTCAGCCTTGCTCGCGCAGATCGATTCAGCTGTCGAGACTGAAACGCCGCTTGCGAAGGCGAGTTGAACGCTCACACGCCTCACACGCTTCACACCGAAACGCTGCCACACAGTGTTGTCGATGGATGACACTATGCTCCGCTCTACTCTCCCCTTTTCCGCTTGAAAGCCAAGCCCGGACTACATCGGCATATCTTATGCATTCGCTTCGGTAATCCTGAACAGACCGCACTGCCTCATAACAACGACCATGGCATCGGAAACCGAACTGGAAGACTGGCGCCGCGCCGCACAAAAGCTGGAACTGGCCGTGGCGAGCGCCGTGGTGGGACAGCATGAAACCATCCATCTAATCAAGATTGCGCTCTTCGCTCGCGGGCACGTGTTGCTCGAAGGCGGCGTCGGCGTTGGCAAGACGACCTTGCTACGCGCCTTCGCTCGCGCGACCGGCGGCGACTTCGAACGGATCGAAGGCACCATCGACCTGATGCCGGGCGATCTCATCTATCACACCTTCGTCGATGCCGACGGCAAACCGCGCATCGATCCCGGTCCGCTCTTGCGGCACGGCGAAGGTCTGACCACGTTCTTTTTCAACGAGATCAACCGGTCGCGCCCGCAGGTTCAATCGCTCCTGCTTCGGGCGATGGCCGAGCGTTCCGTCTCCGCCTTCGGCCGCGAATATCGCTTTCCGCATATGACGGTGTTCGCGGACCGCAACAAGGTGGAGAAGGACGAGACCTTCGAACTGGCTTCCGCCGCGCGCGACCGGTTCCTGTTCGAACTGAACATGCCGACGCCTTCGGACACCGATGTGCGTCGCGCGCTCGTTTTCGATCCTGCGTTCCATGACGCCGATGCGCTCATCGAAAGCGTCCCGTCCGCCGTGATCGATTCGACGCGTCTTAACGATATCGGCGCGGCGATCCAGCGTAGCGTGACGCTCAGTCCGAGCATGGAAAGCTACATCCTGAAGATCTGGGAGGCGACGGAAACGCCTCAGCGCTTCGACATTCAACTGGACGGCGTCGACATGGAGCGGCTGATCCTTGCCGGCGCAAGTCCGCGTGGCATGAGCGCGCTGGTGCGCGCCGTGCGCGTGAACGCCTGGCTCGACGGCCGTCTGCACGCCATTCCCGAAGACGTTCATACGGTGCTGCTGCCCGCGCTCGGTCATCGCGTGTTCTTTACGCCCGTCTATGAGATGCGTCGGCAGGAACTCGCCGAGGCATTGACCGCGACGATCATGCGGAAAATCGCGGTGCCGTGATGCCATGAAGAACCCAGTCGAATTCCACTATCGGCTGCCGGGGCGCGCCAGCGGATTCCGGCCCGGCTCGCATCCCGGCACGAGTTTCGGCGCGGGGCAGGAATTTGCGATGCACGCGCGTCTCTTCGATCATCCCGACCCGCGACGCCTCGACTTGCGCGCAAGCCAGCGCTCCGTGCCGCCGCAGTGGCTCGTGCGTCTGCATTTGCAGCGGGTCGCGGTGCCGGTGCAAGTCGTGGTGGACGTATCGGCATCAATGCTCTTCGGCGCAAAGCGTTCGAAGCTCGATCTGGCCGCCGATTTCGTCGAAGCACTCGGCTATAGCGCGTTTCGCGCGGGCGATCAGGTCGGCATGCTCGCGTTCGACGAGCAGGAACGCGAAGACCTCTTCATGCCTGCGCGACACGGACGCGGCATCGGCGACGACATGGCGGCGCTGCTGCGCGGTTTCGAAGGGGCATCGCACGCCACGCCAGAAAACGCCGGGCTGGAGCGCGCACTCGAACGTCTTGCCGGGCGTCGCGGTCTCGTCTTTCTGGTCTCGGATTTTCATTGGCCGCTCGACCGTATCGACACGGCGCTGGATCGTCTCGTCAGCGCGCAAGTCGTGCCGATGGTCATCTGGGATGCGGCCGAAATCGAGCCGCCCGCGCAAGGCCGATTTCTCTCGGTCCGCGATCTGGAGACCGGCAGAAACCGCACGCTTTGGCTGCGTGCTCGCGTGGTTCGGCAATGGCGCGATAACGTCGCCAAGCGGCGCCACGATTTGAAGACGGCCTTCGGCAGACGCGGCGCGTATCCCTTCTTTGTCGAAGGCGCCTTCAATGCCGAAGCCCTCTCGCGCCACTTCCTGGAAACGTCCGCATGATGCGCGGCAACCGGGCGATGATCCTCGCGTTCATGCTGATCGTCTTCGGTCTGATCGGCATAAAACCGGCGCGAGCCGAACAGACGGTCAACGCGACGGTCGAGCAGCCGCGCGCCTTCGGCCACGTTCTCGGCGATGTCTTGACGCAGCGCGTCCTCTTGAGCACCGACGGCCACGATGTCGCCTTGCCATCGGCCGGGCGCGTGGGCGTGTGGTTCGAGCGCCGTGCGTCGCGAATCGTCAAGGACACGCAGGGCCGCTCGTGGCTGGTGCTCGAATATCAGATAACCAACGCGGCTCAGGCTCTCACGAACATCGAACTGCCCGCGCTCGAATTGAGGCCGGCTGCGGGCGCGGTGCTGCGCGTGCCTGCATGGCCGATCAGCGTCGGGCCGTTGACGCCGCGCGCCTCGTTTCGCGCGGGCGATCTGCAAGCGCTCAGGCCCGATCGGCTCGACATTCCCGTGGATGATCCGGCGGTTCATCGGCGCATGATCGTCATGCTTGCGTTACTGCTCGTCACGCTCGCAAGCTGGGCCGCGTGGTGGTGGTGGTCGAGCCGCCGCGATGCAAGGCAACGTCCGTTCGCTCGCGCATGGCGGCATATACGCACCGACGCCGATGCGAACGACGATGCCTGGGTTCACGTGCATCGCGCGCTCGACGAAACGGCCGGGCAAGTCGTGCATGCGGCATCGCTACCGACGTTGTTCATGCGCGCGCCGTATCTTCAATCGATGAAGCCGCGACTCGAAGAGTTCTACACGCGCTCGCAGGAACGCTTCTTTGTCCGCGATGCCGCTCCCGCGCCGTTCGACTTGCGTGACTTCGCGCGTGCGCTGTATCGGGCCGAGCGAGGGCAATGACGTCATGCCCGTCGACTTTCTCCGGCCCTGGCTGCTGCTCATGCTGCCACTCGCGCTCTTGCCGCTATTGCCGAGACCGAGCGAGGCGTTCGCTTTCTCGTCGGTGAACTGGCTGCCAGCGGATACTGTCGGCGCGACCGTCGAACACCTGCGGCGTGCGTGCGCGGTGCTCGCGATGCTGGCCATCATCATCGGTCTCGCGGGACCGGGACGTTCACATCTGCACGTCTTGCGCACGAGCACGGCGGCGGACATTCTCATTTTGATGGACCGTAGCGCGAGCATGGACTCGGTGATGTCGAAGACGCCTGTCTCCGAACCGAGCGGCCAGTCCAAGAACGCGGTGGCTCGCCACTCGCTCGAACGCTTCGTCGCCGAGCGACCCGACGACCGTTTTGCGTTTCTCATGTTCGGCATCAGCCCGGTTCTTGCCGTACCGTTCACGTCGAATCACGAGATCATCACGGAAGCGATCTCAGGCACGGGAATAGGCCGCGGTATGCCGGATACGAAGCTCGATCGCGGGCTCATCGCGGCGATCAAACAGTTCGATGGCAGGCTATACGCGGGCCGTCGCGCCATCGTGCTGGTGTCCGATGGCGGCGCGCATCTCGATGCCGCTGCACGCGCGGCGATCAGCGAGGGCCTTGCGCGCAATCAGATCGCGCTTTACTTCGTGTATCTGCGCAGCGGCGTCTACAGCCCCGATCTGACGAAGATGGCGCCCGCCGACGACGCCTCGGCCGAAGCTGAACTGCATCGCTATTTTCAGACGCTGGGCTCGCCGTATCGGCTGTATCAGGCGGAGGACGCGGGCGCAATGGCCGCCGCCATGTCGGAGATCAACAAGCAGCACAACGCGGTCGTATCTTTCGACGAGCGCTTGCCGCGGCAAGACGAAAGCGCGTTGTGCTATGCCGCCGCATTGCTCGGTTGCGCGGCGTTGCTTGCGCTGCGCGCGGTTCAGGTACGGAGCTGGTCATGAAGCGATTGGCCGTTCATCTTGCCTTCGGCGGCGCAACGCTCGTGTTTGCAGCAGTCGCGCTCTTCGACTTGGCGACATTGCAGCATGCGCATGCTGTCGCGCGCGCGGTGTCGGCGGTAAGCGCCAAAGGCGCGCAGCCGCAGTCACTGGACGATGCCGCCCAAGTTCGGCTGGCGCGTGCGGTCGTATCGTCGAAGGCAGGCGACTATGCGGGCGCGCAGAAGCTTTACGACTCCGTGCTCGTGCAGGACAACGATGCCGCGTTGCAGACGGCCGCGCTATTCGATCTTGCCAACATGTCGTTGCGTCAGACGGCCGGTCCCGATGCGGGCGGTCCGGTTCGCTCGCTTCCGTTGCTCGAACAAGCCAAGGAACGCTATCGTTCGGCGCTGCGGCTCACGCCCGACGACTGGGACGCGCGTTATAACCTCGAACGCGCGTTGTGGCTCGCGCCCGAGGGCCAGACGAGCGACGAAGAGCGCGACTACAAGCATCAGGCCACGGTGAAGGCGCGTGGCGCGCAAAGCGAGGATCTGCCATGAAGGCAGTCGCGGCGACACTTGCGTTCCTTCGGCGGCGACACTGGACCACGGTAGCCGCCGTGCCGTTGCTGCTTGCCGCCGTCTGGATGCCCGGCGCGATGTTCCAACGCGACGTGTTCAGCTATATCGTCACTTTCGATATCACGCAGAGCATGAGCGTCGAGGACGTGGGTGTCGTCGGCGGCGCGCCGATCAGCAGACTGGACTTCGCGCGGGCCGCGATGCGCGAAAGCATCGAGCATTTGCCGTGCGGCTCGAAGATAGGCTGGAGCATCTTCACAGGCCAGAGCACCTTGCTTCTGGTGCCGCCCGTCGAGGTGTGCGCCAACTTCGATGCGTTGCTTGCCTCGCTTGCCGGTATCGATGGCACGATGCGCTGGACCAACTGGAGCCGAGTGGCCGAAGGCGGTATCTTCGCGGCTGTGCGTACGGCGCGCAGTATCGGGCATGACGCCAGTGTTCTCATGATCACGGACGGCCAGGAAGCACCGCCCATTCTTCCCGGCGATCAGCGCGTGCGCGACATTCCACGCTCGCAACTCAAGGGTTGGCTTATCGGCATAGGCGGCGATCAGCCCGCGCCCATCCCGCGAACGGATAAAGACGGCAATCGTATCGGCTACTGGCGCGCCGATGAAGTCATTCAAGTGCCGACACAACCTGGCGCGAGCGTGCAAGTCGAGAGTCACGAGGAGTTGTCGGAATTGCGCGGACGATATCTGGCGTCGATTGCGAAAGAAATCGGCTTCGATTATCGACGTTTGCGGTTGCCACAGGACTTGCTGATGGCCATGACGGATGCGCGCTTTGCGCATTCGGAACGCGTGCCGACCAAGCTGAATTGGATTCCGGCAGCGCTTGGCTTGCTGTTGCTCGTGTGGCGGTTTTGGCCGGAGCGTTGGGTGAAAGGCATGCGGCGCGCGCGACGCTGACTGTAGACGCACGCCGCCTGATTGCAACGCCGTCTTCAAACCGCGGAACCCTTCCGCTCCTCTTGCCAGCACCGCAAACCGAATAACGGCAGGACGCCATACGCGTGATCGAGCATATCCGAGAGCATTGCCTCGTACGGCTCCCAGCGTATCTCGTCGAGATAGAGACAGATTTCCAGCGCGACCACCGGCGCCGCTGTCTGGACATGACGAATCACGAGCGGCATGTCGCGCCGCACCGCCGGATGATTGCGAAGATAAGCGCTCAGATAGCGACGATACAACCCAAGGTTCGTGCGACGCTCGCCTTCGAAAGCGCCCACCGGCAAGCGGATGGCGTCGTGCATTTGCGCGAGCATTGCGTCGTCGGGGAAGCGCACGGTATCGACATCGAAATGAATCGCGTGTTTCAAGCGCCGTCCGCCCGACTCGCTCATGCCGCGCCAGTTCTTCACACTGTTCGTGAGCAAGAGCTGACTTGGCAGCATCACGATGGTGTTGTCGAAGTTGCGTATCTTGATGGTATTCAACGCGATATCGATGACCGTGCCATCCGCGACGAATCCCGGCACTTCGATCCAGTCGCCCACGCGCAGCATGTCGTAGGCTGCCAACTGGATGCTGGCCACGAAGCCGAGCAACGAGTCACGAAAGATGATGATGAGCAACGCCGTCACCGCGCTGAGGCCGGTAAGCAGATAGACCGGCGAACGCTCGATCAAGAGCGAGACCACGGAGATGAGCGCGACGAGATACACCACGATGGTGGCAATCTGCAGAAAGCTCTTGATTGGCCGCTCGCTCGCAGTTGGAAAGTGACTATAGCGTTCGTCGATGCTGTCGCGCAGTGCCAGCGCGGCGCGCAGCAGCGTGTAGACCATGTAGCAAGCGGCGAGAATGCCCAATGGCCGTCCGAGCACCGCGATAAACGGTATTGTGAGACCCGAGAGCGTCGGCGCCGATGCATAGACGATCGCAGCGGGCACGAGCGGCGCAAGCCGGTGAAACACGCGATGACGCTCGGCGGCGATCAACCACTTGCGCCCTTCGTTGCGCGTGAGCCGGCTGACGATCATGAGCATGATCCAGCGCGTGAGGTAGTAGCAGATCGCGCTTGCCAGCAGGATGGCGAGCAGCAAGGCGGCCACGAGCATGACCGCGACCAGCCAGCTATCCGTGTAGACGTGGAACTGCCAGTCTGGTCCCCTTTCGACACGCAGCATATTCTCGAACATGCACTCTCCGGAACAGGCGAACCGATGTTGGGCAAGAGGCCTTTCGCACGGTGGCTATTTTAGTGGCGGCAACAGCACGGACTTAGCGCGCCAGGCCGCATGAGAAGCGCATGCCCCTATCGTCGAAAGAATGTAGAGGCTAAGAAACCGCCGACGCCTGTCGCACGATAACCCGATCTGCGCAAGACCTGCTTTTCTTCGATGCCTTGGAAACCTGCGGAGCAGACATGCGCGACGATAGTCACGCGGTAGCGCACAAGCGCTCAGAGACGCTCGATGCGGGAACATCGCGCCAGGGTTGCTGATTGAAAAATTCGCGTCAATTGCCCGATGAGCGCACGGTGACGGCGAATGCGGCGGGTGTCTCGCCGTTCGTATCGTCAGGCATCGGGTCGAGGCGTTGAACGGCGCGCAATGCCGTTTCGTCCCATTGCGCGTTGCCGCTCGAATGTACGATGGACGCGGACAGCAACGCGCCATTAGGCGCACAGCGCGCGCCGATCACCGTTTCGAGTCCAGCCACGCCATTGGTCCACGCGATATTCGTCCGCACGCGCCGTCCGACGCGCTCGGCGTAGCCAACCGTTGCGACGGGTTCATCCGCCTTTGCCGCGACGCGGGCAACCTGCTCGCCAGAAGAAGCCGCAGCGACGCTCGGCTTGTGCGTCGCCGGTTCACTGACCAACCACTGTATCGACACGACGACGCCAACGGCCAGAAGCCACGCCCAGCCGCGCAGCTTCCCGCGCTTGATAGTCGCATTCGATTCACCGATCGACGAACGCGAACCGACCTCGCCCCAAGCAGCCGATTCCGGGAGCTGTTGCGCAATCGTCACGTCGTAACCGCGCCGCGATTCGGCATCGCTCAGGACGGCGTAGGCGTCGTTGAGCATCTTCATGATTCTTGTCGCGTCCGGACTCGTGTTCCTGTCGGGGTGATAGCGCTGACTCAACGCCTTGTACGCCGCGCGAATGACTTCGGGCGGCGCGTTGTGCGTCACTTTGAGATTGTCGTAATGCGTGTGCGTCGAAGCCATCGCTGACATGCCGTTTTCCTGAGCCTGTCTGGATAACGGCAAGCGCCTGGGGAAACCTTAGCGATGACGGTGTGCGAAAGCGGCGCGCGCGCCAGGACGACTTAGCGCGACGGCACGACGCTTATGCGCGCCCACGTCGATCTCGATATCGACGCGGGCGGAACGATGTCCGCCCGCGTCCGTTCTACGTTACAGCCCGGCCGTCCAGCGCAGGACCGGCTCTTCCGCGCCATCCGGAAGCGACCACGTTCCCTTGGAGCTGAAGTCCCACGTAGGACCGAAGCTCGCCGGCGTGGCCATTTGCGCGCTCGTCAGACCGCTCGAAGCGGACATGGCCTTGCCGCTGCCGACACCCGCTGTCGCGACAGACGTTTCCTTGTCCCAGAAGACGTCTTTGGCAATCGTGCCGCTATTCGTGCCCGCAATGGCGCCCGGCTTATGCGACCCCGTGCCCGGCGAAAGCGATGCCGTGCTGTACGACTGGCGAATGGTGCCGGTGTTGTTGCCCACCAAGCCGCCGATATATGCGCCGCCATTCACGAAGCTCTGCGAATACGACTGCTCGATGGTGCCGCTGTTCACGCCCGCGAGCCCGCCGATCGTCGCTGTTGCGGCAGCCGTCATGAAGTTGACGGTGTACGACTGGCCGATGTAACCATCGTTTTCGCCGACTAGACCGCCGATTTCGCCATCGCCATTGACTTGCGCGCCGCTCCACGAACGCTCGATACGTCCGCGGTTAATGCCGACCAGTCCCCCCGCTGCCGTGGCCGCACCCGTGGGTTTGTTGACGATGCCCGTGCTCGCGACATTCACCAGGTAGCCGTAGTTCGTGCCCGCAAGCACACCGACCGGACCGCCCGACGACGACGCGGTGGCGCTATCCACCAGTACGTTGCGCACGATGCCGGTCGGGCCGACCACGCCGAACAAGCCCGTATTCGCTCCGCTCGGAATGTTCAGATCGCTCAGCAGATGCCCCATGCCGTCGAACTGACCGGTGAACGGTTGCGCCGCGCTGCCGATGCCCGAGAGGCCCGTTGCGCCATCCAGCTCCAGCGACGAGCCGAGTGCGTAAGTGCCGCCGAGATTGTTCTTCACGGCGTGCAGATCGGCAATCGAATTGACGAGCTGATAAGCCGTGACCTGCGTGAGCAGACCGCTGAACGGCGCCGCGCTCCAACTCGCGTTGCCATGCACGGTTCCGGGCGTGTAGCTGCCGGTCATGTCGTACAGCGCCGAGACGATACCCGTGCTGTGCGACCAGTCGAGCGTGCCGCGATTGGTCACGCTGCCGCCGTTGTCGACCGCGCTGGCGTCCGCACGCAAGGTGAGACTACCCGCGCCCGTGTTGGCGATGGTCGCGCCCGGCGCGATGGTCACTGAATGCCCGGCGTCGAGCGTCAGCGACGAGGACCCGTTCCACCGAATATTCGATGTCACGTTGATGTCACCCGCGCCCTTGGTGGCATCCGCGCCATTCGCATGGACCGTGATCGATGTTCCGCTGCTCAGGTTCGCGGCCAGCGTGCGGGCGGGCGCTGCGTCGGCGGTAAAGGTCGGGGCCGTGATGTTCCACTGTCCCGCGCCTACTTTCGCCTCGCTCAGCTTGATGGCGTTGCCGGTCATGTCGACGGTGCCGCCGCTGCCATCCGCGTTGCGCGCGGAAATGGTGGCGCCGCGTGCGTCCACCGTACCGCCTTGCGCCACGAGCCACACGTGGCCATCGCGCGTTTCGGTGCCGGTGGCGCGCAGTGCGCCCGACTTGCCCGCAAGCGCGAAAATGTTGCCGTCGGCCGCTTGCAGGCTGATCAGCGCCGCCTGGATCGTGCCCGAGTTGGTTACGTCGCCGCCCGTGCCCGTCGTCTGCACGCCAACTTGCTGGCCGTATGCGCTGTCCGCAAGCACGACTTCGCGCGCCGTGACGAGTTCGGCCGTGCCCTTCGGCGCGCTGATCGATCCCGCATTCATGACGCTCTTCGCCGAAATGAGGAAGACGTCGCCGCCCGACGAACTGATTTTCCCGAGATTGATCACGCTGGCATTCGAACTGCCGCCGAGCGTGAAGTAATCCGGGCTGTTCATGAACGAGTCGTTATCGGTGTCGAGTGTCGATGCAACGAAGCGTCCGCCGGTCGCCACCACGCCCGTCGGCCCGATGAGCACGCCATGCGGATTGATGAGGTAGACGCTGCCGGTGCTCTTGAGCGTGCCGTAGATAGCCGACATGTCGTTGCCGGTGACGCGGTTGAGGGTTGCGCCGGTTCCGTTGTTGATGGAAACCGTATTGCCCGCGCCGATGGAAAAACTCGTCCAATTGATAATGCCGTTCGTGCCCGACTGCTTGATATTCAGGGTTCCGCCGCTTTGTGCGATGGTTCCCGAGCCCGCGACATATTTACCGCCTTGAGGAAGAGGCGGTGCAGCTTCGGCTCCCGGCGCGTGAAGGAAACTGCCAGCAGATGCAAGTGCGATGAGAAGTGGAAGAGCCCGAACTGTAAAGCCCGGTGCGCGAAACGTAGAGACGCAGGCCGCATCGCCGAGCGTCGAGACGCCCGCGAGACGGTAAACAAAAAGACGCATACCGCCCCCAACAGAGTGTTTCCCCGATTTAATCGCTAAGTAGACAGCTTTTTTTAGTTGGTAGTGCAGTGTAACAGAGCGTAATGTCCATATCGAAAGACGAAAGATGATCGTTTTCAGGGCTTGCTCAACGGGCTGTAATTATGCTTACGAGTTCTTTAGCGATAAGCGTGAAATGCAAACAACGGGGAGTGGGGATAATCGGTAATTTCAACGTGTTAATGACGTCCTTCAGTGCGGACGCCGGCACCATGATCGCGCGCTGGATGTATTCGTGCCCCGACATCGTGCGGTACTGAAGCACGATGTCAGGCCCGGCTTCGATCGCGAACGATCACGTCTTGGTGAAATCGTTTGATTTTCCCAACGCGCGGACCGCCCGCGTCAAACGAGGCAACACTACCCTCCCCGCGCATTTCGAGCCTGTCGATTCGTTGGGATTATTTTTCGCTTCATCTTTGGCGCGCTTCGGCGGCCCATGCCTCGGCATCGACGCCAGCGGGAATACGCATCGGCGCCGAGGGGTCGGTGGCCGCGCGCCATACCGCTTCGGCAACGTCCTCCGCGCGCGTGGTCGGCGACGCGGTGTCCTGGAACTGCTCGAAGACGCGCTTGACGAGATCGGCATAGGCCGCGTGATCCAGGCCATGCATATGCGCGCGCGCGTTGTCGCCGAAGCGCGTGTCCGGCGCGCGGCCCGGCAAAACGAGGCGCGCGCGCACGCCGAACGGTTCGAGTTCAAGCGCCATCGACTCGGTGAAGGCGTTCACCGCCGCCTTGCTCGCGTGATATGCGCCGATCAGCGGCAAGGGCTTGGTCACGCTCGACGTCACGTTGACGATAACGCCCGCCCCGCGCTCGCGAAACTGCGGCAGCACGGCTTGCGTCATTGCAATGGTGCCGATGGTGTTGGTCTCGAAGATGTCGCGCACCGTGGCAATGGGCACGAGTTCGGCGGGCGACGCCGCGCCGACGCCCGCGTTGTTGACGAGGGCATCGATCGGTCCTGCGGCTTCGATTGCCGCGCGAATGCTTTCGGCGTTCGTGACATCGAGCGGCAAGATGCGCAGGCGTTCGGACGGCGGCAGCACATCGGTGCGCGGCGTGCGCATCGTCGCGATGACTTGCCAGCCGCGACTCAGAAAGTGACGGGCGATTTCGAGCCCAAATCCGGACGAACAACCGGTGATCAACACGGTTTGCATGACGACTCCTTTGAAGTGGTTTGCGTGTGCCACCACAATAGATCGCCGCTCTCGTACTCGCTACAATCGATAATCCAGATTTCATTTGCAGGAGTCCGGCAATGATCGATCCGTTGGCCGAAGTCGTGACGCTGCTTCAACCGGCTGCCAATTTCTCCAAGCTCGTCCATGGTGCAAGTCCGTGGCACATCAGCCGCTCGGACGCAGGCCAGCCGTTTTATTGCGTGATTCTGGAAGGCGGATGCCGTATCTCAATCGACGGCTACGAGCCGATCGAACTGTTGTCCGGCGACTTCATGCTGATTCCCGCCGCTTACGGCGTTGCGGTGTCCAGTCTCGAAGCGCCGCCGCCCGGTTCCGAAACGCAATCGCCCGTTGCGCTCGGCAATGGCGAGTTCAGGATCGGCCCGCCGGATAGCCCGATCGACGCGCGCATGATGGCGGGTCACTGCAGCTTCGGTTCACCCGACGCGGCTCTGCTCGTTTCGCTGTTGCCGCGCTTCGTGCATGTTCGCGGGGAACGGCGGCTCGCCACGCTCGTGCAACTGGTTCGCGAGGAATCGCGCGAACAGCGGCCCGCGCGCGAAGTCGTGCTTTCTCGATTGCTCGAAGTGCTGCTGATCGAGGCGCTGCGCTCGACGGCCGGAACGGACGCGTCACCGGGTCTCGTGCGCGGGCTGTCGGACCTTCGTTTAGCGGCTGCCTTACGCGGAATGCACGAACGCTCCGCGCACGCGTGGACGGTGGCCGAGTTGGCGAAAGAGGCCGCGCTTTCGCGTTCGACTTTTTTCGAGCGCTTCAGCCGCGCGGTGGGCGTGGCGCCGATGGAATATCTGCTCCGGTGGCGCATGGCGCTCGCGAAGGATCTGTTGCGGCGAAGTCAAGGGCGTATCGCGGAGATCGCGCAGCGTGTCGGCTATAGCTCCGCCAGCACATTCAGCGTCGCGTTCACCCGGCATGTCGGCCGCTCGCCGTCGCAATACGCGCGCGACGGACAAGCGGCAGAAGACTAATTACTTCGATATGCAGATCGATTGCTCATTGCCTGGCTCAATAACGCTCGTTCGACGCGCACGATTCGCGCGCAACCTCTTCAATCAACTGACGTTATTTATTTAAGAATTTCCACACATCCAAATTTTTTGCAACACATGAATCGTTTTGCTTCATTGAGAAGAAGAATCTGAAACTGGCGAGACCACGTGCTAACCTTTCCTCAGAACGTTGTATGCGCTGCACTTCGGAGGCCTAATGCTCACGTGCCACTGTCAGTCTTGCGGGAAATTGTTTTCGTCGCAATTGTCGGAAGAGGCACTTCGTTGTGAAGAATGCGAGTCACCTGAGGTGGAAGTGCTCGCGGGCTCCGACACGTTGGACAACGACAACAGGAATGATCTAGGCAATTCCGAACTCATCTGATATCTATGAATATCAATGAAGAAGCTTTTGGCTCTACGGCCCGCACTTAGAGCGCGTAACCTAGCACGCTGAAATTCGTTCCGAGTGCTGCAAGCACTTACAACAGCAATGCGCGAGATGCACGTCATTACCGGTTCGCGGTTTAGATCAGGTCAGAATAGCGCCACTGTGTGACAAGGTCTGTTGCCACGCGGCGCCCGCATCGGCAAAGACCCGCAATTAATGATTAGTCGATCAACGCAGGTCAGAGGAGCACATCGTGACAGGGCGCTTACCGTTGGACGACGAGCAGGAGTTCGCGCTGTGGCGGCCCGACAGCAAGGTTGTCGTGACCAGCAAAAGGCGAATCGTAATCGGGCATAAGGACAGGCCAATAGGCAAGTCACTTGCGCTTCTTCTGTCCACGAGAGGATTCGAAGCAATACACGCAAGCGAAATGGGCGACGCCCGCCGTTTCCTGCAGCACTGGAAAGCTCATGCGCTGCTGCTCGACACGAGAATGGACACGCCACCCGACTTTGAGACTGTCCGGCAGTTGCGTCGAACGGAACACACGGCGGGTTTATTGATCATTGCAATGAGCAACATTCAACCGCTCGATTCGCTGCCATCGATGAAAGAAGCCGGCTTCGACGGTCACGTCCGTCGCCCATGTTCGCTCTGGCGACTCACCGATCTCATCGAAAGTCATTTCGGTATCGTGCCGATGCGCAATCGCCGCTAACGCGAACGATCGCCACGTTCCTTAGGGACTGGACGGCGAGATGATCGACGACGCAGAAATCAATCGATTGCAACGCAGAAGTGAACCGCTAGACCTTTCGCGCGACGAAATGCAGCCAGTTCTCGCCGCTAACGTCGGCCAGTTCCGATACTTGAGCGCCGCTATTACTTCCGAAAACGGCCTCGGTAAGCAGGCCGGCCTCGGCACATTGTTGGCGCTGCGTCTGGATATTCGTGTAAAGGATCAGAATGCCGAACCTGTGAGCGGCGCAGACGCGTAGCGCATAGCCGTCGTATTCGCGGTTGAGAGGCGAATAACGCAGATAATTGAACGCCGCCATTGGAAGGTTATATAAAGCTCGCGCGCAGTTGATGCCGAATTCGACGACATTCTCCGCTTGCGAAACATGCGAAGCTTGCGCAAACGTTTCCCTGTAGCCCGGCCCGGCGAGATTGTGGGTAGAAAACAATGCGAGACCGCCTGGCTTGAGCACGCGTGCAAACTCGCTTAGCACTTTGCGTCTGCCTTCACTGTCGATGGAATCGATGCCATTGAAGCTGAACATCACGAGCGCGAAGCTGTTGTCCTCGAATTCGGCCAGGTTGCGCGCATCCATGACACGCACCTGGACGCTCGGATAATTTCTCTGGCATATCGCGACCAGCTCGGGCGTGTAATCGACACCCGTGTAGTCCGGGCTCACGCGCGACAGCAGCGGCACCGTGCGTCCGCCGCCTACACCGACATCGAGCAAAGGTTGATCGCGTACTTCCGCGCGCACATAAGCGATAGCCGCGGCCTCGCCAGGATCGGTCCAATCGCTCAGCTTGTCGTACCATCGGAGCGCGCTACGGGTGCGCCATGCGGACCGGTTGACGCGGTCTTGCACGGTAAAGCGTTGCTGGGAAAATCCCATACGGCACCCACGCTGAGCGATAACCAGAGAAACCGGAGCGGGGGGCGTCAAGAGTCGGCCGCCACCGCACTTGAATGACAAATGAAGTGTAGCAGTCGTTTAATTTTGCCGCCGGGTTATTCAAAATAGCGCTCGGCATGATAAACGTGCGCGTCAGCCCTGATCAAAAACGGAACTCAGCGGGCATATAAGCGTCTGACCGTTCCTGAGGCGATGCACGTCATCACGCAAAGCCTTGGCACCAAGAAGAAATTTCAGTAGGTTGTCGAATGGCCAGCCAGTTGTCGACGCTTTGCCGGGCGTCGCAACATGACTTTGGTTTGTTCATACGAAGCGCATGCCGACCAACCTATCACGATATGCTCAAAGACTTAAACCCTTTGCGGATAACGCTCACGCGGACCAATGCATATCCGTCGATGGTCTTGACCGAGCACGCCGACATCGACCGAACCCATGTTCCCGCAATTCATGGCGATGAATTCGCCGGGTAGGCGCTTTTTTTGCTGCCCTATTTAATCGATCGCCAGTACCGGCAAAGGAACTCTCATGGCCACTCCCGTTTTCGAGTCAGTTCGTCTGGATGACGTTCTGCTCAAGCCCGACCCGATCGACCCGGCGTGGATACTCGAGGGCAATCCCGTCGCGCGCAGCGGTCAGTGGTCGCAGAGTCCCGACACGACCACGACTTCCTGGGTCTGGGATTGCACCGCCGGGCGCTTCAACTGGTACTTCAATGCCGATGAGACCATCTACGTCATCGAAGGCGAAGTCATCATCACGGCCGAAGGTCAGGAACCGCGCACGCTGCGCGAAGGCCATGCCGCGCTGTTCTATGCCGGAACCCATTCTGAATGGTACGTTCCGAAATACGTGCGCAAGCATGCCATCTTGCGTCCGCATATCACCAAGCCTGCGCTGCTCGCGCTCAAGGTGAGCCGCAAGTTCAGCCGCAAACTCAACGGCTCCTTTCCCCGCTCGTCGTTCCGATCGTCAGGAGACGAGAGCGCTTAAGCGCTTATAAAGCCGCGCCCGAGTGATTGCCTCGATCTGCGCGAGCGCCTCGTCCATCTCCTGCGGCGTGTCACGCCCGATACGGCGTTCGAACGCCGCGAAAATCCCCTCCCGCGTGTAATGCCGCACGCAGATAATGAACGGAAAGCCATGCCGCGCGAGATAGTCCGCGTTCATCCGGTCGAGCGCGGCCTCCTGCGCGGGCGTCAGGGCGTCCAGTCCGGCGCCCTTTTGTTCGGCATTCGAATCGCGCGTCATCGTGCCTGCACGAATGTTCGAACCCGACAATAGCGGATGCAAGTTCAGAAAGTCGCATTGGCCTCGCTCGTTCAGCGCGCGGATGACGCCAATCATCGCTCGATGCAGTTCCGGCGCGGAGCCGAACGGCCGCCGTTCCCACGCGCCGCTCGCTGCCTGTGGAAAGTGCTCGAAGACGCTCCCGAAGGCGCGCAGGAAGGTTGCATGATCGAGCGCATTGATCGGCGCGAGATCGATCGACTGAGACATGTAGTGCTCCCGTAAAGCCCGCTTGATCGAGGCCAGGCGTGGATGACGATTACGGGCCGAGTATAGGAAGCGCAAGCGCGGCGGGCGAGAACCGCGGCCTTATAGACCGCATAGCAGAACCCGATAACGAGCGCCGGCTACCCTAACGCTTCATGTCGCGCAGTTCGCGCAGCGCTTGCGACGCCGCCGTCAACGTGCCGCGCAGCCACACATGCGATGCCGAGCGATGCCGCGACGGATGCCACAGCTGATAGAACCGCATGAGCGGGAACTCGATCGGCGGTTCGAGCACGGCAACCGGCAGCGATTGCGCGTGATAGTTGGCGAAGTGGCGGCCCGTGGTCAGGATCAGGTCCGTGCCTGGAATGAGGCTAGGCGCGAGATTGAAGTACGGACAGCTCACGCGATTGTCCCGATGCACGCGCATCGTGCTGAGTCCGGTATCCACGACGCCACGTTGATCGCGCGAATATGGCGTTGGCACGATATGCGCCGCGTCTAGATAAGTCTGCGCGGTGAACTCGCCGGGTTGCGCATGCACGCTGTCCTCGGCCACGACGCACACCACCTCGTCCTCAAGCAGCACGGACAAATGCAGATGCTCCGGTGGATTCGGCCAATTGCCGATGACGATATCCGGCGAGCCTTCCGACAACGCCTGCTCGTAGTTGAAGGTCGCGGACAGCGGCATCGCGACGAGACGCGCCCTCGGCGCCGTGCGGCGGAACTCGCGCACCACATGCGCGAAGAACGGCGGCGCCAGATAGTCGGGCATGCCGACCGTGAAGGTCTGCTCGGTGGTGGCGGGATCGAACCGGTCGTCCGCTACCAGCAGGTTATCCAGCGCGCCGAGCGCGGCTTGCGCGTTCTCGGCGAGTTGTAGCGCCCGCTCGGTCGGGACCATCACGTTCTTCTCGCGCGTGAGAAGCGGGTCGTTGAAGATCGTACGCAGCCGTTTGAGCGCGCTGCTGATGGCCGGCTGCGACTGATTCATGCGAATGGCCGTGCGAGACACGCTGCGCTCGGCGATCAACGTGCAAAGCACGCGCAACAGATAGGTATCGAATGGATCGTCTGCGCGATTCATGTTTTGAGGTCCGTGGCCCGTGAACAGCGCAGCGTCGGGGCAGCGCTTGCCTGTTTGACGTTGTAACGTGTAGAAGCATCGAGGGCAACGTGCCGAATTAATTCGATGCGTTCGGCCGATTCCTGCACGAAGGCGGTGCAACAACGCCTGAACGCGCGCCCCAAGGGTAATCCATAACGGCGAACGCACCTCTGTCTAACCCCGCAAACCCTTGCGCCGCAAGGCTTTGCGGCGCATATCGAAGTTGCTATCGGGCTTATTCAAACGCCCGCCGTTCCCAAGCTTTTTTTGATTTTCAATACTGGCTCCATCGAACGCACCGCCGCGGCGGCTTACTTCATCGCGCTTGGAGGACTCATCATGTCGATCATCAAGGAAGTCATGCCGGCGTACGCCGATGGGCCGAACGGCGCAACGGTCAGCGCAACGGCTGACGTCATCGCGAACGCGGAGGCCAGCGCTTATCGCAAAGTCTCGTGGCGCCTGCTGCCGTTTCTAGGCGTGCTGTGGGTGCTGGCATGGCTCGACCGCGTGAACATCGGCTTCGCCAAACTGCAAATGCTGGACTCGCTGCATTTCTCCGAAGCGGTGTACGGGCTTGGCGCCGGTATCTTTTTTCTCGGCTACTTCTTCTTCGAAGTGCCCTCGAACATGCTTTTGCAGAAGATCGGCGCGAAGAAGACCATCATGCGCATCACGATCTGCTGGGGCGTCATCTGCATGCTACAGACGACCGTCTCCACGCCGACACAGTTCTATCTCCTGCGCTTTCTGCTAGGCGCCTTCGAGGCGGGCTTCTATCCGGGCGTGATCCTCTATCTCACCTACTGGTATCCCACGCAGCGCCGTGCGCGCGCCTTCGGCACGTTCATGTCGGCATCCGCGATTGCGGGCGTGCTCGGCGGTCCCATCGCCGGCTGGATCATGACTTCGATGGGCGGCTTTCACGGCATGCACGGCTGGCAGTGGCTCTTCATCATCGAAGGCATTCCTTCCGTGCTGGCCGGCATCTTCGCGTACTTCTACATGACCGACAAGCCCGATGAAGCGCGCTGGCTCACGGCAGATGAAAAGCGCGTCGTGCTCGATGCCCTGCAGCGCGACAACGCCTCGATGGGCGAGCGCGGACACGACTGGCGCTCGCTCGTGACCAACCGCAAGGTGTGGCTGCTCATTGCGATCTTCTTCTGCCTGCTGTGCGCGAACTCCACGCTGACGTTCTGGATTCCGACCATCATCAAGGACGTGGGCTTTATCTCGCCGATTGCCGTGGGCTGGATTGCAGCGGTGGCCTATCTGTGCGGCGCGGCGGGCATGATCTTCAACGGCGCGCGCTCCGACCGGCGCAACGAGGTGCGCTGGCACTTCAGCGGCCCGGCGATAGCAGGCGGCGTGTCGATGGCCGCGCTCGCGCTGTTCATGGGCGTGCCGGGACTGCCCGCCATCGTCTCGCTCATTGCGATGACTCTGGCGCTTGCCGGCACCATGAGCGCCATTCCCGTGTTTTGGCAGTTGCCGAACCGCTATCTGGCGGGCAGCGCGGCCGCTGTCGGCGTGGCGCTGATCAACTCGGTCTCGAATCTCGCGGGCTTCGGCGCGCCGTATGTAATGGGACTCATCAAAAACGCCACCGGCAAGGTCACGACCGGGCTGTATCTCGTGGCCATCATCGAAATTCTCGCCGCGGTGCTGGTCATCGCGGGTATCCGCAAGCTTGGCGGCACACAACAAGAGGCATGACATGAGCGACGACACCACCCTTCCCGCCTTCGATGCCCGCCGCCGGCGCTTCGCGCTGCGGTCCATGGCGCTCGGCAGCAGCGTGCTCTTCGCCGGAACCGCGCACGCTGCTGGCATGGAGGCCGCGCCCGCGCCGAATCAGAACACCGGTCCCGTGCAGCAGGACGGCCTGAGTCCGCGCCTGACCATGCATGGACTGGATACCTGGCACGGCACGCCGGCCGCGGGCATGCGCGTGGACCTGTTCAGCATTGAAAATGGCCAGCCGAAACTCATGCAGACGATCACGCTCGCCCCAAGCGGCCGCAGCGAACCGCCGCTTCTGATCGACGAAACCTACCGCGTCGGCACTTACGAACTACTGCTGCACGTCGACGACTACTTCGCCGAGCGCAAGACCGAACTGCCGACGCCGCTGTTCCTCTCGAAGATACCGCTGCGCTTTCGCATCACCGATGCCTCGCAGCGCATCCATCTGCCCGTGCTCTTCGGGCCGTGGAGCTACAACTATTATCGCGGCAGCTAATTCCGTAATTTCGAACAGGAGCATCACGATGGCCGCAGGCATCACCACACACGTCCTCGATGTATCCACCGGCAAGCCCGCTGCCGGCATGCAGATCGAGCTATTCGATACGACCACGCAGCCGCCGACGCTCATCGCGCGGACGCGGACGAATCGCGATGGCCGCACCGACGCGCCGATTTTGCCCACCGCTCAAGCGCGCGCCGGGAGCTTCGAGTTGCGCTTCTGGGTCGCCGACTACTTTCGCACGCCGGATGTCTTCGCCGATGTCGTTCCCGTGCGCTTCACCGTCTCGGACGCGACACAGCATTACCATGTGCCGCTGCTCTGTTCGCCATGGAGCTTCGGGACTTATCGCGGGAGCTGAACATGGATCGGGGCAAGCACATCCACCTATAATGTCGTTCAGTTCGACCCACCGACGACGCCCCACCTTGAACCAAACTCTGCGAGCATCGTCCCGCGTTGCGCTTCAGCCGATGCCGCTTGAAGCGCTCGTAATTCCAGCGGAAATAGATGGCCGCGACGGCACGAACCGCGAGCTTCGCAAGCACGCGCAAATCGAGGCGGACAGCGACCTCGACGCCATCCGCGCTTGGCTGTCGCGCTTCCACGCAACGAAGACCACCTTCGAGAACTATCGCAAGGAAGCCGAACGCCTTCTGCTCTGGTCTATCGTGACGCTCGGCAAGCCGCTGTCGTCGCTCTCGCACGAGGATTGTCTGCGCTATCAGCACTTTCTCGCCGACCCGCAACCGGCGGCGACATGGGTCGCGGGCGGCGGGCGCAAGCATGCGCGCAGCGACGCGCGCTGGCGGCCGTTTTACGGACCGCTATCGCCCGCGAGTCAGCGTCAGGCGGTCGTCATCCTGAACGCGCTGTTTTCGTGGCTGGTACAAGCCGGCTATCTCGCGGGCAATCCGCTCGCGCTGTCTCGTCAACGCGCAAAGCATGCCGCGCCGCGCATCACGCGTTATCTGGAACCGGCACTTTGGCAGGAAGTGAAGGACACCATCGCTGCCATGCCGCGCGAAACTGACCGCGCTCGCGCCCATGCGTCGCGCGCGCGTTGGCTCTTCACGCTGCTCTACCTTGGGGGCTTGCGTATAGCGGAAGTCGGCGGCAATCACATGGGGCAGTTTTTCGTGCGACGCGATGCGGACGGCACGATGCGCTGGTGGCTCACCATCCTCGGCAAAGGCGGCAAGGAGCGCCTCGTGCCCGCCACGCGCGAGATGATGACGGAGCTCTCGCGCTATCGTCAGCATCTGGGCTTGAGCGCAATGCCCTCGCCCAGCGAAGACACGCCGCTCGTGCTGCCCGTCGGCGCAACGGCCGCGAACGACGGCACGAAGACTTGCGCGCCGCTCACGCGTGCCGCGCTGCATTCCATCGTGAAGGATATTTTTGCGAGCGCAGCGGCCCGGCTCCGCGAACGCGACGGCGCATCCGCGAACGCGGACTTGCTGGAGAAGGCGTCGGCGCACTGGCTGCGTCACAGCGCCGGTTCGCATATGGCGGATCAAAAAGTCGATCTGCGGCTCGTGCGCGACAACCTTGGGCACGCATCGCTTGCCACGACGAGTCTTTATCTGCATATGGACGACGACCGGCGGCACCGCGAGACGGACGAGAAGCATCGCATCGACTGGTAGCGAACGCGTCCGTCTCGCGCGTCATAAGTCGAAGTTCGTCGGCATCAGGATAACGTCGCGAATGGTCACGCCGCGCGGTCGTGTCAGCATGAAGAGAATGGCGTTTGCGACTTCGCTCGCGTCGAGCAAACTGCCCGACTCCTTCGCTTCCTTGAGCTTCTCTTCCGGCCAATCGGCCAGCAATGCGCTGATCACCGGCCCTGGCGAAACCGAGCCGACGCGAATGCCATGTTTGAACACCTGACGCCGCACGGTCTGGACGAAGCAGTTGATGGCCCATTTCGACGACGCATAAACCGGCTCCCACGGTGTCGGAAAATGAGCCGCGAGCGAACTCGTCACGACAATGTCGCCGGTGTGCCTGCCGATCATATGCGGCAGCACGTCGTGCACGTTCTTCATCACGACGTTGACATTGAGATTGAGCATGCGGTCGATGGCGCTCGTGTCGGCATCGACGAGATCGCCGCCCACGTAAGTGCCCGCGTTCGCATGCAGGATGTCGATTTGCCCCGCCATCTCGATGACACGCGGCGCGAGCGTCGCGCAGGCCTTGGGGTCGAGAAGGTCGATGACGAGCGCGAGCGCCGCATCGCCGCGTTCGGCGCAGAGCTTCGTCAGTGCCGCTTCGTCGCGGTCCACCAGCACGACGCGCGCCCCTGCCGCCAGCATTGCATCGGTGCTGGCAAGCCCGATGCCCGAGGCCGCGCCCGTCACCACGGCTACTTTGCCTTCCAGTTCTCTTGCCATATTCGTCGTCCTTGCGTTGACCGTCGTCGCGCGCCGATGAAACGCCGCGCATCAACGAACGATGATTGTGTAGGCCGGGAACACTGTCAAGACTAAAGTCGTTCGCGCCGCACTCAAGCCGCTTCGGCGGGCCACTCGAATGGCTGCAACAAGAGCGTCTTCAAGGCATCGGGCGTGAGCGGACGGCTGTATCGATACCCTTGAATCTCCGAACACGCGTTTTCCTGCAGGAACTTCAGCTGTTGCTCGCTCTCCACGCCTTCGGCGATCACGTTCAGATCGAGCTGGCGTCCGAGCGAAATCACGGCCATGACGATGGCGCGATCGTCGTCGCCGCCCGGCAACTCGCGCACGAACGACTGATCGATCTTCAGACGCGCTATCGGAAAATGCTTCAGCGCCGAGAGACTCGAATACCCGGTGCCGAAGTCGTCGATGGAAAGCTTCACGCCCATTTCCTGCAACCGGCACATGGTTGCGATGGCGCCATCGAGATCCTGCATGATGACGCTTTCGGTAATCTCGAGTTCGAGATACTGCGGATCGAGCCCGCTTTCATCGAGCGCATGCCGCACGCGTTCCACGAGTTCCTTTTGCAGAAACTGCCGCGCCGATACGTTCACCGCCACCGTCACCGGCGGCAGACCTTCGTCCTGCCACGCCTGATTTTGTCGGCAGGCCGCGTGTAACACCCAGTCGCCAATCGGCAGAATCAAACCCGTTTCTTCCGCAATCGGGATGAAGGTCGCGGGCGAGATCAGGCCTTCGGTCGGATGCTCCCAGCGCAGCAGCGTCTCCACACCGAATACGCGATGCGTCTCCAAATCCACCTGCGGCTGATACACGAGCCGGAACTCGTCGTTGGCAAGCGCGTGGCGCAACTGCTCCTGATAGCGCAGGCGTTCATGCACCTTCTGATTCATGTCCGCCGTGTAGGCCTGGTAATTGTTGCGGCCCATTTCCTTCGCGTGATACATCGCGGCGTCGGCGTTCATGAGGAGCGTGTCGGCGTCGCGGCCATCGTTCGGATAGCTCGCAAGCCCCATGCTGCAGCTCACCTGATAATGCTGTCCCTGCAATTCCGCAGGCTGCAAAATGGTCTGGCGCAAGCGCTCGACCATGGCCGTGACGCCCGCGCCGCTCTGATCGTCTTCGAGCAACACGATCACGAATTCGTCGCCGCCCAGACGAACGACCGTGTCCGTGCTGCGCACCGATTGCACCATGCGCGAAGCGACCGTGCGCAGGAGATCGTCACCCGCGCGGTGGCCAAGGCTATCGTTGATGAGCTTGAAGTTATCGAGGTCGATGAAAATCACCGTCACGCCGCGCCCATAACGCTCCGCCTGCAACAGCACCTGCTTGAGACGGTCGCTTAGAAGCGTGCGGTTGGGCAAACCGGTGAGCGCGTCGTGGTTCGCCATATGGCGAATGCGCTCCTCGGCCTCGCTGCGCTGAATCGCGATACCCGCAATGCGCGTCGACAGCGCAACCGCCTGCGATTCCGGCTCGCTCGGATAGTGCTTCTCCTGCATATACAGCGTGATGACGCCGAGCGCGGAACCGTCGTGCGAGAGCACGGGAAAGGCCCAGCACGACATGACGTCGGCGAGGCCGCAGCGCGCGAGTTCGCGGCTCAGGGCCTCGTCGCGCGCCACGTCGATCACGCATACCGTCTGACGCGTATGAATGGCCTTGCCGCTCAACAACGCATCTTCGTCGATACGCGACTGGCCGACCACTTCGCGGTATCGCTCCGACATGCTCGGCGCCGCGCCGACGCGCAGCCAGTTGCTCGTGCCGTCGCGCAGCAGCACCGCGCAGCGCGACCCGGGAATCTGCGTTTCGAGCACGCTCACCACGCGCACGAGCACTTCTTCGAGCGGCACGCTCTTCGCGATCATTTCGAGGATTCGGCTCTGCTCCTGCCTGCGCGCTTCCGACCGCTTGCGCGCGCTCAGATCGCGCACGATGGCAACGACGCCGTCTTCCACCGGCACCACTTGCCGATGCAGCCACAGCGTCTCGCCATCCGCGCGCCGATACTGCCATTCGTGCTCGCGCACCTGCAGCGTCTCGGCCACCTCGACGAACTCGTCGAAGACGCCGCCGTCGCGCGCGTCGACGAACGCTTCGTCGAGCGTGCTGCCGATCAACCGTTCGCGCGCCACGCCGAGAATCTCGACGCCGCGCCGGTTGGTGCCGGTCAAAATGAACTTCTCGATCTCGCCTGCCGGACCGCGCTCGTCGCGAAACACGAGGAACGCGTCGATGCTCGATTCGGATGCCGCGTAGTAAGTCTGTTGCGCGCGCCGTTCGCGTCGGCGGCTGACAGCGAGTTGCCAGCTCGAACGACTGAGAATGAACGCGATCACGATGACGCCGAGACTCAGCACGCTCGTCCAGATGAAGTCGGCGCGCCGGCGGCTGCGAAAATCGGCGAGTTGTTCGTCCTGGTCGAGACCGACGAGCGCAATCAGCGCGTAGCCGTTCAGTTCGCGCACGCTGGTATAGCGGTGTGCGTCGTTGTCCCACTCATGCACGACCGCGTTGCTGACCGGCGTATCGCGCACCGCGCGCAATGCCGCGTCGGGATAGCGTTGGCCCCACGAGACCGTATCGCCAATCTGCTGCGCACGCACGACGCCGTCCGCGCCCAACACCGCGAGCAGACCATGCTTGCCCATGCGCGCCGTGTCGTAGTTGCTCGTCAGATAACCGGGGTCGAGCGAGAGCATGACCGCGCCGCCGAAGTGACCCGATGCATCGCGCAGACGGCGACTGAAGATGATCTCCGGCATGTCCGCGTGTTCAAAAGGCGCGACGAGACTCATGTACGGCGCGCGCGCGTCGTCCTGGCGCTGACGTTGCGCGATGAACCACGGCTCGTCGGCCACGCTGAGCGGCATGCCCGAGCGGTTCGACGCGGCGAGCTGACCGTTTGCATCGGCGATAGCGACTCGAAACACGATCGCGGACGGCAGAAGCCCCTGATCGTTGAGGCGCTTGAAGCTTGCGGCGCCGTTCGTCTCGTACGCGAACTGCACGGTCTTGAGCGTCTGGTCGATGGTCGCGAGATTGCGCACCAGTTGCGCTTCGTAGGTATCCGCGAGTTCACGGCCGAGTTCGCTCGCGGCGATTTCGGCGGCCATGCGTTGCGTGTGAACGAGTTGCAGCACGATCACCCAGATGATCGCCAGCAGAAAGACCGCGAATACCGGAATCATCACGTGCGCTTCGAGCGCGCGGCGCATGGCCCGGCGCAGCGAAGGCGGCAAGCGCGCTTCCTGGCTGTCGCCTTGCACGTGCGAAGGCCCGCGCGCCGCGTCCGGTTCGATCAGCCGCTTGATCGCGCGCATCTTGTCGATGTTGAAGATCATGAACGGGCGCGCTTCACGGACGCAGGCTGAGGACGACCTTCACGCTCGCGTCCACATCCTTGCGGTCGATGTAGGCGATGGCGGACGGACGCGCTTGCAGATAACGCTTGACCGCGGCTGCGTCGGCCATCTCGCGCGGCGGTTGCGCGCGGCCAGTGAAGATGAGCTTCGACCAATACGCGCGCAATTGCGACGCCGACTTTCCTGTGCAATCGCGATAGAAATCGGCGCGCAAGGGTGAGTCGTCAGGCAAGTCGAGCGGCACGGCTTCGTCGCCCGAGGGGAATGCGCCCACGCGACCGAGGAAGATATCCGCGATCTGACTTTCGTTGAGCGACGTGAGCGGACTTTTTGCCGATACGACGACCACGACATCCGCCATCGCCGATGACGTGCACATACAAAGGGCCGCGAAGAGCGACGCTGTTCCGATGAGTTTGAGGAGTGGCATGTCGAGCTCCTCAGAAGACGAAGTCGAGCGCGGCGCTGAAGACATTGCTTCCGCTTCCCAACTGATAGCCGGGCTGCTGATTGAGGAACGTGCCCGTCGAATTGGACGGCACCCAGACATGATCGAACTGCACCTTGAGGTCGATATTCTTGACGACATCCCAGCGCGCACCGATGGAAACATCGCGCTGGCCGTTGTTGTAGTTGGGAATGGCGGTGGGCCGGTTGAGCCCGTGCGACTGCGCGTAGGTCGCGAAAAACGTGGCCTTCGCGTAGCGCACGCCGCCCGTCACGTAGCCGCTGATATAGCCAGGCGTCACCTGCTCGACCGTCACGCGTGCAAGTTCGGCCTGCACGAACCACGCGCCTGGATCGTAGGCGGCGGCGATGCTGTAGACGTTCACGGGTTGGTCAGCGAGGAATGGGAGCTTGACCGACGCGTGCTGATAACCGACGTGACCCGTGAAGTTGCCGATCTCCACGGTATCGTCGAAGGCGAGAATGTTTTTGCCCTCGGTGCGGAATGCGCCGGGGTTCACGTGAAAGACCGAGTAGCCGTAGACGAAGCGCACCGTGTTGGAGATGCCGCGCGCCGCGATGCGATAGGCAACGTCGGCGCCGTCGCTATTGGTGAGCGGTTGCGTGTTGTACATCTCGACCGGCAAACGCACCCACGGAAACGCGTAACCGACGTTGCGATATTCCGAGTTCAGAAAGGTGGGCAACTCGATACGGCCCACGCGCACGCTGAAGTCGGGCGTGAACGCGTACTTGACGTTCGCCCATTCGAGGCGCGGCTTGAAGGTGTTGTCGTATTCGTGCTGCGAGATCACCTGCACGACGGCCGAGAGCTTGTCCGTGAGGCGCGCGCTCAGTTGCAAGCCGATCTTCGAATCGTTCTCGAAGTCGTACTTGCGTGATGCACCCGCGCCGTTCGGTTCGAGCGGACTGCTCACATAGTCGGCGGTATCGAGAGACGAATGCGTCATGCCGAGCGTGCCGAAGCCGCTGAGCGTGAACATTTTGGGAGCATCGTCGGCGCGCGCGGTCATCGAGGCGAAAACGCCTCCGAGAAGAACCGCGACGCGTGCGATGCGAGCCAGCCGGTGTTCGAAAAAGATCATGTGACGAGCGACGAAGGCTTCTGATGGATGGACTCAGTTAAGCCTCCTTTAACGGCACGGATGGGTGCGGCTTTATCGTTTTCGAGCGTCGATTTCGCTTGGGAATGGGGGATTTTCAGGGATTCGGCGGATGTCGAATTTTCGTTCAGCATCTCCCGCAGGCCAGTCGGTAAGGCTTGCTGGAGAAGCGGTTCAACGGTTTGCTTACACCACTGCGTTCGCTTGGCATGAGTGCATCCGCACGATGCTAACCTTGCCCCATGCAACTCATCCGCGAAGGGAACGACGATGAACCGCACCGACTACGAACAAGCCCTCGCCCAACTGGTTGGCGCCGCCGAACTCGTCGTCTCTGGAATGCCTGAAGACCAGAAGATGAGCGCGTTCCAGTCGCTCGCGTTCTTTCGTTTGCGGCAGCATCGACTGATAGAAACGACTACACCGCTGATCTCGAACGACGAGCTTTTCAAAGACTCCGCGATGGCCGCGCTGACGATGGCAGGCCGCAAGGAATTTCTCGCGGCCGCCGCGCTTCTGGAGCAGGCGCGCTCGTTGATGTCGAACTAGGGCAACGCAGACGCATCGGCACGCCGAGCGCGCAACTTCGTACCCGGCCTGACGGCGCTAAAAAAACAAAAAGCGCCGTGCGCGAGGAGAAGCGCACGGCGCGGAAATCGCTCGTCCCGGGGGTGGAAGAGCGTGGCAACAGAATGAATTCTAGCTACGTCCAGGAAATTCGAAGTCCCGATAAACGGACGAATTTCCCCGTAATTCCCGGAATCGGCACGGCAGCGGCATTTTTTGCCTGGTCAGGGGCACGGGCCTTCGCTCTCCTTTCCCGGCATCGGGCGGTTGGCTGCGGGCTGATCGCGGAAATGATCCGGGAATGCCTTGCCTATCAGCGCGTCGTAGTCGGCGGGGTCCGAGGAAACAATGGCATGGAGCATCTTGATGAACGCGTTGCCATCGGCGAGATTTTCGACGATGACACGCGCCGTACGTAGTGAAATGGCTTCCTCAAGTGGCTTTTCGTTGCCGTCTTCCAGCAGAAAGCGGAAGCGGTGGATCTCGGCGGCGGAGCCATGCGGCTCCTCGTGCGAAACAATCGTGGCTTTCATAATCGATGACAGGTAGATCCAGGCATCGAGCACTCAGCAAAAACCGCTCCTTACAAGGCTGGGCGGGCGCGACGAGGCGACCGCCGCCTGTTTGTCGACTCTTCAATGGCAATACAAATCGTTCTGTGCGTTGAACATTTCGAACGCAAGGCGAGTGGCCTGATCCTGCCGCACGGTGGTGAACCAGCGCTCGCGCCGCCACCCGTTCACCGTCCGCTCGATGAACGCCGCGCTCGCGATATCGCCGCCGCGCGACGCGATGAACGCCGGCGCGGGCGCAACCGCGCCCGGCAGCGTCCGGTAGTACGACCAGTCGGCTTGCTTGAGGAGCGCGCGCACGACGAGTTCGTCGTCCACGAGCGCGGCGCACTCTCCCGCCTGAAACGCGAGCAATGCGTCAAGCGGCCTGTCGAAGCTCTGCAATGCCGCCCGATACCGATGCGCGGCGCGCGCCGCAAACGGACTCTCGCGCGACGCGCAGATCGAGCGGCCCTCGAGATCGCGCCAGTCCTGAATGTCGCCGTGCCGAAGAACGAGCGCAACGCCTCGCCCGGAAGCGTAGTTGCCGGGCGCAAAGGCAACGGACGCATCCGGCGAAAACGCCAGCCCGGCGATGGCGACATCCGCGCGACCGTCTTGCACGGCGTGGCGCGCATCGGCTTGTTCGGCTAACACGAGTTCGACGGGCAGTCCGGCGCGGCGCCCGAGTGCCTCGGCGAGCGCGGCGGAGTATGCCTCGGGTGCGCGCACGGAACGGTCGACGTGGCCGACGGTCAGGATAGGCGCGGGTTGGGACGGCACGGCGACGATCAGCTTGCCGCGCGCATAGGCGGCGGCGAACGGCCGGTCATCGGCGAGTGAATTGCGCCAGCTTGCGCTCAAGGGCGACAACAGGAACGCGGCAAATAACGCGACTGCCGCAAGCGGCATCCACAGCCGCCAGCCGCTTTCATGCGACGCCGCTTGTCCGGCTCTAGCCATTCTGTGCCAGGCCCACACGCCAGCGCAGCAAACGCCGTTCGAGCAATGAGAGGCTCTTGTTGATCAGAAGGCCGAACAGCGCGAGCAGCACGATGCCCGCATACATGTCGGGAATCTGGAACGTCTCCTGAGAGTTGAGCGTGTAGAAACCGAGACCCGAGCGCGCGCCGATCATCTCTGCCGCAACGAGCGCCGTAATGCTGTAGGCGCCCGCGAGCCGGACACCTGTCAGTATCTCGGGCAACGCGGCGGGCAACACGACCTTGGTGAAGATGAAGCCTTGCCCCGCACCCATGGAACGCGCGCAATCGATGAACACGCGTTCGACTTGCTTCACACCAGAGATGGTGTTGAGCAGCACGGGCCAGAACGCCGCCCATACGATGATCGCGATCTTCGACGATTCACCGATCCCGAGAAAGAGCATGAACACCGGAAAGAGCGCGAACGCGGAAACTTGCCGCAGCAGTTGATAAAGCGGATCGACGATGCGCTCTGCGCGCCGGAACCACCCGAGCGCGAATCCACACACCACGCCGCCGACAACGGCCAGCAAGAGCCCGCTAAGCGAGCGCAGCGCGCTTGCGCCGAGGTGCTTCCACACTTCGCCGCTATCGACGAGATGCGCGATGGCAACCGCCACTTGCGAAGGCGGACTCAGATACGCCGTGCTCACGACACCGAGCCGCGGCAACAACTCCCACAGCAGCACGAAGACGATAAGCGCGATGGATCGTTCGAAGGCCATGGAAAGCCGAATGCTCCGCCGGGGCGCGGCCGTGCGAACCCTGGGCGATTGTGCCGTTTGCGGCGTCTGCGGCGCGATCAGGCCCGGCAGCTTGCGGATGGTGTTTTGCTCAGGCACGGAATGCCCCCGTGTTCAGTTCATCGTGCTGCTCGCGCGCCGGAACAAGCGCTTCGCCGAGTTCCAGACTCAGGCTTGCCCATGCACGCTGCCGTAACGCCATGAAAGCGGCGGAATGGCGCAAAGAGGCATCGCGCGGACGCGGCAAGTCGATATCGATAATTTCCTTCACGCGGCCCGGCGCGCGTCCCATGATGGCCACGCGATCCGCGAGAAAAATCGCCTCGTCGATGCTGTGCGTGACGAACACGACCGTCTTTGCACTTTGCTCCCAGATGGCGAGCAACTCCTGCTGCAACGACTCGCGGGTTTGCGCATCGAGCGCGCCGAAGGGTTCGTCCATCAACAGTATCTCGGGACCATAAGCCAACACGCGCGCAATGGCCACACGCTGGCGCATGCCGCCCGATAGCTGATGCGGATAGTGATCGGCGAAGTCGAGCAGCCCGACGAGACGCAAGAAACGTTCGGCTTCGCTGCGTCGTTGCACGGCTTTCACGCCGCGAATCTCGAGCCCTGTCTCAACGTTCTTGCGCACCGTGCGCCACGGAAAGAGCGCGTAGCCCTGAAACACGACGCCAAGCTTTTGCCGCGCGGCGCTGACAGGTTCGCCATCCACGGTAATCTCGCCCGCTGTCTGCGGCACGAGGCCGGCAAGAATGCTCAGGAACGTCGACTTGCCGCAACCGCTCGGTCCGAGCACGGCGAGAAACTCTCCCTCGCGCACGCTCAGATCGAAGTTATCGAGCACCGTGAGGCTCGAACCTGTCGCCTCGTTTTCATATGTGAGGCCGAGGCCACGCGCGACGATCTTCTCGCTCATGACGGATTGCCCTGCGCATGCGTGCTGGCGCTCGCTTGCGACGACTTGCCAGCGTACGGGTTGTAGTCGTTCGTGTAGACATCCTTGACTGCAACCTTGCCCTTCGGGATCTTGCCGGCCTGTTCGAGAATGTCGATGTAGTACTGAATCGGCGGCTCGGTTACGACGAGGTCCTTCACATAGGCATAACGCTCGACCAGCTTCACGTCGATACCCAACCGCTCCGCCGTAAGCTGACGCGCTTCGTCAGGGTGCGCGTTGACCCAGTTCCCCGCCTTCGCAATAGCCGTGACGAAGTCCTTCACCGCTTGCGGATGCGCCCGCGCAAACGCGCCATTCACGCTATACGGCGCCATTCCGCCGAGGCCACCGTCTTCGTCCCAATCGCTCCATAACTTGTGCAATTGCGGATCGGCTTCCGCCGCGCCGGAAAACGGCGGGTGAATGATGGCGATATCCACGTTCTTCGTTACGAGCGCCTGCTGCGACTGATTGTCGGGCACGACGAGCCAATTCACCTTCGAGACATCCACGCCATGCTGCGACAAGTACTTCTTCGTCACGAACTCCGCGCATGCGCCGAAGCTGTTGAACGCCACCGTCTTGCCTTCGAAGTCCTTTGGTCCGCGAATACCCGAATCGGCGCGCGAAAAATACTTCATGTGCGGTGCATCGGGCAGCGTCTCGCCGCCAGCCGAGACCACCTTGATGTCCGCGCCGCTCGCAATGGCCGAGATGACGAGCGGCACCATGCGCGTGCCGAAGTCGATCTCGCCCGTGCCGACGAGCGGAATGATCTGCGGTGCGGAGATTTTGCCGACGTACTTGGGCCGTGTGCTCGTGTTCTCGAAGTAGCCGAGCTTGTCGGCGAGATAGACGAGGTCGAACGCGGGGTTGTCGGGATACTTGAAGTAGGTGATTTCCTGCTTCGCCGACTTGTCTACCGATACCGACGAGCTCTGTACTTTCTCGGTGTCCGGCTTGCAGCCGCTTTGCAGAACGAGTACGGCAGCCGCGCAAGCCGCGACGAGAATCTTTCCGGCGCGACGGGGCCGGCGGTGCAAAAGGGACGCCATCATGATTTCCGCTGGGAGAGCACGGTTAGAGGCGGCGCTGGATTCAAACCAGCACCGTACTCCGCGATTCTCACTCAGCAGTCACAACGCGCAAACCAACAAAACATGCTTTGTTTAGATGGCAGCGTTCGAATACTTCAAGACTTTTGGCCGCGCCCCGTCTTCGCTTGCAATTCTTCGATCTTGAGCGAGGCGTCCGCTTTCGTCAGCGACGGGTCGAACTCTTCTTTCGCTTCCTCGGAAAGCGTCTTCAGATAGGAAGCCTGCGCGCCCGTCATCTTTTCGTCCCCCGTGACCCAATCGCTCGGGTCTTTTTCGGCATTCGATGTCGGGTGCGATTTCGGGTCGTCGGACGGGCCGGCTTGTGCATTGGTATCGTCGATGGTTTTATCGTTCATGGCGCAATCCTCTTGGCGTGGTGACATATAGAGGTCTGGCGCAAGGAGCGTGCCGCATCAGGTCACGTTCAGTTCGATCAGGCGCCCCAGCCGCGCCGATTCCTCCACGGCGAGCGTTGCCGCAAGCGTGCGTGCGGCGTCGTGTCCGTCTATGACGGGACGCACCGAACCTCTCACGACATCGACGAAATGTTCGAGCTGGTTTGCATACGTGTTCTCCTCGGGCACGGCAAGGCGCAGATCGTGAATAGGCTGGTCGCGTCCCTTCGCGCCTTGATACGACCACATCGTCAGGTCCGGCATGGTGACCGCGCCGTTCGTGCCCGCGAAAAAATGCGTGGGCACGGGACGATAAGCGAAGAGTTCACGGTCCTCGCCCGCTGCCGTGTCCCAGCCCCAAGGCGTCGCGGTCGTGTCGGAGAGACTGATGTTGGCAAGCGCGCCATTCGCGAGTCGCAGCGTGCAGGCCGCCGAGTCTTCCACGTCGAAACCGCGCACCTTGTTCGACGATACCGCCTGCACCGACACGATCTCGCCGCAGATGAACCGCAGCAAGTCGATCTCGTGAATCAGGTTGATGAGAATAGGACCGCCGCCTGGCTGTCTGCGCCACGGCACGTTGAAGTAGTCATCGGGCTTGTACAACAGGCACATGATGTTCGCCATGACGAGCGTGCCGATCTTTCCGCTTGCCACGGCTTCCTTCGCTGCACGCACCACCGGATTGTGCCGCCGATGATGCCCGACGAGCATGGCAACGCCCGCTTCCTTGGATGCATCCGCAAGCGCGTTTGCAGATTCGAGATCGTCTGCAACGGGCTTTTCCATCAGCACGGGAATTTTTCGTTCGATAAACGCGAGTCCCACTTCGAGATGGGTGTGATTGGGCGTGCACACGATAGCCGCGTCGATACGTTCGTGCTTCAGCAACTCGCGGTAATCGGCATAAAGCGGCACGGACAACGACGCCGCATAACTCGCCGACCCGGGCGATGGATCGGCGATAGCCACGAGCCTGCACGACTCGTTACGCGCGATCTCCTGAACGTGACGCCGGCCAATCACGCCCGCGCCGATAACGGCTATTCCAATCTTCTCCATGTATCCAACCTTTTGATCTATCACGATGAGGTGTGTTGCCGAAGGAACGGCACGAGGTCATGCAAGACTTCCTCGTGCGATTCTTCCGGTTGCAAATGGCCGCCGCCGATGCCGCGTCCGCTGACTTCATCGGCCCATGCGCGCCAGATTTCGATTGGCGTATGAGGCTGCCCTTTACGTTCTTCCAGGCTCCAGAGAACCATGACGGGACACACGAGCTTGCGGCCCGCCGCGCGATCCGCGCTGTCGTGCGTCGAGTCTTCATCGGCTGCCGCGCGATAGTCCTCGCACATTGCATGGCGCACGTCCGGGTTGCGAAAGGCGCGGCGATAGGCATCGAGTGCGTCGCTATCCATGCGTTCGAGGCCGCCTGCCATCTTGCCGAGCGCGCGTTCAATGAAGGCGTCGGGATCGGCGGCGAGCATGCGTTCAGGCAAGTCAGCCGGCTGCGCGAGAAAGAACCAGTGCCAAGCGTTGACGGCGAAGGCTTTATTCACGGATGCGAACGCGTCGATGGTCGGCACGACCGTCAACGAGGCATACGCCGCCACACGCTCGGGATGATCCAGCGCCAGCCGATAACCCGCGCGCGCGCCGCGATCGTGTCCGACGACAGCGAAGCGCTCATGACCGAGTGCGCTCATGAGTTCGACGAGAGCGTGCGCCACGCGCCGCTTGGTCCAGCGTTGTTCGTGCGCGAGCGTGACACTTGCGCCATAGCCGGGCAAGTCGGGCGCAATCACCGTGTAGAAGCGCGCAAGCACAGGCGCGATATAACGCCAGACGAAATGCGTCTGCGGATAGCCGTGCAACAACAACACAGGTGGGCCAGAGCCGCCAATCATGCCGTTGAAGTGCACATCGCCCGCCGTGACATCCAGCTTCGAAAATCCTTCGAACCATTCATTCGCAGCTTGATTCATGGCTCATCCTTGCAGTGACTTGCCGTTCCAGTCGAACGATGCAGGCAAGCCAAAGAAGGACGCGGAAATGGGCATAGCGTAGTTCATCATGTTGCGTCCGTGATGAACCTTCAGCCCGCGCGCCTGAGCCGCCTTTAACAGAGCCGTCATGCGCGGTTCCATGATTACATCGGCGACGACTGCGTGCGGTGCAAGTTCATCCAGCGCGAAGGGCAATGGGTCATGCGCATGCAAGCCAACGGGCGTTGCATTAATGGCGAGATCGATACCGCGCATATCCGGCGTGCCGGCTTCGATGCGCGCATCGCTGACCGAGGCGATGGCATCGGCCAATTCGCGCGCACGCTCGGTGTCGATGTCGAAGATAGTCAGGCTCGCGATTTTCTCCAGCCCGACCGACCAGCCGATACTGCGCCCCACTCCACCGCAGCCATGCATATAGACGTGCGCGCCTTCCAGACGCACGCCATCCGCCTGCAGGCCCGCGACGAAGCCCGCGCCATCCACGTTGTCGCCTTCCCATCCGCCATCCGCGCAGCGCCGCAGCAGATTGATCGAGCCGATGCGCTCGGCGCGCTCCGTGAGCGTATCGGCATGACGCATGGCGGCCACTTTATGCGGCATGGTGAAAATGACGCCGTCCACGTTCGCAATGGCCTTGGTGCCGGCGAGCGCGGCATCGAAGTGCGCGCTATCGACATCGGCGGGCAGCATCAGCGCGTTGATGCCGTAGCGCTTCATCAACGTGCTCCACACGACAGGGGCGCGCACATGCGCAATCGGCGAGCCGAAGATATGGAAGAGGCGCGTGAGCGCGTCGGCGGGTGCATCGAGCCTCAGTCTTTCCTCGGTCAAACCGGATGATGTCGTCGTCATTGCCTTCTCTTGTGTGTCGAACGCCGTCATGCGCCGCGCTCCTGTCCGCTTAGCGGCTTCGCCGTATTGGCGCGCTCTTGCGTCGCTTCTTCGCGCAGGCGTTCGTATTCGTGTTTGGGGACCGGCACCGCATCGCGCCGGCCAAGATCGTTCATATGGATGCGATACGTCTCGCGCGCCGAGTATGTCGCCAACGCGGACAACACCGTGATGCCGAACGTGATACCGCCAACGATCAGCCAGATGTTTTGCGAGCCGGGCGGCGCGACCGTCGTGAACAGCGCCGGCAGCAGCGCCGAAATGGCGACGCCCACGTTCTGCGAAATGGCCATCGACGTCACGCGCATGCGCGTTGGAAAGAGCTCGGGATAGAAGCTCGGATACACCGCGTTTTGCCCCTGATACACGAGGCCCCACATCAGTATCGACAGAACGATGGCGAGCGTCACGCTATGAATGCTGATGGCATAGAGATACGCAAACGAAAGCAGCCCGGAACCGACCGACCCGACGATGATCGGCAGCCTTCTGCCCACTCTGTCCGACAGACGTCCCCAGTAAGGAATGACGATCATGGCAGCGACATTGCCGAGCACCGGAATCCACAGATAAAGGCTCTTGCTGAAGCCGATGCCATAGGCCTGCTGCACCGCATACGCGCCGCCGAAGATGGTCGTGACCACGGGAATGACGTTCATGATCGACATGCACATCACGCGCAGCATGTCGTCCCAGCAATGCCTGAACGCGAGCTTGACGGGCGCATGCGGCACCGCGCCACGCTCGCCTTCCTGCGCGAACGCGGGCGTCTCGCGCACCTTGCGTCGAATGAAGTAACCGGCGACCAACACGAGCGCGCTCATTAAGAACGGCACGCGCCAGCCCCATGAATTGAAGGCGTCCTCGCGCATGAAGTGACTCAGCGGCAGGAACACTGCGGCCGCGAGCAATTGCCCGGCGGTGACGCCTTGCATGCCGAAGCTGCCGTAATAACCGCGCCGCCCGAACGGTGCGTGTTCGAGAATCATGGAACTCGCGCCTGAGATTTCTCCCGCCACCGCAAAGCCTTGAACGAGCCGCAGCACGACGAGCAACGCGGGCGCCCACAAGCCGACCTGATCGTAAGTGGGCAGGAACGCGACGGCCATCGTCGAGAAGCCCATCAGGAACATGCAGACGAGCAGGACCGACTTACGACCGTGCGTATCGCCCCAATGCCCGAGCACGACCGCGCCGATAGGACGCGCAACGTAGCCGATGCCGTAAGTCGCGAGCGACGCGGCAATCGCCACCTTGGGATCGCCCTTCGGAAAGAAGATCTGCGGAAAGATCAGCGCCGCGGCCTGCGCGTAAATGAAGAAGTCGTAGTACTCGAGCGCCGAACCGATCCAGCCGCTCGCGGCCGCCAGTTTCGACTGATGCCGTCCGTGCGGCTCATGGTCTGCTGCGTTGGACATCGATGTCTCCATTTGTGATGTTAGTGTGTTCTCATCCGTATTTTCGTTCCATCTTAGAAACTTGCATCGAAAACTGTCAACGCGTTTTCACGCACAATTCCCGTATGAGAACAAACTAGGGATAGTCCCTACAAAGCTCAGATAACGCTTGACGGCACGGCCTGCGCTCACTCACCATGGAAACCACTTTCCATATGAGAACACGAGGTCACACAATGAACGAGACACTGCTGGAACGGCTGGCAATACGCGAGGCAATCGAGAATTGGGCCGTGTGGCGCGACGCGGGCGACTGGGAACGCTTCGCCACGCTCTGGCATCCCGAGGGCGTGATGATGGCCACGTGGTTTCAAGGCACGGGGCCGGAATTCATCCGCGTGACACAAGAAGGCTGGGCGCGCGGCGTCAGTATTCTTCACTTCCTCGGCGGCACGGCTATCGATCTCGAGGGCACACGTGCCATTGCGCAGACGAAGATGACCATCTCGCAGCGCGGCGAGGTCGAAGGTCATCGTTGCGATGTCGTCTGCACCGGGCGCTTCTATGACTTCTACGAGAAAGTGGACGGCAAGTGGCTCTTGCGCCTGCGTCAGCCTATCTACGAGAAAGACCGTCTGGACCCCGTCGAAACGGGTGTGCGGCTCGAACTCGATCCCGAGATACTCGGGCTCTTTCCCGAGGGTTACCGGCATCTCGCGTACATTCAGACGAAGATCGGCTACAAGGTCAAGCGCGACATGCCGGGACTAACCGGTCCCGTGGTCGAAGCGCTTTATGCGCGTGGCCGTGCGTGGCTCGATACAGGCACGCTGTGATGAACGCCGTGGCAACAGAGTTCGTTTATAACGCGTTGCCCGCCCGCGTGATCTTCGGTGCGGGCCGGCGCTCGGAGACGGCCGCCGAAGCCGCACGGCTCGACTGTACGCGTCCACTCATCGTGACGACGCGCGAACAGGCCGCATTGGGCGATGCCATCGCGCAGCAGTTCGATCCGGAATCGACACACCGTTTCGCCGATGCCACCATGCACACGCCCTGGGACGTCACGGCGCGCGCCTTGCAAGCCGTAGACCGCGCGCACGCCGACTGTGTGATCGCAATTGGCGGCGGCTCGGCGGTCGGTCTGTCCAAGGCCATTGCATTGCAGACGGACCTGCCGCAGATCGTGCTGCCTACCACGTATGCGGGCTCCGAAGTCACGCCGATCATCGGCGAGACGCGTGACGGCGAGAAACGCACACAGCGCACGCTCAAGGTGCTGCCCGAAATCGTCATCTACGATGTCGAGCTGACCTTGAGTCTTCCCGTTGCTATGAGCGCGGCAAGCGGGCTCAATGCCGTCGCGCATGCGGTCGAGGCGCTCTATGCCATGGACGGCAATCCGATCACATCGCTGATGGCGGAGGAAGGTATCGCGTCGCTGGCGGCGGCGTTACCCGACGTGGCGCGCGCGCCCGAATCGATCGACGCAAGACGCGCCGCGCAATATGGCGCGTGGTTGTGCGGCACGTGTCTGGCTTCGGTCGGCATGGGTCTGCATCACAAGATCTGCCATGTGCTTGGCGGCGCATTCGATCTGCCGCACGCGCAGACCCATGCCATCATGATCGCGCATGTCGCCGCTTTCAACGCCGATGCCGCCGCGCCCGCAATGAAGCGCATTGCCCGCGCATTGAACGCGGAGCATGCGTGGACCGGTCTCCACGATCTCGCGGCATCGCTTGGCGTGCCGCGTTCGCTCGAAGCGATCGGCATGCCTGAAGCGGGCATCGATCACGCAATCGACCTCGTCACGCGCAACGCCTATGCAAATCCGCGCGCGCCCGAAAGCCGACCGCTTCGCGCCATGCTCGAACGCGCATGGAAAGGCCTGCCGCCCGCGCTGGTCGAATAAGGACACTCGATGCGAAATTTCAACGAAGACAACATCACGCAAGCCGTGCTCGAACGCTTGAGCGGTTGCGAGAACGAACGGACGCGGCAAATCAGCGAGGCACTCGTCCGGCATCTGCATGCGTTCTTGAAAGAGATCGAACCGACCGAAGCGGAATGGGCCGGCGCTATCGACTTTCTCACGCGCACGGGCCAAATGTGTTCGGAGACGCGCCAGGAATTCATCCTCCTCTCCGATACGCTTGGCGTGTCCATGCTCGTCGATGCGCTCAATCATCGCTTCACGGGCAACGCCACCGAGACCACCGTGCTCGGGCCGTTCTATGTCGAAGAGGCGCGCGATCTTCCGTTGGGCGCGAGCATTTCGCATGCATCGGACGGGCCGGCAATGATCGTGGAAGGCAGTGTGTCGGATCAACATGGCGAGCCGATTGCGGGCGCGCTGATCGAGACATGGCACGCGGACGATCACGGCTTCTACGACGTACAACGCGAGGCGGGCCTGACCGCGCTCGACATGCGCGCCCGTTTTCACGCCGATGAAAATGGACGTTTCTGGTTCCGTTCGATCGTGCCCGCCTTCTATCCGATTCCGAACGATGGCCCTGTAGGCAAGATGCTCGATGCGCAAGGACGGCATCCTTACCGGCCGGCACATGTGCATTTCAAGGTCAGCGCGCCGGGCTTCGAAACGATCGTCACGCACGTATTTATCGAAGGCGACCGCTATCTGGATTCGGATGTCGTGTTCGGCGTGAAGGATGGCCTGATCGCGCGACTCGAAACGATAGAAGGCAGCATGAGCCCGGCCGGACATGAAGTCACGCCTGGCACGGCCCTCCTTGCTTATCCCTTTGTTCTGCCCGCAAAGCGCTAAAGACTCACGAATACGACAATGCATAAACTGTCCTTGCATCACCTCACCATGCTGGATGCGCATCCGCTGCAACTCGTCGATGCCGCGCACGCCGGTGGCTTCGACTATTACGGCTTGCGCGTCGTGGCGCCCACGGCGGCGGATAGCATCGTCGATGTCGCGGGCAATCCGGCGCTCATCCGCGAACTCGCCGCGCGCATGGAAGCGACGGGCGTTCGCCTGCTCGATATCGAAGCCATCTGGCTGCAAGAGAGCACGAACATAAACCTTCTCTTGCCCGCGCTCGAAGCGGGGCATCGGCTTGGCGCGAAGCATGTGCTTACCGTTGGCTTCGATCAGGACCGCGAGCGTCTCATGCGTAACTTTCGGGCGCTGTGCGAAGTGGCAGCACGCTTCGAAATGACGGTTGGCCTGGAGTTGATCACGTATTGCGCCATCGGCACGCTGGACGATGCGCTCGCCACCATCCAGGCAAGCGGTCAGCCGAACGCGCGGCTTTTGATTGATGCCTTGCAGTACTTCCGCTCGGGCGCGAAGGTTGAGGACATCGATTGTATCGACCCCGCGCTTATCGAATACATGCAGATTTGCGATGGACCGCGTGCCTCGCCGGTTGCAGTGGCCGACCGGCGAACCGAAGCACGCACCGCGCGTTTGCTTCCCGGCGATGGCGAACTTCCGTTGCACGATTTGCTGGTCAAGCTGCCCGCCGACCTGACGCTCGCCGTCGAAGCGCCCACGCTCGCATTGCGCGGACAACCATTCGATGAGCAAGCACGCACGATCATGTCGAGCATGAAGCGCTTCCTTGCAAAAGCGCAGTAACTCTATTCCGCGAGATATTGACGCTGGATGCGCACCGCGGATGCCTTGAGTATCGCTATCGACCGCTCCCCGATTTCCGGCGAGTAACGCACGGCTGGTATCGCGAGATTGAGCGAACCGAGCGGGAACCCGGTGGACGACAAAATGGGCACGCCAAGACCCACGATGCCCGGCGTGAATTCTTCGAGCGAATGAGCGAAGCCGTTTGCACGCACGGATTCCAGCTCGTTCAGCAAGGCTTTCTTGGTGCCGATGGTGTTCTTCGTGAAGCGCTCGAACGACACCGAGCGCATGTATTCGGCGCGCATGACATCGGGCAGGAAGGCGAGTATTGCCTTGCCGCCCGATACCGCATACAAGGGCGCGAGATCGCCGAGCCGCATATGCGATTGCAGGCGCTGCTGACTCACGACCGTTGCAACGACTTCGACCTGCTCGCCCTTGAGTTGATTGAGCGCGCACGATTCCGCCGTTTGCTGCGTAATATCGCCGAGGACCGGCTCGGCGCATGCAATCAAACTGCGCAACTGATTCGACTGCTGCGCGAGTTTCAGAATGGCATCGCCCAGCCGATACCCCTTCGTTTCAGGCACGAAACGCAGATAGCCGCGATCCGTCAGATTGCGGATGAGCTTGGTGAGACTGCTCTTGGGAATGTCGAGCGCCTCGGCAATCTCCGCATGCGACATCTCGCGGCCCCAGCGCGCGAGCAACTCGAAGAGATCGAGTGTGCGGTCCGCCGACTTGACCGTGCTGCTGGCTTCGATTTCCTCACGACGCATGCGCTGCTCCTCGTTCATATAGAGGAACAGTTTAACTGCGCCGTGCTTCGTGTCAAGAATCCGCACGGTAAAGTGCAGATTTTTATTCACGAGTGGGAACTTTTTATTTACCCGATACGGAATCGACGAACGCACCAAGATCGTTATCGAATCGCTTCGGCTCCTCGATGAACGGCGCATGGCCCGACTTCGCATACAGCACGCTCCGCAGGTTCGGGTTGATCTGACGCGCCCGCGCGATAGCCGATTGCGCCTTGACGAGCGCATCGCGCGCGCCGTAGATCAGCAGCACCGGAACATGCGCCTGACCGAGACCATCGGCGGCGGCTACGCTCATCGACTGAACGGCAGCCTGCATGTCCCACGAAGCCATCGCGGCATTGGCGAGCAGGCGCTCGAACGTGACCTTGTCCGGCTGCGTGTCGAAGCAAAGGCTCAGGAAGGTGCGCTCGCCGTCGAGATGCGTCTTGAGATCGGCCGATGTCATGTCGCGATAGACATCGGGATGCGCCACGATCTGCTCGGGCGTAAGCTCGATCACACCATCCACATACACGGCGCCCGCGATCTTGCCGTCACCATAGGCCGCCAGATAGTTCGAGATGACCGCGCCGCCGAGCGACCAGCCAACGAGCACCGGCTTCCTTGCATGCGACGTTTCGATGACTGTTGCAAGATCGTCGGCCCAGCGGCGGCCGTCGGTATAGGCATCGGCATTCGTGGGCTTGCCTGAGCGACCGTGGCCGCGCATGTCGTAAGTGATGAGACGGTAGCCCTTCAGTCGCGCGCTTTTCACCTGCGCATCCCAGTTCAGGCGGCTGCCCAGCAGTCCATGAATGAGCACGACGGCGGGGCCGTCCGGGTTGCCGGATTCCTGCACGGCGAGCGCGACGCCATCCGGTGCATTGACGGTATAACTTTTTTCTTCCGCGAACGCAGCGGGCGATACGGCGCTCAACGCGCCCGTCGCGATCAACGTGGAAATAAGGTAACGAACCATGCGAAAAGACACGATGACACTCCTCATTCATTCGAAAGTCCTGAGTCTCGCGCCTCACACTAGTGTCAGGGTCAAGCGAAAAAGTGCTAGTCTTTTTGCATGACACGATCCGCTGAACACACGCTACTGACTATAGGCGAGCTATCTCGCGAAACCGGCGCGAGCGTTCGTTCGATTCGCCACTACGACGAGCATGGCTTGCTTACTTCGGTTCGCGCGAGCAACGGCTATCGCGTGTTCCCGCACGCGGCCATCTCTCAGGTGAGGCAGATACAGCGCATGATCGCGACCGGCTTCAGCCTCGCCGATATCCTCGCGTTTCCCGACTGCATGCGCCTAATCGAAGGCGCGGTGACGTGTCCGGAGACCACCGCATTGCAACGCGAACGCCTGGTGTCGATAGAGCGTCAGATCGCCGATCTGGAACGGCGCCGCGCACGTCTGCTCAAAACCTTGAACGAAGGCGTCGTGCCGCCGCTGGATTGAGCTTTTTTGCCGTGGTCAACTGTCGGCTTGTTCAACCGACCGGCCATCCGGGCAAAGGAGTCGTCATGCAATCGCAGATTTCGCAGTTGTCGCGTTCCACGCTGACCGAACATATCGTCGATGCCAAGGCGCGCAAGGGACTCACCTACGCCGAACTCGCGGAAGGAACGAGTCTCAGCGTGCCCTACGTGACAGCCGCGCTTCTCGGCCAGCACCCGTTGCCGGAGCAAGCCGCAAAGAGCGTGGCGGACAAACTCGAACTCGGCGACGCCGCCGCCGCGCTGCTCCAGACCATTCCCCTGCGCGGCAGCATTCCGGGCAACGTGCCGACGGACCCGACCATCTACCGCTTTTATGAAATGGTGCAGGTGTATGGCACGACGTTGAAGGCGCTCGTCCACGAGCAATTCGGCGACGGCATTATCAGTGCGATCAACTTTCGTATCGACATCAAGAAGGTGGAAGATCCCGAAGGCGGATCACGCGCCGTGATCACGCTCGACGGCAAGTTCCTGCCGTACAAGCCGTTCTGATCCTTTACGTCATGGCGATGGCGCGTTGTGCACACAGCGGCGCGCCTTGCATAACCCTGCGACCATTCTCACCATAAACGCGGTGCCATGAGTCAGACGGCACAAGGCTTTCGCGGCGACATACGCGTTTGCCCCAGCGTTGACCTGCGCTATATCCGTCCGTATATTTTGCGCAGCCGGGCGCCATAACGAATCACAAGATCGCCCGCGCATCCCCCATGTCAAAGGTGACGCCGCATGATGTCCAGGGAAAGCATCGACTCCCATATGATCCGCGTTCTGCATACGCTCCTCACGGAGTCGAGCGTCTCGGGCGCCGCCAAGCTGCTCGGGCAATCGCAGCCGACTGTGAGCATTGCGCTGCGCAGGCTGCGTGAAATGACGGGTGATCCGCTTCTAGTGCGCAGCGGCAGCCGCATGGTGCCGACGAGTCATGCGCTCACGCTGATCGAGCCTGCCGCGCAGGCGCTCAGTCATATCGACGCGATCCTTCATCCCAACACCGAATTCGATCCGGCGTCGAGCAACTGCACGTTTCGAATCGGCTCGCCGGATTATCTCGATGTGTTCTTCGTGCCCGCCGTGATCGACGCGTTCCATCAAGCCGCGCCATCCGCGAAGCTCGAATTCAAGCACCTCATGATGGTCGATGGCGGCTACGAAAACGGCCTCGAAACAGGCTTGCTCGATCTCGTGATCGGCAACTGGCGCACGCCGCCCGCGCATCTGCATCTGCAACCGCTGTGTCAGGACGAACTGGTTTGCCTGATGCGCGCGAATCATCCGGTCAAGCCGGGCGAACTCACGAAGGACGCCTTCGAGAAAGCCGAGCATCTCGCTGTCACGACCTACAACACGACCGCGTGGGGCACCATCGATACGGAACTCGCGCGCAACGGTCTTACGCGCACGGTCACGACCACGCTGCCTTACTTCGGCATGGCGCCCTATGTGCTCGTGCGCTCGGACCTTATCTTCACGACGACGCGCGCGCTCGCTTCCCACTACGCGCGCCTCTTGCCTTTGAAGATGGAGCCGATTCCCGGCGCAACGCCCGCACTCACGTATTACCAGTTATGGCATGAGAGAACGCATCGCAGCGCGGCCACGCGATGGCTTCGCCGCCTCGTCACGAACGTTGCGCGCAAGCTCGCGGCCACACCCGGCGCATAAGCACCATGAAAAACGACGCCGCAAGCTTTTGGCTGCGGCGTCGAAACGTCTACCGTGCGGCATCGAAGTGACAGGTTCTTCAAGCCACCGGCAAGCGCGACGCTGGTCGGTCAGAGGCAAGCTGCGTCGTTATCGTTGTAGAGCGGACTCGAAACTTCCCGATGTCATCGCCTTGAGAAGCGCGGCCTTGGCTTGCGTGGCCGAACCCAGCAAGGCGAATCCGAGTGGCCGGCCATCGGCGGCATGTTCGCAAAGCGCGTGCAGACCGTCGAGCGATTCGTCGGATACGTTGCTTGCATAGCGCCATGTCCCGGTTTCGTCGGGCAGCACGACTACCGTTGGAGATGCGGGCGCTTTAACCGTCACCGGCATGATCGGAAACGCGACGCGCGTTGCCTCGCCCGCGAGCGTGCGGGCAAGCGCGCGTGCTGCGTGCATGATCGGCAACACATACGGCTGCACTTTTCCTTCGATAGCCGCGCAATCGCCGAGTGCGTAAATATCGGCCGCACTCGTGCGGCAATAGGCGTCCGTACGTATGCCGCCTTCTATCGCGATGCCCGCTTGTTCCGCGAGCTGCGTGCGCGGCGCGAGACCTATCGCCGATAACACGACGTCGGCATCGATTGCCTCGCCATCGGAAAGCGTGAGCGCGTAGCCGCGTTCCGCGCGATTCACCGTTGCCACCGAACGCCCGAGACGCAGCCGCACGCCATGTCGTTCGAGCGCTTGTGCAACCGCATGACCCGCGCGTTCGGGCAGTAGCCGTGACAGCGGCGTGGCCGCGGGATCGATCAGCGTGACCTTGTAATTCGCGAGCGCGAGATCGTTGGCGAACTCGCAGCCGATCAGGCCCGCGCCGAGCAGCGCGACCGACTGCGCGCCTTCGAGCCGCTTTCTGAAGCGCACGTAGTCGTCGAGCGAATTCACCGACAGCACGTCGCCTGCGCTATCGCCCGCGAGCGGAATGCGCCGCGCATCCGCGCCCAATGCGAGCACGAGCTTGCCGTAACGAAAAGATTGTCCATCGACGATGAGTTCGTGCGTATCCGCGAGAATGCGCTCCACCTTGCTGTGCGACAAAATGCTCGCGTTCAGCTGCGTGCCCATGGCGCGCGCATCGAAGGTGACGAGCGCGTGCGGCGCCTTGTTCATGGCAAGCGCGTTGGAAAGCGTCGGCTTCGAATAGAAGCTGCCGTCGTCCTCGCTGATGAGCGTGATGGGCACTTGCGCGTCGAGCTTGCGCAACTCCCGCGCCACCGTATAACCGGCGAGCCCCGTTCCCACGATAATGACCGGTAGATCCATATCGTGACTCATGCCGACACCTCCTGCATCTCGAAGTCCTGCTTGCCCGTGCCGCAATCGGGACAGAGCCAGTCGTCCGGCACGTCTTCCCAGCGCGTGCCGGCGGCAAGACCCGCTTCCGGCAAGCCCAGCGTTTCGTCATAGCGAAAGCCGCAGATCACGCATTCCCAGATTTTCATGATGCTCTCCGTATCCGCCATGGCGATCAGCGGACGTACGCCTGACCGAGACCGATCTCGGCTAGCGCGCGGCGATAGGCGCCCGAGGAACGATCCGCGAGAATCGGTGCTTCGGCGGCGCGGTCTATCGGCAGATCTTCGGGACATTGCAATTCGACGATCGCGCGATCTTCCTCGAACACCTGGCGATTGAACTCGTAGACATCATCGAGCGGCAGATCCTTGTCGAAGTTGCGCGCAATCGGCACGAACAGACGCGTCAGACGCGCGGATACCGGGCTCGCGGCGTTGAGAATCGAGAGCCGGCCGCCTTCGGGAAAGAGCACAGTGAGACGTGCAAAGAACGGCACATCCACTTCGAAGATACGGCGCCACAAGAAGCCTTCGGGCGCACGATGCTGCATCGACTTCGGAAAGTTGCTGACGGTGCTGACATACTCCGCGCGCATGCCGTTGCCGCGCCGCTCGACCGTGTAGCTCGGCACCACGGGATTGCGCCGGTCCGCGAAGCTGCGATGATGAATCCACGCGAAATGCGCGACATCGATGAAGCCTTCCGTCTGACGTCCCGCGGATGCCTTGATGTCGATCGAGGGTGGCAAGATCTGCTGGAACCCTTCGCTGTTCCATGCGGGGAAATCGGGCAGCGCTTGCTCTCCACCGCCGAGCGACACCCAGATCAGGCCATAGGCTTCCTGCACCGCGTAAGTGGTCAGGCGCAGACGGTCGGGAATCGTGCCGCCTTCCTGCGACGGAATATGCTTGCACTTGCCGTCCGCACCGTATTCGAGGCCGTGATAAGGACACACGAGATGGCCGTTCTCGACCCAGCCTTGACTCAGCGGCGCTCCGCGATGCGGACACACATCGCGCGCGGCGACGAGTGCATCGTTCGCACGAAACACGACGAGCGGCTCATCGAGCAGCGTGACGCTCAACGGTTTGTCCGCAACCTGCGAAGCAAACGCGACCGGATGCCAGTATTGGCTGAGGATTTGCCAGTCGTGCGGATCGAAAGTGCAATTGCGTGGAAGATTGGGCGCGCGCCGAAACGTCAGCGGCGCGACGGTGGGGGTCGCCATTTTCGTGTCTCCAAGGAACTGGATCGTGTTGAAGCGGCCGGGATGGATTCGACCGCATGAACACTACGATAGCGACGTGCTACATGTCGCCCAATGGTTCGGGCGACATTGACTCTATGTTCGTTGGTCAATGAAACGATGCTTCGGCGGAGGTCACTTGCCAGGAATGAGCACTACTCTGAAACGCGCCTTGCCGCTCATCATGCGGTCGTAGGCTTCGGCCGCGCGCGAGAGCGGGTACTCTTCGGTCATCGGCTTCACGCCCGACAAAGCGCTGAACGCGAGCGTTTCCTGCGAGTCCGCCGCCGTGCCGGACGGCCAGCCTTGCACCGAGTTGCGACCCATGATGAACTGCGCGACGGGCACTTCCAGGGGCTCTTGCGAGATGCCGACCATGATCAGCTTGCCGTTGATGCCGAGCCCGCCGATAGCCGCGCTCATCGCCTTGCCGCTCGTGGCGGTGGCGAGAATTACGCGTGCGCCGCCGAGTGCTTGCAGCGTTTCGCCGACGTTTTGCGATTCGCTGTCGATATAGTGATGCGCGCCGAGTTGCTTCGCGAGCGGTTCCTTGTCCTTGCCGCGCGCGATGGCGACCGTGACGAAGCCCATCTTGCGCGCGAACTGCACGCCGAGATGCCCGAGTCCGCCGATGCCGAGGATCGCCGCGACATCGCCCGCGCGGGTGCCGCTATTGCGCAGCGCGTTGAACGTCGTGATGCCGGCGCAGAGAAGCGGCGCGGCGTCGATATCGGAGAGATCGTCGGGCATGCGCGCGAGTGCTTCCTGCGGCGCCACCATGTATTCCGCGTAACCGCCGTCGTAGCTGATACCGGGAACGAGCGCGTTCTTGCAAAGCACGAAGTCGCCGTGACGGCAATTTTCGCAATGCCCGCAATGCCCGCCATGCCAACCGACGCCGACCCGCTGCCCGGCCTGCCATCCCTCGACGTTCGCACCGAGTTTCTCGATGACGCCTGCAATTTCGTGACCGGGTACGCGCGGAAACTCGAGACCCGGCCATTGGCCTTCTTTCGTGAGGGAATCGCTGTGGCAGATGCCACAGGCTTGCACTTTGATGAGCACGTGTCCTTCGGGCGGATCGGGTATGTCGCGTTCCACGAGTTCGAGCGGACCGCCGGCTTTCGCTACTTGCACTGCGTGCATCGTTGGCATCGTTTGCTCCTTGGTGTGGGAGGAACTTCGCGGCGTTGGGCGAGCCGCGTGCATGCTGTTCGGCACTGCAATGGGGATGCTATACGTAGTTGGGGGAAAGTTCAGGAAAGAGGTTGCTAAAGCGCGCTTCATGAATTCACATCACCCGCGCCCATCCCCGTCGTCCAAAATGCGCCGTCTCGAACGCGTCGATCTGCGCCAGCGACTGAAGCGTCAAATCGACCGTATCCATTCCTTCCATCACCATGCGTTTCTGACGCGCGCCGATGGAATACGCATATCGCTTACCCGATGCCGACACCACCGTCTGCCCTTCCAGATCGATGGAAATAACAGCACCCGGCGTCTCGGTCACTTCACGCGCAAGCATATCGACGACATCGCGTTCCAGTTGCACGAGCAGCAAGCGGTTATTCATCGCGTTCGAATAGAAAATCTCCGCGAAACTCGGCGCAATCACCGCAGCAAAACCATATTGCTGCAAACCCCACACCGCATGCTCCCGGCTGGAACCACATCCGAAATTCGCGCCGCCAATCAGAATGCGCGCCTTTGCAAACTCCGCCCGATTGAGCACGCAATCCCCACGCGGCGCGCCGTTTTCATCGAAACGCAAGTCGTACAGCAAACCATCCGCTAGACCCGCCTTGTCGATAATGCGCAGAAACTGCTTCGGCATGATCTGGTCGGTATCCAGGTTGTCGATGGACAACGGCGCCGCGCTGCCTGCAATCTTCGTCAGTCGCGTCATGATGCCTCTCCCATGAGCGTTCGAACGTCGGTGATACAGCCGGTCATCGCGGCCGCGGCCGCCATTGCCGGGCTCATCAGATGCGTGCGGCCGCCACGTCCCTGTCGACCTTCGAAGTTGCGGTTGGTGGTCGATGCGCAACGCTCGCCCGCGTCCAGCACATCGTCGTTCATGGCAAGGCACATCGAGCAGCCAGGCTCGCGCCATTCGAAACCCGCATCGATCAGCGTCTTCGCCAGACCTTCACGCTCCGCCGCGCGTCGCACGCTGCCCGAACCCGGCACGATCATCGCGCGCACGCCGGGCGCCACGCGCTTGCCGCGCACGATGTCCGCCACCACGCGCAGGTCTTCGATACGCCCATTCGTGCACGAGCCGATAAACACACGGTCGATCGGCGTTCCCGCCAACGCACGGTTCGCCGTGAGCCCCATGTAATCGAGCGCACGTCGCAACGATGCCGCCGCTTCGGGAGTGGCCTGCGCGGCTTCGTCGGGAATGGGCTCGTCTATCGCGACGGCCTGATCCGGACTCGTGCCCCATGTGACAAAAGGTGCGATGGCATGCGCGTCGAAGCGATATTCGGCATCGAAGGTCGCATCTGCGTCGGAGTAGAGTTCGCGCCAGTCCGCGAGTGCGGCTTGCCAGGCGGCCTCATCGAGTGATTTTGCATGGGTGCGCACATAGTCGAACGTGGTCCGATCCGGCGGGATGAGCGCGGCGCGCGCGCCCGCCTCGACGGTCATGTTGCACAAGGTCATGCGCGCCTCGGCCGACAGCGACGCAATGGTCGAACCACCGAACTCGACAGCATAGCCACGCGCGCCTTGTGCGCCGATCTGGCTGATGATCCAGATCACCACGTCCTTGGACGACGTGCCGTAAGGCAGCGCGCCATCGATATCGATGCGCATGGTTTTCGCCAGCCGATAGACGAGCGTCTGCGTGGCGAGCACATGCTCCACTTCCGATGTGCCAATTCCAAAGCCCAACGCGCCAAGCGCGCCGTATGTCGTGGTGTGACTGTCACCGCACAACACGACCATGCCCGGACGAATGAGCCCGAGTTCCGGCGCCACGATGTGTTCGATACCCTGCAAGGGATCATTGGCCGCGAGAAGCCGGATGCCCGCGCGCTCGCAATTGCGCGCGAGATTTTGCGCCTGCAAATACGACGCTTCATCGCGAATCACGCGCGGCGACTCGGCGTGCGTCGGAATGATGTGGCTCACGACCGCAAGCTGCTGATGCGGGCGTCGCACCGCGCGGCCACGCGCATCGAGCGCGCTGAACGCTTGCGGACTGGTGTACTCGTTCATCAGATGCAGATCGACATAGAGCAGCACATTCTGTTCGTCGATACGCGAGACGAGGTGAGAATCGACGAGCTTCTGGTACAGGGTTCGGTTCGACATGGCGTTAGTTGGTCAGAAAGGGCAGGACGTGCTCGAGCAAGATCGCCGGCGCTTCCTCGGGAATGTAGTGGCCGCAAGGCAGCGCCTCGCCCTCGACTTGCGGCGCATAAGCACGCCATTCGCGCAGCGGATCGAAGCATTGTTCGATGACGCCCTCCTCACCCCATAGCGCCATGAATGGGCATTCAATTCGCTCGTTCGAAGCCAGCGTCGCGCGGTCATGTTCGAGGTCGATGCTCACGCTCGCGCGATAGTCCTCGCAAATGCCATGCGCCGTGGCGGGATCGGACAAGCAGCGCAGATACTCGGCGTAAGCCTCTGCCGTGAACGGCGCGAGACCCGCGCTGCGCGCGCCGATGGTCTGCCTGAGATACAGGTCCGGGTCCGCGCGAATGAGCGTTTCCGGAAATGGCGCGGGCCGCACGAGCATGAACCAGTGCCAGTAGGCACGCGCGAAATCGAACGAGGTCTGCTCGTACATGGCGAGCGTCGGCGCCACGTCGAGCGTGACCAGACGCGTCACGACAGCCGGATGATCCAGCGCCATGCGAGCCGCGACACGCCCGCCACGGTCATGTCCGATGACCGCGAACGACGCATGGCCCAATGCGCGCATCAGCCCGACCTGATCGAGCGCCATGCGGCGCTTCGAATAATTCGAGTGATCGGGCGCGCCTGCGGGTTTGTCGCTGTCGCCATAGCCGCGCAAGTCGGCGGCGATCACCGTGAAATGCTCGGCGAGTGCCGGCGCCACTTCGTGCCAAATCGCGTGCGTCTGCGGATGCCCGTGCAGTAGCAGCAACGCGGGGCCTTGGCCGCCCTTGATCGCGTGAATCCTGATGCCATCGACGGAAATCGATAGCTCATCGAAGCCTTCGAACATGGTTGTCTCCCAACGTTGATTCGAGTCTAATTGATGCCTTAAGAGATTGGGTTTCCGCGAAAGCATTTCGGTCGTAACCGGCAGGAACGAATCAGGCAGATTTGGAGCGACGCGAGATGGATGGCTTTTCTGACCTCAACCTGTTTGCGCTTGTGGCGCGGCATCGCAATCTGGCTGCGGCGGCGCGCGAGTTGGGTGTGACGCCGCCAGCCGTGAGCAAGCGGCTCGCGCAACTGGAGCGGCGTCTGGGCGTGCGCCTGATGAATCGCACGACGCGGCGTCTGAGCCTCACGCCCGAGGGCGAGTTGTACCTGTCGAACGGCTCGCGCATTCTCGATGAGCTCTCGGAACTCGAACAGCTCGTCACGCAAAGTCGCGGCGAACCGACTGGTCTTCTGCGTGTGAACGCGTCGTTTGGATTCGGGCGGGCGCGTATAGCGCCTGCGGTGTCGGAGTTCATTGCGCGCTATCCGGCGATGAAGATCGTCCTGCATCTGACGGACCGTCCGGTGAGTCTTCAGGAAGAAGGTTTCGATGTCGGCATCCGCTTCGGCGAAGTGCCGGACGCGCGCATCAACGCGCGTCTGCTGCTGGCGAATCGGCGCATCTTGTGTGCATCGCCGGCTTACGTCGCGCGGCATGGCCGACCATCGGCGCCGCATGATCTCGCGCGTCACGCGTGCATCGTGTTGCGCGAAAACGAGTCGGCTTACGGCACGTGGCATTTCTCGCGCGGCAAGCGCACGGAGACGGTCAAGGTCGATGGCTCGTTATCGAGCAACGACGGCAGCGCGGTGTTGCAGTGGGCGCTGGACGGTCGCGGCATCGCGACGCGCTCGCAATGGGAGATAGACGAACATCTCGCGCGCGGTGAGCTCGTTTCCTTGCTCGATGAATGGGCTTTGCCGGACGCGAACATTCACGCCATTTACCTCGAACGCAATCAGCTTTCGGTCAAGCTCAGGACGTTCGTGGAATTTTTGGGGGAGTATTTGCGCGGGGCGTGATAGTCGTTTGAGCTTACCGTAGCGGCACATCTTCCGGCCAAATGATTTAGAGCGGCTTGGAATTTGGGTCCCGAATTCGTATCGGCCCGCTGGCCAGGGCCGGTTGCCCCGTCATTCGTTCGATGCGAACCTTGGCTTTGTTGACCGCATCTGGACTTGCTCATCGGTGAAGCGGTTTGATTGAGCGCAATTGGTACACCGCCGTTGTCGATTTCCGCTCAACAAATTCGTCGTCAGTAAACCTCATCAAAAGGATTTGCCATGAAATACCTCGGCCTCGCCTACTTCACCCCCGAAAAGTTCGCCGCGATGACACCGGACGAAATCAAGGCGCTAGTGAGTCAATGCCCGGCATTGGACGAGAAGATGCGTGCCACCGGCAAGGTCGTGGTTTCCGCCTCGCTCGGCGATCTGGAAAACTGGAAGACGCTTCGCCCACTTGGTGGCACGACGCGCGTTACCGACGGGCCTTACACCGAAGCGAAGGAAGTGGTGGGAGGCATGTTCATCATCGAGGCAGATAGCCCTGACGAGGCGGTGCGCATCGCGTCCATGCATCCGGCCGCGACATTGGGCGAAGAAGGCGGATGGGCCGTGGAGCTTATTCCCCTGGATTTTTATCTGGCGCCATGAGTTGAACTGCTACGCGGCGCTATTGCTCCGCAATGCCGTGACCCTTACCGCAGACAAAAACCGGAAAAAACGTTTTCCATATACGTCAAGCTTTCGTTCATCTTCAGGTTTTCTCGAGGCTGCCGTAAGCGTTGCAATGACTGCTCTTTCGTCATCGCACTCTTGGTCTAAGCGCGCGGAGCCTGCCGTTGCTCCCCGACCGATAGCGGACGATCAAGAAGGCGCGGACATGGACGTCATGCTCGTACTCGCGCCACGGCGCCTATCCTGAAGACTCCGACTGAATCGCTCAATTCTTTGCTTTGAGAGGACGTATATGACTGCTTCCGTTCTGATCGTTGGCGCCGGTCCAGTCGGCATGACGCTCGCCTCCGAACTCGCCCGCTACGGTGTCCACGCGCGCATCGTAGACAAGGCGCCGCACCGTACCGATAAATCCAAAGCCATGGTGCTTTGGAGCAGGACGCTCGAACTGCTCGACCGGGGCGAAGGCGGCGCCGCGCCGTTCGTGAACGCAGGATTCAAGATCGACGGCGTCGTCTTCATGGCGCAGGACGAGGTGGTCGGTCGGGTTGCAATGGACATGATCCCCAGCACGCACAACTATGCGCTGGCACTGCCGCAATCCGAGACCGAGCGTTTGCTGGAGGAGCGTCTGGCGAGCCAAGGCGTATCTATCGAGCGCGGCGTCGAAGTAACGATGATCACGCCCGATGCCTCTGGCGCGGATGCGGTGTTGCGCCATCCGGACGGCCGCGAAGAGGCCGTGCGTGCCGACTGGCTGCTTGGTTGCGATGGCGCGCACAGCATCGTAAGACACGCCTTGAACGTGCCTTTCGAGGGGGAAACGCTGCTGAGCGATTGGTTCCTTGCTGACGTTCACATGACGGGGTATCCGCGCCCTGACACGGACGCTTCTGTCCACTGGCATAAGGATGGCGTCTTGCTGATTTTTCCCATCCAGGCTGGCCGTTACCGCGTCATCGGCGACTTGCCGGCGACGGCGGATAAGGTTCCACCGACGCCAACGCTCGCACAAGTGCAGCAGCTCGTAGACCGGCGCGGCCCGGCCGGTACCAAACTCCACGATCCCGTATGGTTGTCCGGCTTTCGCATCAACGGTCGCAAGGTCACGGGCTATCGACACGGCCACACGTTCCTTGCGGGCGACGCGGCGCATATTCACAGTCCCGCTGGCGGCCAAGGCATGAACACTGGCATGCAGGATGCGATCAACCTTGCCTGGAAACTTGCACTCGTGCTGCGCAACGAAGCGGACGAGTCGCTCCTCGACACCTACAGCCCGGAGCGCAGCGCGGTTGGCGACGAGGTACTGAAAGCCGCGGAACGACTGACATCGGTCGCCACGCTTCGCAACCCGATTGCACAGCGTTTGCGCAACCTTGCCGGGCACTTTGCCTTGGGCTTCTCGCATTTCACCCGTGGCGTTGCTCAAACCATGTCGGAAGTGACGGTCCACTATCCGCATAGCCCGCTCAACGGCCCATCCGTGCATGGGATGAAGCCTGGCGAACGCGTTGCGCCGACGTCCGACCACGCACCAGCAGGTTCAGGCGTGCGGCCGGTATTCGCGCTGTTCGCGGCGCCGACTGCGGCAGTGAAGCAGTTGATCAACGCCTATCCGGGCCTGCTCGACGACAACGTCCGACCACCATTGCAAGCCGACACGATCTCGCTCGTGCGGCCCGATGGATATCTCGCCTGCTCGGCTAGTGAAGCAGATACGATAGCCGCGTATCTCGATCGTTTGACGGCACGGCATGGCGTTCCTGCCTGATCCGTTCGTCGCTTGATCGGGGGAGAAGCATTCTCCAGCATTAAACGGCTTGCCGCGAGTGGTGGCGGCAAGCTAGCTGCATGTTGCTTGACAGCCGTTCGCTGAACACTGCACGAAAACGCCGGCTTCTCGCAAAGGTTGCGAATAAGTCATTCACAGCCTCATACCGTGTTACTGCTCACCAAGCGCACGCCAAATCAACGCTCGCCCGGCAGCATCGCTAAATGCGTTGGCTAATCGTGGAACGGAACCCAGAGCATTTTTACATCGACGTTGAGCATGCCCGACTGTACTGTCGGATCATCGGTTGCTATTTTTCGGGCATCCGCAAGATCAGCAGCCTTGAAAATCGTCATGCCGCCGTCCGCCAGAACACCGGAGAGACCGCCGGCTTTCTCCATGAACGGACCGCTCATCACGGTCAGCCCTTTGTCCTGCATCTCGGCCATATAAGCCACGTGTTTCATGAAGTCCGGTTGCTCGTTGTACTTCACGCTTTGAATCCACTTCGGACCCGGCGTTTGAAACGCCACGAAATAATGAGGACCATTTTCATCGACCATTTTCTACTCCTGGGAAGGCTATTCGAAAGAGCACTTGTCACTAAGACGTGATGCGTTGCCGGAGCAAGTCATCGGAAAGTGCCTGAAGGGGAGGAGTTCGGCGAATGACGCCTCGACTCCGACATCTGCCTGTCGCCGTATATTCTTTCGCGGCGGCTTGAAATCAAAGATAGTCTCGCGCGGACGCTTTCGGTAGAGGGCGTGTTGGCATAGGACGTATTCAGTCTCCGAATAGCGTCGCTTGCACTATCCACACGAGAGTTATCGAACCTTCAACCGGGGATCGGCGGCGAACAGGTCCGCTAAAAATTCGATGAAAACGCGGGTCCTGCCAGGCAACTGCCTGCTTCCGGGCCACACTGCGTTGATCGGAAAAGGCGCGGGCCGAAATGCCTTGAGAAGCGGTACGAGCCTGCCCTCCTCGACGTCCCGCGAATAAAGCCAGCCTGCGTTATGCCCAATGCCCAAGCCCGCAATTACCGCCGCTCGAACATATTCGGCGTCGTTGCTTCTTACTGGACCTTGCGGCACGTGTTCCATCGCGCCGTCGGGGCCGGCAAACGGCCAGACTCGCGGAGAGTCGCGAGACATCAAAGCAATGCATTCGTGATTGACGAGATCATCTACCGTCTTTGGCACGCCCATGCGATCGGTATAAACCGGCGAAGCGACAGTAAGGTACTCGGTGCTGCCAATTCGACGCACAATTTGAGTCGAGTCGCTCAGCGGACCAATTCGTATGGCGACGTCGATGCCTTCTTCAATCAGATTGATGTAGCGCTGCGCAACCGTGAACTCGACGCGGACGTCCGGGAACTGAGCGCAAAAGCGCGGCAGGTGCGGAACAATGCACATACGCCCAAAGGCTGGAGACAGGGCAACCCGCACCATGCCGGACGGCGACGCTTCGCCACTGCCGACGCGAGCCTCGACATCGTCCACGCTCTCGACGATCGCAACCGCACCTTCGTAGAAGCTTTGGCCCGCCTCTGTCAGGCCCAGGCCTCGCGAGCTTCGGCGCAACAGTTGCGCGCCGAGCCGTGCTTCGAGACCCGCAATCGTCTTGCTTGCCGTTGGCTGACTGATCCCGGCCGCACGCGCCGCCTTCGAGAAGTTGCCAGTGTCGGCAACACGGATGAAGAGCCGCATGACATCGATTCGATCCACTGCAACTTTCCTCCTACGATATAAACGCCGCGGGACGAACGAGAAACGCAAGGCATCAGCACGGCTTATGGCATGCAGTTTATAGCTGGGTGATTCCTCCGTCCGCGATCAGATCGATGCCTGTGCTGTAGCTGCTTTCGTCCGAGGCGAGGAACAGCGCCGCCGCGGCGATCTCGTCAGCGCGGCCGATTCGGCCCAGTGGCGTGATCTGCTTGAACATTGCTCGTGCGCCGTCCGCCTCTTCCTTCGAACTGAACAGGCCGTCTACGATCGGCGTTTCGATCATTCCCGGACTCAGCGTGTTGACGCGAATGCCGCGGCCTTTGAATTCCGATGCCCAAGTCCGCGTGAACGAGCGGATCGCCGCCTTCGTTGCGGCATATACGCCGAAGTCCGGGAATCCCTTGATGTGCATCCCGGAAGAAACGATGACGATGGAGCTGTTATCGCGCAGCAGCGGCAGCGCCTTTTGCACCGTGAAGAACGTGCCCCGTGCGTTGATGCCGAAGGTCTTGTCGAAGTGTTCGGGTGTCACGGACTCTGTTGGCAACACCTCGACAAACCCCGCACTCGCGACGACGATGTCCAAGCCGCCTTTCGCGCGTCGCACCGTCTCGTAGAGGCGGTCGAGATCTTCAAGACTCGAGATGTCGCCCTGAACAGCCGTTACGTTCGAGCCGATGACAGTCTTCGCCTTGTCGAGTTCAGTTTGACGACGCCCCGTAATGAAGACATACGCGCCTTCCGCGACGAACCGCTTTGCGGTTGCGAGTCCAATCCCGCTACTTCCGCCCGTGATGACCGCAATCTTGCCTTGAAGCTTACCCATGATGATTCTCCGAATGATGTGGATGGTGCTCGACGCGAAGCTAGCTTCGCGACAAGCCGAGGCAAGAGAATGGAGTTGGCGGGCATGGATGAACAGAGGGGGCGGCGGCGTAGCACGTATGCCGCGCAGGCATGAGGTACAGGGAGACTCGAAGGACGGCAAGGGCCTATGTTTTGAGTTGGACGAATCTCGACGGTTTCCGCCCGCGCATCGGGGCCGATTAAACACGAGCGCGTAGAAAGCAGCCGACCGCCGCTCATAAAGAACCTCCAACGCGCGCCCACCGTGCGAATCGGCAACGACCGTGCGCCTTACGGAAATTGCCGCCTTCAAAAGCCCTAAGCTTCGTTCAACCCAACCGCACGCCGGCGCGCCAGTGCGTCACTCGAAACCATTGGAAACCGTCATGCGGATCGTCCGACTCGCCTTGAAAAGACCGCACACTTACATCGTGCTCGCCGTGCTGCTTATCATTCTCGGCTCGGTCGCGATCGTCCGTACGCCGACGGATATTTTCCCCATCGTCAGCATCGGCTGGTCGGATAACGGCAGTTGATACGGCAAACGCCTGCACCAACCCATCGGCAAGGAAACATGGCTCACGCAACCGAACCCGCGCCCGAGGAAGCAAGGCATCCTCTGCGCTTTCACGCACCCCACGCGCATCTGTCGAGCGTGTTCGGCAACGACTGGTTCGCATTGAAGGCCGAAGCCTTCGCGCGCTTCTTCGGCACGCCCACGTTTCTCATCGCGCAGACGCTGATCGTGGGCGGCTGGATCGTGGCGAACATGCTCGGCATATCGCGCTTCGATCCGTATCCGTTCATTCTCCTGAACCTCGCGTTCAGCTTGCAGGCCGCTTATGCCGCGCCGCTCATCTTGCTTGCACAAACGCGTCAGGCCGATCGCGACAAGGCGCTCGCTGAAGCCGACGCGCATCATCGCGAAGATATCGCGCTCGCGTGCCAGCAACGTGAAACCGAGCTTGCGCGCGAGACGTCGCAGATGGCCGAACTCCTTCGACGCAACACCGAACTCACCGAGCTTACGCGCCAGTTGGCCGAGCGCATCGAAACGTTGACGCGCGAGCTTCACGAGCATCTGACACCAACCCGGCACTTCTGAAGCAACCCGATTCCCGCGCGTTCGTCTGCCTGCTTTTCACACGCTCGTCAATTTTGACAAACCCCTACCGTCATTTTTGATTGTGCATTATGTGTTGTGCATCGCAATAACCGACGACTCGCGAGGATTGAAGATGAACCCCACCGAAGCACCCGCGCGTGCGGCGTCGCCCGACGCGAACCGGCTGCACGTGCGCCAGTTGAGTCACGCATTCCAGACCGCCGACGGCGTGAGCACCACCATCTTCGACCGCCTGGACTTCGCCGTGCGCGAAGGCGAGATCGTGTCTATCGTCGGGCGCAGCGGCGCGGGCAAGAGCACGCTCTTCAACCTGGTTTCGGGCCTGCTGACGCCGCAATCCGGCCACATAGCGATAGGCGCGCGCACCGACGGCTCGCCCGGACGCATCGCTTATATGCTGCAAAAAGACCTGATGATGCCGTGGCGCACCGTGCTGCAAAACGCGCTGCTCGGCGTCGAACTGTATCGCAAGGTGCGGCCCGACGACATGACTCGCGCTCGCGACATGCTCGCGCGCTACGGTCTTGCAAGCGTCGCCGACGCATATCCGCATTCGCTGTCGGGCGGCATGCGTCAACGCGTGGCGCTCACTCGCACGCTGCTCGTCGAGCCGACGCTCGTATTGCTCGACGAGCCCTTCTCCGCGCTCGACTACGAGACGCGCCTCGCGCTCGAAGACGACATCATCGCGCTGCGCGAGCAGACCGGCACGAGCGTGGTTCTCGTCACGCACGACATCGAGGAAGCCATTGCCATGAGCGACCGCGTGATCCTGCTCGGCGGGCGCCCCGCACGCGTGCAGGACGAAATCGACATCACGCTGAGCACGCACGGCCCGCGCACCGCCGTCTCCGCGCGCGAAGCGCCCGAGTTCCGCGCCTATCACGCGCGCGTCTGGAACGGCTTGCGCAGCGGCGCCACCGTGCAATCCGACTCACGTACACCACAAGGAGCCGCACATGAGTGAAGCCGTGCTGTCCACCACCGTCACGCCCGGAAAGACCACGCGCCGCGCGCCGCGCAAGCTCGGCACGACTGGCGCCGTGATCGGCATCGTCGTGTTACTGGTGGCGTTGTGGCAATTCGCCGTCGCCTCGGGCTGGATCAACGGCAAGCTGCTCGGCTCACCCGCCGGCATCTACGACGCCGCCGTGTTCGGGCTGTCGCAAGGCACGCTTGCATCCGATACCTGGGTCACGCTCTACGAGACGCTCGCGGGTCTTGCCATAGGCAGTGCGCTTGGCATCGGGCTCGGTTTGCTGCTGTGGTTTCTGCCCGCGATCTCCGGCGTCGCCGAAGGCCTCTCGGTCATCCTCAACAGCATTCCGAAGATCGCGCTCGGGCCGCTCATCGTCATCTGGTTCGGCTCGGACGCGTCGTCGAAAATCTGGCTCGCGGCGATCTCCACTTTCGCCGTCGCGATGATCTCTTCATGCGCCGCCGCGCGCGAAGTCGATCGCGATTTACTCAACCTCTTCCGCTCGTTCAAGGCGCGGCGCACGATGATCTTCATGAAGCTCATCGTGCCGAGCGCGTTGCCGTGGATCTTCTCGACACTGCGCGTGAACATCGGCTTCGCGCTGATCGGCGCCGTGGTCGGCGAGTACATCGCGTCGCAGGCGGGGCTCGGGCACGCCGTGTTCGTCGCGGGCTCGCTCTTCGATCTGAACACCGTCTGGCTCGGCATCATCGTGCTGACCTTGATGGCATCGGTTCTTAGCTGGATCGTTCAATTTGCCGAAGCAAAGATCATTTCATGGAAGAGAAAATGAAGAAAAACGTTCTGCTCACGGGTGTCGCGGCTGCCTGCATGGCCGTCTTTGGATTGCAAGGCGCGCAGGCGCAATCGTCCGAACCGGTCGTCGTCTATCAGGCGTTCCAGTCGATTCAATACTTGCCGCTCTATGTCGCCATCGACAAGGGCATCTTCACGAAGAACGGCCTCACCGTGCAGAAAATCACGGCGGGTAGCGGCGCAGCGGGCGTGGCGGCGGTGATCGGCGGTCACGCGGACTTCTCGTTGCAAGACCCGATGACCGCGATGCTTGCAAACCTAAAGGGCGCGTCGCTCATCAACGTGGCCAACGTCGTGGCCGGCGTGCCGGTGTGGGTGATCGCGCCGCAGGATTCGCCGGTCAGGAATCTGAAGGACTTGAACGGCAAGAGCGTCGCCACGGCCTTGCCGCCTTCTACGAGCACATACCTGCTGCAACGGCTCATCAACGACGAAAAGCTTGCCGACGTGAAGATGAATACCGTGCAGATCGGCACCGAACTCGCGCCTGTCACGGCGGGACGTTCGGAAGCGGCAGCGCTGTACATGCCGCAAGCGGAAACCGGCATCTCGCAAGGCTATCGCATCGTGTATGCGTTTCCGAAGGCTTATCCGGGCGGCTATGCGTTCTCGACCCTCGACACGCTTACGTCCACGATCAAGAACAAGCCGAAGATGGTGGAGGCCTTCGTGAAGTCGATAGGCGAAGCCGAAGCGCTGATTCAGCAATCGCACGATACGGCCAAGGCCGTGGCGCGCACGGAGTTCCCGTCGCTCGACCCGAAGATCGTGGATTCGGCGGTGCAGCGTCTGATCGATCAGAACATCTACGCACCCACGCCTGAAATATCGGAACAGGCGTTCAAGAACGCGCTCGCGTTGCAGGAATCCATCGGCAACATCAAGCCCGGCGCGATTACCTATGCGGGCGGCGTCGACAACTCGTTCGCGGCAGCTTCGGTGAAGGCCAAGTAAGCGATGACCGATCAGCCTCGCTCATTGCTCGCGACTCTCTTCGCCAATCGCCACGACGAAGCGGCGGTGAGCGCCACCTTGCAAGAGGCGCAGACGCGCGCCGACTTGCTCGATCCGTGGCTGCGCGCCTTCGTGCATCGTCCGGATGTTTATAGCGTGCGCGATGCCGTAACGGCCCCGCTTGCGGGCGTGCCAATCGGCGTGAAGGATCTCGCCGATACGCACGACATGCCCACGTCCTATGGTTCGGCGATTTACAGCGGCCATCGGCCGGCTCATGACGCGCGCATCGTCGCTTCCATTCGCGCGCTCGGCGGCATCGTCTTCGGCAAGACCGCGACGACGGAGTTCGCCTGGCGCGGTCCCGCCGCGACGGTCAATCCGTGGAACCGCGCGCATACGCCGGGCGGTTCGTCGAGCGGCTCGGCGGCGGCGGTGGCAGCGGGCATCGTGCCGCTTGCCATCGGCACGCAGACGGTCGGCTCGGTCATTCGTCCGGCTGCTTATTGCGGCGTGGTCGGCTACAAGCCCACGTATCGCAAGATCGCGACCGAAGGCGTGCATCCGCTTGCGGCTTCGCTCGATCACATCGGCTTCTTCGCGCGCTCGGCGGAAGATGTCGCGGTAGCCCATGCGCTTTTCGTCGATGCCGCGCCCGAGACCATCGCCGATAAAGCCTCCTGGCGCGCCTATTTCGATGGCGGCAACGGAGCGCCCCGGCTTGGCGTCGTACGCACGCCGTTCTGGGACCAACTGATCGCGCCGCATCAACGCGCGAGCTTCGAGGCATCGCTGCAACGTCTGCGCGAAGGCGGCGCGCGTATCGTCGAACTGGACTACGGCGCGGACCTGCAACAGATGCGCGAAGCCACGCTGACGATACTCGCGATCGAAGCGCATCGCGCTATTGGCGACGCGGCCGCGCGCAAGCCCGAACTGATCAGCGAGCACATGCGCGCATTGCTTGCCGAGAGTGCCGCCATGCCGCTCACACGCTATCAGGACGCGTTGCTGTTGCAAGCCGAACTGCGCGTGCGTTCGCAGCAATTGCTCGAAGGTTGCGACGCGCTCGTAACCTTGCCATCGAGCGGCGCGGCGCCCGAAGGTCTGGGCGATACGGGCGACGCACGCTTCTGCGCGCCGTGGAGTTTGATGGGTGCGCCCGCCGTCACGGTGCCGTCCGGTTGGACCGATGCGGGCTTGCCGCTCGGCTTGCAACTCGTCGGCGGATATGGCGACGATCTGAAGCTGCTCCGCATCGCTGCATCGGTCGAAGGCATGCTCGGGTTCGAGCGACGCGCGCTGCCCGACTGAACACACAAATCAAGGAGACGACGTTGAGCCAGCCATTTCGCACCATCGCGCAATATGTTCTCGGCACGCTGCGCGCGGAAATCTTGCAGGGTATTTATCCGCCGAACACGCGGCTTCGCCAGGAGGAAGTGGCCAAGCGGCTCAACGTCAGCACGACGCCTGTGCGCGAGGCGTTTCGCGACTTGCGCGCCGAAGGGCTCGTCGCTATCGATCCGAACAAGGGTGTCGTCACGCGTGAACTCACTGCCGCCGATGTCACCGAAATCTACGAACTGCGCATGGTGCTCGAACCGATGCTCGCCGAACGTGCCTGCGCCAACGCAAGCGAAACGAGTCTTGCCGCCGCCGAAGCCGTGCATCAGACGATGTGCGCGACGACCTCTTCCGAGACCTGGGCCATTCTCAACGAAGAGTTCCATCAGCATCTGATGGCGAGCGAAACCGGCACGCGCCTTTTCGATCTAGCCGAAGGGTTGTCGCTCGTCGCACGGCCTTATGTGTCGCTGTCGATGTACGTCAAGGGCGATATCATGGACAGCAACAATCACGAGCACGCGGGCTTGCTGCATGCCTACCGCGCGCGCGATGGCCGCGCCGTGCACGAACAGACACGCGCGCACCTCGAAAACACGCGCAATGCCATAGCTGCGTGCGTCGAACAATCTTTCGCCCAAGCGGCGGCCTGACCGATCATGGATGACACGCTCGCTTCTCTTTCCGCTGTCGATGCACGCAGGCTCATCGCCACTCGCGAAATCTCGCCGGTGGAATTACTCGATGCGAGCATTGCGCGTATCGAGGCCCTCAACCCTTCGGTCAATGCGATGGCCGCGACATGCTTCGAGCGCGCACGCATCGAGGCACGGCACGCGGAACACGCGCTCATGCGCGGCGAAACGCCGGGCTTGCTGCATGGTCTGCCCATCGGCGTGAAAGACCTCGAAGAGACCGCGGGCGTGCTCACGACATATGGCTCGGCGATGTATCGCGACCACGTGCCCGAGGCCGACAACGCCATGGTCGCGCGCATTCGCGCGGCAGGCGCCATCGTCACGGCCAAGACCAATACGCCGGAAATGGGCGCGGGCGCGAACACGCGCAACGTCGTGTGGGGCGCAACCGGCAACCCCTTCGCGCCGTTGCTCAACGCGGGAGGATCGTCGGGCGGGTCGGCAGTTGCGCTTGCCACCGGCATGTTGCCGCTGTGCACGGGCTCGGACACCGGCGGCTCGTTGCGCATTCCGGCCGCGTATTGCGGCGTCGTGGGCTTTCGGCCATCGCCGGGACTCGTGCCTGGCGATCGCAAGAACCTGGGCTGGGCGCCCATCACCGTCAGTGGACCAATGGCGCGTACCGTCGCCGACACGCGTCTGTTGCTCGCCGCGCAAGCGGGCTTCGATGCGCGCGATCCGCTTTCCTACGAAGTCGATGCTGATACCTTCACGAAGCATCGTCCAATCGATGCCGCTACGTTGCGCATCGGCTTCACGGAGGACTTCGGCACCTGCGCGCTCGACGACGCCACGCGCGCCACCTTTCGCAAGAAAATGGCAGCCGTCGCGCGGCATGTCGCGGTGTGCGAGCCGGTCGATATCGACATGCGTGACAGCGACCGCTGCTTCGACGTGATCCGCGCGCAGAACTTCGTCGCGCAGTTTCGCGAAGCCTATGAGCGCGATCGGTCGCTGCTCGGCCCGAACACGCGCGCGAACTACGAAATGGGCGTGAAGATGACGCTCGCCGATGTCGTGGGCGCGCACGTCACGCAGACCCGTTTGTACCGGCGCTTTCAGGAACATGTGCAACGGTATGACGTGATCGTGTCGCCGACCACTTCCATTACGCCATTTCCATGGTCGCAATGGCATCTGGAAGCGATCAACGGACGGCCGCTCGACACGTACTATCGCTGGCTCGGACTCACATACGTCATCTCGATGATGACCAATCCCGCGCTCTCGTTGCCTTGCGGAATGGATCACGCGGGCATGCCCTTCGGTCTGCAACTGGTCGGCGCGCTGCGTGGCGACGCGCGCGTGCTCGATATCGCCGAAGCACTCGAAACCGCGTTTGCCGGGGACGAATCGCTCGAGCGCCCGACGCCCGACTTGAGCGCCTTGCGCGCGCCGGTGCCGCAATTGAAGTCGATCGTGACGCATCCGCCTGTCATCGTCTGAAGGGAAGGTGTGGGCGATTCGCGAAGCGTCGTCTAGACTGCAGGTTCTTCCCATTCGCGAGGAGATGCACGGTGTCCCGGAATAACGACGCAACGTTTTGGCGCAACGCGAAGCAGCATCTGATCCGCTACGGCGGCACGTTCGAACCCATGATCATCGAACGTGCGAAGGGCAGCTTCGTCTACGACGCGGATGATCGTCCCATTCTCGACTTCACCTCGGGACAGATGAGCGCGGTGCTCGGCCACAGCCATCCCGAGATCGTCGCGGTCATCAGCGAATACGCCGGCAAGCTCGACCATCTCTTCAGCGGGATGCTTTCGCGGCCTGTCGTCGATCTGGCGACGCGCCTCGCCGACATCACGCCCGAAGGCCTCGACCGCGCGCTGTTGCTCAGCACGGGCGCCGAGTCGAACGAAGCAGCTATCCGCATGGCGAAGCTCGTCACCGGCGGTTATGAGGTCGTCGGCTTCGCGCAGTCGTGGCACGGCATGACCGGGCACGCGGCCGCCGCGACCTACAGCGCGGGCCGCAAGGGCGTGGGCCCGGCTGCGGTCGGCTCGTTCGCGATTCCGGCTCCGTTCACTTACCGGCCGCAGTTCGAGCGCAACGGCGCCTACGATCACCTCGCGGAACTGGACTACGCGTTTGCACTCATCGACCGGCAGTCGAGCGGCAATCTCGCCGCGTTCATCGCGGAGCCGATCCTGAGTTCGGGCGGCATCATCGAATTGCCCGAAGGTTACATGGCAGCGCTCAAGCGCAAGTGCGAGGAGCGCGGCATGCTGCTGATTCTCGACGAAGCGCAAACGGGCATCGGCCGCACGGGCAACATGTTCGCGTGCCAGCGCGACGGCGTCACGCCCGACATTCTCACCTTGTCTAAGACACTCGGCGCGGGGCTGCCGCTCGCGGCCATCGTCACGTCGGCGGCCATCGAGGAGCGCGCGCACGAACTCGGCTATCTCTTCTATACGACGCACGTGTCCGACCCGCTCCCCGCCGCCGTCGGTCTGCGCGTGCTGGACGTCGTCGAGCGCGAAGGACTCGTCGCGCGTGCGAACATCATGGGCGAAAGACTCAGGCGCGGCTTGCAAAATCTGATGGAACGCTTCGACTGTATCGGCGATGTTCGCGGACGCGGTCTTCTGCTCGGCGTGGAGATCGTCAAGGATCGCCGAACCAAGCAGCCCGATGACGGCCTCGGCGCGAAGATCACGCGCGAGTGCATGAATCTCGGCCTCAGCATGAATATCGTGCAGTTGCCGGGCATGGGCGGCGTGTTCCGCATTGCGCCGCCGCTGACCGTGCGCGAGGAAGAGATCGACCTCGGTCTCGATTTGCTCGGACAAGCCATTCAGCGCTCGCTCTGAGCGGGTCAATCTTCCAACCGGATCAACCCATGAGCCTTTTCGATGAGGACAGGATCGACTGTCATTGCCATATCTTCGATCCTGCGCGCTTTCCGTATCGCGACGACACGCCGTATCGCCCTGAAGGTCAGGAACTCGGCACCGCCGCGCAACTGATTCGCGTAATGGATGCCTACGGCGTGCGTCATGCGCTGCTGGTTGGCCCGACGAGCGGCTACCGGACCGACAACCGTTGTCTCGTCGACGCGTTGCAGACTTACCCGGCGCGGTTTCGCGGCATTGCGGTGGTGGATAACGACATCGGCCGAAGCGAACTGACTGCGCTGCGCAATGCGGGTGTGGTCGGCGTCGCGTTCAACCCGGCGATGGAAGGTGTCGAACTCGTGCTGAATGCAGGCGAGCTTTTCGCGTCGCTCGCGGACCTCGAGATGTTCGCGCAGATTCAGGTGGTTGGCGATCAGATGGCGACGCTCGAGCCCTGGCTCGCGCGGCAACCGGTGAATGTCTTGATCGATCATGCCGGCCGGCCCGATAGCGCGGATGGCATCGATCAGAAAGGCTTTCAGGCGGTGCTTCGGCTCGCAGAGACCGGGCGCGCGACGGTCAAATTGTCGGGCTGGCAAAAGTATGCGCACGAAGCCTATCCGTATGAGGACGTGTGGCCCTACGCTCACGCGTTGTTGCGCGCATTCGGACCGGAGCATTGCATTTGGGGCTCCGACTGGCCGTTCTTGCGCGCGTCAGAGCGGATGGATTATGGGCCGCTGCTTGCGCTCTTCGAGAAGATCGTCCCGGACGCGCAGGTCCGGCGGCAGATTCAGTGGGAGACGCCGCGTCGGCTATTTGGCTTTTGAAGGCGTGCGCCCGAACGCATTGAATCGAATCACCGAGGTAACGCAAGCCGCGAAACCACGTGCATGGCCTCCCGCAATTCCGCACGCGAGGCAAGCATCCGATACTGCTCGAACAACGCTTCATAAACATCCGCCGACGCGGCGTCCGGTTCGAAATGCTGGAACGCCCGCGCGCCGAAGCGAGCCGCACCGTCCGTGAAATCCCGCACCACGCCCGCCGCGACGGCGCCATGAATCGCGGCGCCGACCGCCGTTGCGTTGTGCATGTCGGGCACCGAGACCGGCTTGCCGAGCACGTCCGCCATCAACTGAAGCAGGAAGCGATTATTCTCGCTCAAGCCGCTCGCGAGGATGGTCCGCGTGACCGGCGCGCCCTCGCTCTGCATCAGCTCGATGATCGTGCGTGCGCCGAAGCACAGCGATTCCATCATCGCCCGATAAATCTCCGCGCGTGTCGTGGTCGTGCGCAAGCCAAGCAGCATGCCGCTCACCTGCGGGTCGGAAAGCGGCACGCGGCAGCCGTTCCACCAGTCGAGCGCGAGCAGTCCTGACTCACCCGGCCGCAAACGCGCCGCGCTCGCGTTGTACGCCGAGAAGTTCGCCGGCAAGTCCTCCGCCAGCGGCGCGGTTTTGACGAACCACGCGAGCGCATCGCCGAAACCGGCCTGCCCTGCTTCGTAGCACCATAGACCGGGAAGCGCCGCATCCTTCGCCACGCCTTCGATACCGTCGGGCAAGGGACGCTCGGTGTCATCGAGCAACATGTACACCGCCGATGTCCCCAGCGCGCCGACGAGCGTGCCCGCTTGCGTCGCGCCGAGCGCGGGAAGAATCACGTGCGAATCGATAGCCGCGACCGCCACGGCCGGTTCGCCGAGCATGCCTGTGCGCTCGATCCACTCGCGCCGCACCGTTCCCGCCGACGATCCAATATGCTTCGGCGCGCTCGATCGCGTGGCGAGTCCATCGACGCCGAGGGGTGGATAACCCGCATCCGAATAGTGGGCCTTGTAGCGCGCCATATCGGAGCTTCGCGACTCCGTTCCGGTGAGCTGCCACACAAGCCAGTCGCCCGCCTCGATGAATCGCTCCGTCTGCGCCCAAAGTGTGGGCGCTTCCGCGGCAAGCTGCGCCGCCTTCGCGGGCAACCATTCGCCGGAAGTCTTGCCTCCCGACTTAGTCAGATGCACGCCGCGTTCACGGCTGATCTCGTCGGCCCAGGGCTGCGCCGAGTGATGCTTCCAGAGCTTGACGTAAGCGTGCGGATCGTCGGGGAATCGCGTGGAAAGCGGCGTTCCGTCCGCCGACGCAGGCAATGGCGAACTCGCCGTGAACCCGATGCCGATAGCCTCGATACGCTTCCCACGCCCGAGCTCCGCGAGAACGACCTCGGCGCATTCGAGATAATCCGGCGCGTTTTGCAAAGCCCAGCCCGCCTTCAGCGGCAACCCGCCCGGAAGCGCGTCTATGAGCGTGCCATGCCGATACCGATGCGCATGCGTCGCGCACACCTCGCCGCTTTCGATATCCACCAGCACGCCTCTTGCCGAATCCGTTCCGTAGTCCAGGCCGATCAGGTAGCCACCGCTCATCGTCGCGATCCATGAGTTGAAGAAATTGAAATATAGTGCAGCGAGGGTTCGCGCGTCATCGAAACGACGCGCATGAGGCCGAACCCGTTTCCCTATCTCAACACAACCCGTGGAAAGATTCGCATGAAAGTGGACAAGCAAAGCTTCGCAGGGCGGCACGCGTTCATCACCGGCGGCAGCCGGGGCATTGGCTTTCAGACCGCCATCGCGTTAGGCGAAGCGGGCGCGGCGGTGACCGTATCGGACCTGACGGATCATGCGGTGAGCGAAGCCGTCGACAAGCTGCGCGCGGCCGGCGTCGATGCCAGCGGCGTGGTGCTCGACGTCACCGACCCGGATCAATGCGACCGCGTCGCGCTCGAACTGAATGGCGGCGCAGCGGTGGATGTGCTCGTCGCCAACGCAGGCATTGCGTGGCCCGACACGCCCGCCGAGGAGATGAGCAACGAAGCGTGGCTCAAGGTGATCGACACCAATCTCAACGGCACGTTCTGGACGTGCCGCGCGTTCGGGCGTCATATGCTCGCCAAGGGCAAAGGCTCGATCGTGACCGTGGGTTCCATGTCCGGCGTCATCTCCAACAAACCGCAACGGCAGGTGCAATACAACGCGTCGAAAGCGGCGGTGCATCATCTGACGAAGTCGCTTGCGGGCGAATGGGCGGAGCGCAACGTGCGCGTCAATTGCGTCGCGCCGACCTACGTCAACACGGTCATGTCGAACGTGACGGCAAAGGACGAGCGCTTCTTCAAACCGTGGATGGACAACACGCCGATGCGCCGCATGGTGGAACCGGAGGAAGTGGCATCGGCGATTGCGTTTCTGGCGTCGGACGCGGCGAGCGCAATCACCGGCACCATCCTGCTCACCGATGCGGGCTACACCATCTGGTGACGCGTCACGCCGACAGCTTCGTCATCTCGGCGTAAAGGTCGGCCTTGCCCTCGAAACCGATGCCGGGCAAGTCGGGCATGGTGATATAGCCGTTTTCGACCTTCACGCCATCCGGGAAACCGCCGTAGGGCTGGAACAGATCAGGATACGACTCGTTGCCGCCAAGCCCCAGCCCTGCCGCGATATTCAACGACATCTGGTGCCCGCCGTGCGGAACGCAGCGGCTCGGCGACCAGCCGTGCTGACGCAGCATGTCGAGCGTGCGCAGATATTCGACGAGACCGTAACTCAGTGCGCAATCGAACTGCAGCCAGTCGCGGTCGGCACGCATGCCGCCGTAGCGAACCAGGTTGCGCGCGTCCTGCATCGAAAAGAGGTTTTCGCCGGTGGCCATCGGCTTGTCGTAGTAGTTGCGCAGCGTGGCTTGCAACTCGAAGTCGAGCGGATCGCCCGGCTCTTCGTACCAGAAGAGATCGTATTGCGAGAGCGCCTTGGCGTACTGAATGGCCGTGTCGAGATCGAAGCGGCCGTTGGCGTCCACCGCGAGCTTCTGGCCGTCTTGCAGAATGCTCAGGATCGAATCGATACGGCGCAGGTCTTCATCGAGCGAAGCGCCGCCAATCTTCTTTTTGACGACCGTATAGCCCCGGTCGATGTAGCTGCGCATCTCGTCCTTGAGCTTGCCGTGGTCCTGGCCCGGATAGTAGTAGCCGCCTGCCGCATACACGAATACCTGGCGGTCCGGCTGGCCATTGCCATGACGGTCCGCGAGCAACTGAAAAAGCGGCTTGCCTTCTATCTTCGCGACCGCGTCCCAGATCGCCATGTCGATGGTCCCGATAGCCACCGAACGCTCGCCGTGACCGCCCGGCTTCTCGTTCATGAACATGGTCGCCCACACCTTGTGGGGATCGATGTTGTTGCCGGTATCGTCGAGGAGCGTGCCCGGGTCTGCTTCGAGGATGCGCGGAATGAAGCGCTCGCGCATGAGTTTGCCCTGACCGTAGCGGCCGTTCGAGTTGAAACCGTAACCGACGACAGGCTTGCCGTCGCGGATCACGTCGGTCACGACCGCGACGAGACTCAGCGTCATCTTGCTGAAGTCGATATATGCATTACGGATGGGCGAACTGATCGGAACGGTCTTTTCGCGGATTTCGACGATCTTCATGAATGTCTCCTGACGGCACTCGCTCATTGAAGACGTTAGGTTAGCCGCGAAGTGCCGGGTTAAGATTCACCCACATTCATTTCATTTTTTACTTAAAGTGAATACTGATTCGGCAACGGACTTCGAGTTCTTCATCTTGCTCGCGAAACTGAAGAGCATGTCCGGCGCGGCGCGCGCACTCGATCTCACGCCGCCCGCAGCGACCAAGCGGCTCGGCATCATGGAAAAGCGGCTGGGCGCGCAGCTCGTCAACCGCACCACGCGCAGCATCAGCCTCACGCCGGAAGGCGAAACCTATCTGCGCTATGCAACGCAGATCGTGGAGAAAGTGCGCGAAATGGAAGAAGCGATCACGGGCGCGCGCACCGATCCGCAAGGGCTGCTGCGCATCAACGCGACGCTCGGCTTCGGACGCACGACCATTGCGCCGCTCGTGTCCGAGTTTGCTAAGCGCTTTCCTCAGGTCGAGGTTCAGTTCGAAGTGACGGATCGGCCCGTCGATCTGGTCGAAGGTGCGTTCGATATGGCGATACGCTTCGGCGAACTGCCCGACAGCCGCTTGAGCGCGCGACGCATCATGAGCAACCGGCGCTTTCTTTGCGCATCGCCGAAATATCTCGAACGCTTCGGCACGCCCGAAAAGATCGAAGACCTGCTGCAGCACCGCTGCATCATTCATCGGCAGAACGACGATGCCCATGGCGTATGGCGATTCATCGACGAAGACCACACGGAAGCGCTGAAAGTGCGCGGCGCGTTATCCAGCAACGATGGCGATATCGTCCTGCGCTGGGCGCTCGACGGACACGGCATTCTTATCCGCTCGGAATGGGACCTGGCGAAGTATGTACAGAGCGGACGGCTCGAAATCGTGCTGCCGAACGCCGTGCTGCCATCGGCCGATCTCTTCGTCTATTACCCGCGGCAACGCAACCAGACCGCACGCGCCCGTGCGTTCATCGACTTCCTGGTTGAGCGCTTTCAGGCGCCGTTCATTCCCGTCGATGCCGGCAAGCTCGTGCGCGACCGCAAAAAACGCGGCGAACGCCGTTGATCCGCTTGTGTACAGGCACGAACGTTCGCATCACGCGCGCCACGCGACTTGCCTCGTGCGTCGGACGATGCGAGACTCGGCACGCTGAAGTCGCCCGCGAAACGGAGGAGACATGCGGCCAGCCGGTAGCCTGAAAACGCATTCACTCGCCGACACCGCGCCACTGCTTCCATGGGCTGCGGCGCTGGTGATTTTGCATATCGCGACCAATGGCGAATACGGCTTTCATCGCGATGAGCTCTCCACGTTGGAAGACGCGCGCTCGCTCGCGTGGGGTTACGTCGGCGTCCCGCCGTTCATTCCGTTTCTTGCGCGAGGCGCGTTCGCGCTGTTCGGGCCGTCGCTGACCGGCTTGCGCTTTTTCTCGTCGCTGGCAATGGGCATCGCCTTCGTGCTCACGGGCCTGATTGCGCGCGAGCTCGGAGGAAGCAGACGGGCGCAGATCGTCGCCGCATTGGCCGCCGCTATTAGCAGTGTCGCGTTGAGCGCGGGCGCGCTTTATCAGTACGTCAGTTTCGACTATCTATGGTGGGTCGCCGCCGCATACTGCGCGGTGCGCCTGCTGTCCACGGACGATGCACGATGGTGTCTCGGCGTTGGCGCTGCCATCGGCATCGGCTTGTTGACGAAGTACACCATCGCGTTTCTGGCAGCGGGTATCGCCGCGGGCTTGCTCTTCACACCCGCCCGTCGATACTTCCGCAGCGCGTGGCTATGGCTCGGCGTCGCGCTCGTCGGCGTGATCGTGCTGCCTCACTTGATCTGGCAGTTTCAGCACGACTTCATCACACTGGATTTTCTGCAGAGCATTCACGCTCGCGACGTCCGCATGGGACGCGGCAACGGGTTCCTGCTCGGTCAGTTCTGGATCACGACAAGCCCGTTCACGGTTCCCTTGTGGCTCGCGGGACTCTACTATCTTTTCGCCGTCGGGGAAGGCAAGCGGTTTCGCGTGCTTGGCTGGATGTTCGTCGTGCCGCTCGTGTTGTTCGTCGTGGCGAAGGGCCGCGACTACTATATGGCGCCTGCTTATCCGATGTTGCTCGCGGCGGGCGCGGTGTGGGCGGAGCAACGGATGGCATCGCTCAACATGCGCCACGCAGCGGCGATTCGCTGGTCCGTGTGCGTCGTGCTCGCAATCGGCGCGGTGCTGGGCGCCGCACCCGTACTGCCGATTGCTCCGGTCGGATCGACATGGTGGCGCTTTGCGGATCGCGTCAATGGCGGCAACTTCAACGAAGAGCTCGGGTGGCCCGACATGGCGGAAAGCGTCGCGCGCATTCGCGACACACTTCCGGAGGGGCAACGTGCGAGCGCCGGCATTCTCGTCGCCGATACGGGCCAGGCCGGCGCCATCGATCTATTCGGCGCGCGCTTGAAGCTGCCGAGCCCGATCTCCGGCACCAACTCACACTGGTTTCGCGGATACGGCGACCCGCCGCCGAAGCCGCTGATCGTCGTGGGTTTTCCGAGCGATATCGTGCAGCGTGAGTTGGCGTCGTGCCGTATGGCCGAGCGTCTCACGAACCGCTTCGGGATTGCAAACAGCACGGTAAGTGGCCGCGATATCTTCGTATGCGAAGCACCGCGCCAACCGTGGCCGCAATTCTGGCGCGGCATACAGGTCTATGGATAGCGCGCATCTTCATTGCGCGTCCGTGCCTGCGGTCGTCTGAATGATAGTCTCGAGTTGCGCGCTCATCGGCAGATTGATGCTCGTGCCCGATGGCAGGCGGCGCAAAAACCAGCGCTTGTATTGCCGGTCCATTTCGCCATCCGCCGCGAGTTCCTGGAACGTGTCCTTCACCACTTGCGCCAACTGCGGATCGTCCTTGCGAAACATGATGCCGTACGGCTCATACGAAAGGTAATCGCCGACCACGCGGTACGAGCCGCCCGCGCCCGCGTGCTCGGCAATCAGCCCGTAGAGCAAGACGTCGTCGGTGGCGAATGCGTCGGCATGGCCGTCGGCCACTTGCGCGAAGCCTTGCGCGTGGTCTGGCACGATCTGCAACTGAATGCCGAGCCGGAACTTGCTGTCCAGATCGCGCAGCGCCTTCTCGTTCGTGGTGCCGGCGGTCAACGTGACCTTCTTGCCCGCGAGATCGCGAAACGAGCCGATAGGCGAGCCGCTCTTGACCATCACCTTCGTGCCCGCGACGAAGATGATCGGCGAAAACGCCACGCGTTTCTGGCGTTCGATATTGCTGGTCGTCGAGCCGCATTCGAGATCGACACGGCCGCTCGTCACGGCGTCGATACGATTATCAGGCGTAACCGGCACCCACAGGATGGTCGGCGTCAGGTTGATCGCATCGCCGATGGCCGTCACCAGCGACTTGCATAACTCGATGGAATAACCGATAGGTTCATGGCGCGCGTTCAGATACGAAAACGGCACCGACGCCTCGCGATAACCAATCGCGACGACACCGCTCTTTCGCACCTTCGCGAGCGTTCCCGTGAGCGCGACGGGCGCGAAGCTATCGGGAATAGCGCGTGACGTTTGCGGATCGTCCTGCGCTCGCGCTCCGGCACAGGCGATCAAGGTCCCCGCGAGCGCGAGCATCGAGCAGAATCGCTGCATCTTCATGGCGCGGCTCCGCTTAACCTTCTGCCGGATGGGCGATGGTCGCTTCGAGCTCGGTTTCGATGCGCGCCGCGTTGGCGTCGGCTTCCGCTTGCGTCATCAGTTCGCCCTCCCACTTGGCGACCACCGCGCTCGCAATCGAATTGCCCACCGCGTTCGTGGCCGAACGGCCCATGTCGAGGAACGTGTCCACGCCGAGAATCAACAACAAACCCGCTTCGGGAATGCCGAACTGGTTGAGCGTCGCCGCGATCACGACGAGCGACGCGCGCGGCACGCCGGCCATTCCCTTGGATGTCAGCATGAGCACCAGCAACATGGTCAGTTGCGTGCCGATGGAAAGCGGAATGTTGTAGGCCTGCGCGATAAACAACGTCGCGAAGGTGCAGTACATCATCGAGCCGTCGAGGTTGAACGAATAGCCCATCGGCATCACGAACGCGGAGATCTTGCGCTTCACGCCGAAGCGGTCGAGCGCATCGAGAATCTTCGGATACGCAGCTTCCGAACTCGCGGTCGCGAACGAGAGCATGAACGCTTCTCTTATCAGTCCCAGCAGCTTGAGCACGCGTGGTCCGAGAAACAGGAAACCCGCGAGCGCCAGCAACGCCCACAACATGAACAGGCTCAAGTAGAAGTCGCCCATGAAGACCGCGAACTTGAGCAGAATGGTCAGGCCATTGACGGCGACAGTGGACGCCATTGCGGCCAGCACGGCGAGCGGTGCGAGCTTCATCACGTAGCCGGTGATCTTCAGCATGACGTGCGAGAGCTGGTCGATGGCGGCGACGAGAATCTTGCCCTTGTCGCCCAGCGCGGCGAGCGCCACACCGAAGAACATGGAGAACACGACGATCTGCAGCACTTCGTTATTGGTCATCGCTTCCGCGAACGACCTCGGCACCATATGACTCACGAAGTCCTTGAGCGTGAACTTGGAAGTCGCGAGATTCGCCGACGCGCCGATATCCGGCAACGGCAGCCCGAGATTCTCGCCCGGCCTGAGCAGGTTCGACATCATGAGACCGAGCAGCAACGACACGAGCGACGCGGTGACGAACCAGCCGAGCGCCTTGGCAAACACGCGCCCGACCGAGGCTGCATCGCCCATATGCGCAATGCCCACGACGAGCGTGGAGAACACGAGCGGACCGATCACCATTTTGATCAGTCGCAGAAACACGTCCGATATGAGCGAGATGTAGCCCGCGATTTCAGTAGCAGTCTTCTTGTCCGGAAAGCTCGAGTAGATCATGTAGCCGATCCCGATGCCCAACAGCATGGCGACCAGGATCCAGATGGCCGCATTATTTTTTCGGTTCATCTCGAAGCCTCCATTCACTGCCTTGATGGTTTGCGGGATGCAAAGCTCGAAACCGGTTGCTGCCGCTTAGTGTGCCTTAACAAAAAGGGAATTGCATTGGCGTAATCCGCCATGCAAGGTGTCTGAATTGCCGGAATCGAAATGCGCGGCGATGACATCGATGCATCGCGTATATATTCGCTACGCGTGCCGCAATGCAGCGACGAGATCGAGTCTCGCGCCTGCCGAACGGCGCCGCGACGCTGGTGCGCTGCGCAACGGCACGTTTGGCGCGTTGCCTAACGCGCGTCCTCGTCGAGCACGAGGAGATTCTCGTGCGAAAAGCCGAGCGCGACCGGCTGGCCGCGTTCGGGCAGCAACCGGTTCGGGTCGTTGAAGACATCGAGCGAGACTACCGCGTCTTTCACACGCGCGCGGATACGCACCACCGCGCCGAGGAAGCTGATTTCCTCGACGGTTGCCGCCAGCGAATTGCGGCCGCTCGCGGGCGGTTCGAGCACGATCGCTTCGGGACGCAAGGCGAGAAGCCGCTCCCGGCCGGCATCGTCCGATGGCAACTGGCGCGACGTCACGAGTTCCTGACCGTCCACGGCCATGCGTCCGGTCGCGGGATCGATCACGCGGCCCGCAAGAATGTTGAGCGTGCCGACGAAGGAGGCGACAAAGCGCGTGCGCGGAAAGTTATAGATGTTGAGCGGCGGCCCGACCTGTTCGACGCGCCCCTCGTTCATCACGACGATGCGATCCGAAATGGATAGCGCCTCTTCCTGATCGTGCGTGACGAAGATCGACGTGATTCCAAGTTCGCGCTGTAACGCGCGAATGTCTTCGCGCAACGAGACGCGGATCTTCGCATCGAGCGCGGAGAGCGGTTCGTCGAGCAGCAACACTTGCGGCTTGCTCGCAAGCGCGCGCGCCAGCGCCACGCGCTGTTGCTGGCCACCCGACAGTTGCCACGGATAACGCTCGGCAAGATGCGGCAGCTTGATCAGTTCGAGCATTTGCGCCACGCGCTCGTCCATCTCCTTCTGCGGACGCTTCGCCACTCGCAGCGCGAAGCCTATGTTCTGCGCCACCGTCATGTTCGGAAAGAGCGCATACGATTGAAACACCATGCCGACGGCTCGTTCGCGCGTACGCAGATGCGTGACGTCGCGGCCATCGAGACGAATGGTGCCGCGCGTGGGCGTCTCGAAGCCCGCGATCATGCGCAGCACGGTCGTCTTGCCGCATCCAGAAGGACCAAGAAATGTGATGAACTCGCCGCGCTCGATCTTCATGTCGAACTGATGCAGCGCGATGTTCGGCCCGAACGCCTTGTGAAGATTGTCGATTTCGAGAAATGCCATGCGTCGCGTGCCTCAGGCTCAAGTTTTCTGGCCGGCCAGCGCGCGCGCCGAACCGAATACCTGGATCAGCCCCATCGAGGCCCAGGTGACGACGAACGCGATGATCGCGAGCGCCGACGGCTCGTAGGCACGGTTCGCACCGATCAACTGCAGATACGGGCCGAACGCCGGACGATCCAGCAGGCTCGCGAGCGTGAACTCGCCGATGACGACCGCAAAGGTAAGGAACGCGCCCGACAGAATGCCCGAGCGCACATTCGGGAAGATCACTTTGAAAAGTATGGTCGCGCGGCCCGCGCCCAGACATTCGGCGGCTTCGGTGAGCGAGCGGATATCGACGGCGCGCATGCCGGCATCGACCGCGCGATACATATACGGCAGCGACAGCGTGACATAGCCGAACACGAGCAAAAGGTCGGTCGCGCGTTCGTTACCGGTGAGCGGCAGGATCGAACTGCTGTTGTAAATGCGCAGATAGCCGAACACGATGACGATGGCCGGAATCACGAGCGGCAGCAACGTGATGAACTCGACCACGGGCCGCAGCTTCGGCAAGCGCAGCTGCACCCAGTAAGCGGTCGGCACCACGAGCAGCACGCCGATCACGATGGTGAGAAAGCCCATCAGCACCGAATAGCCGAACGACGCCTGAAAATGCGGATCGCCGAGTACGACGCGATACGCGTCGAAGCTGTATTCGCCACGACGCATGCGCAGACTGAACTCGAATGTGGCGATCAGCGGAATCAAAAAATATAGCGAGCCGACGATCATCGCGATGGCGGCGCCCGCGCGCGACTGCGATTTCATCGGCGTCCCCTTTCGGCGCGCGCACGCAACCAGATATAGCCGCCGTTCGAAAGCCCCGTCACCACGATCATGCCGAGCGCGAGCGCGTAACCCAGGTTCTGGTTATGCAGCACGTCGCCGCGAATCTGCGCGTACAGCAGAATGGTCACGATATTGAGCGAGCTGCCGGTCAACGCATAAGCCGTGGCGACCGCGCCGAACGCGTTGGCGAACAAGAGCAGCGCCGCGCCCAGCAAGCTCGGCCACAGCACCGGCAAGCCGACATAACGCCAGTACTGCGCCGATGTCCCGCCGAGGCAATCGCAGGCTTCGCGCCATTCGCGCTTCAGACCGTCGAGCGCGGGCGTGATGATGAGCACCATCAACGGAATCTGGAAATACAGGTATGTGATGGTCAGTCCGGCGAAGCTCAGAATGCTGAAGCCGGTGGAATAGAGATTGAAGCCGAGGTACTTGCGCGCCAGCACAGTGACGAGACCCACGCGCCCCAATGTGCAAATGAAAGCGAACGCGAGCGGCACGCCCGCGAAGTTCGACGCCACGCCGGAGAAGGTCATGAGCGTCGGGCGAATCCATGCGGGTAACTGGCCTTTCACCGCCGCCCACGCGAGCAGCGAGCCGAGTATCGCGCCGCCCGCCGCCGACGCCGCGCTGACTTTCATGCTGATCCAGTAGGCATCGAGCACGCCCGGCTGGAACAACTCGCGGAAATTGACGAGCGTGAAGTGTCCCTGCGGGTCCTGGAACGCGCCCACCATCAAGAAGCCCGTAGGCAGCAGTAGGAATAGCAGCGCGAACACGAAGAACGGCAGCACGCCGATATACGTGAGCCAACTCGCGCCGCCGCTTGCGCGCGCGGCACCGGCCGGCGGCACGGGCGCGGCCGGCGCCAGCAGATCCGGCCCGGCGCCTTGCGGAGGAGAGACGCTCATTGCAGGATCTCGTGCGTCACGCTTACTTCACGTTCGCGCCGACGATCTGATCCCAGCCCTTGGTGACGACGTCCTTGGTGGCGTCCTGTTGCGGCAGCGTCGGGAACACGACGCCTTTATACGCCGATGCGGGCGGCAGCTTGTCGAGCAGCGCCTGCGGCACCTTCTTCTGCGCCACGAGTTCGTTGTAGCGCATTGGATGGCAATAGCCCGCAAGCCAGCCGAGTTGGCCTTCGTCGGAATAGAGGTATTCCATCCACAGCTTCGCGGCGTTCGGATGCGGCGCAAACGCGCTGATCGCCTGAACATAAACGCCCGCCACGACACCCGTCTTCGGCACGATCACCTGCACCTTCGGGTTGCCCTTGAGCGTGTCGCGGTCGGCGAGCGCGTTGTAGTCCCAGCGCACGATGATCGGCGTCGTGCCTTGCGCCAGCGACGCCGCCTTGCCGATCACCGGCACGAAGTTGCCGCTCTTGTTCAGATCGGCGAAAAATTTGAGGCCTGCCTGATCCGCCTTGCTTGCGTCGCCCTTGGTCTGCGACAAGCCCGCCGCATAGACGCCCTGAATGGCCTGATTCGCCGAACGTGGATCGCCCGCGAGCGAAACCGCATTGCGATAGTCGGCCTTCTGCAAGTCGCTCCAGTCGGCTGGCGGCTTGTCGATCATGTCGGTGTTGACTTCGAATGAAAGCACGCCGTAATAATCGCCGTACCAGTAGCCTTCGGCGTCCTTGGATTCGGCGGGAATCGCGCTCCACGTCGACACCTTGTACGGCTGCAACAAGCCTTCTTTCTTCGCCGTCGGGCCGAACGAAAGACCGACGTCGATCACGTCCGGTGCCTGCGGTCCCTTGTTGCCTTTGTTGGCCTTGATCGCTTCGATCTCGTCGCCCGAGCCTGCGTCGGGGTTGAGTTCGTTGACGTGAATGCCGTACTTCTTCTGGAACCCGGCGATGACCGCGCCGTAACCGCACCAGTCATGCGGCAGTGCGATGGTGGTCAACTGCCCTTCCTGCTTCGCGGCTGCGATGAGCGCATCCGTTGGCGCCGCCACAGCCTGACCGATGCTGCCCGCGGCCAATCCAGCCGTGGCGCAGATGCACAAAACACGGCCTGTCCCGATACGCTTCATCGTCATTCTTGTCCTATACCGGAAGGTATTGCGTTGATGAGTTCCGCCGATTGCCGATGCAGGCTAAAGTCAATCAGCGCGTTTGGCAAGCCGCCAAAAAAGCCGGCTCCATGCGCGTCATCGGCGGCACCCTTCAGTTCCTCGAAGGCTCGCTGGGCGGCGCGCGGCCCGTGCCGAACGTCGCGACCACGATCGGGCTCAGCGCCGTGGGGATCGCGCTGAAGTGCATCGTCGAAGCAATGCCGAGATGTTCGACGACCGCGCCGCCACCGAGCGAACCGAGCGCGATCGCGCTCGCGCCGCTGCGTGCCGGCTTGGCGCCGAGGGCGTGCCCATTCGCGCGGTGTCTCCCATGCGACGGCATCCGAGTTTGAAGGTGCGGCTCTTTATCGGCCGACTCGTCGATGCATGGCAGCCCGACCCATCGTGGGAACACGAGCCACGTGATTCACGATCCCGCAATGTGGACCACCCGCGAACGCGCTTCGAATGCGCTTTATTGAATCGCGCACGCCTGAGCGATACTGACACTGTCGGAACGCATGAGACGCGACGCTGTTGCTGAAGAGCCGTGACAACCCACCGAGGATTCGCACGATGGCCAAGATCTCCGCAGGCGTAGGTCCCAAATTTCCGCAAGTGGTCGTGCTGTTCGGCGCCACGGGCGATCTCGCACGACGCAAGCTGTTGCCTGGCCTCTTCCATCTGTCGAATGCGGGGTTCATCCCCGGCTGCAAGATCATTGCCGTCGCGCTCGACGACATTCACGTGGACGACTTCCGCGTCACGGCGAAAGGCGCGCTCGACGAGTTTTCGAGTCGTAAGGTGACGCCGCAAGAGTGGGACACGTTCGCCGCCAATCTCGATTACGTGCCCCTGACAGCCGGCGCCGCAACGCTGAAGGCGGCGGTCCTGAACGCCGAGAAAAGCTTCGGCGGCGAATGCCGGCGCCTGCATTATCTGAGCGTTCCGCCCAACGCCGCGCTTTCGGCGGTCGGCATGCTTCATGAAGCGGGACTCGTGGAACGCTCGCGCATCATCATGGAAAAGCCTTTCGGCACCGATCTGGCAAGTTCCGTGTCGCTCAACGCTCACTTGCACGAGGTCTTCGAAGAGGCGCAGATTTTTCGCATCGATCACTTTCTCGGCAAGGAACCGGCGCAGAACATCCTCGCATTCCGCTTCGCCAACGGCTTGTTCGAACCGATATGGAATCGCAATTTCATCGATCACGTGCAGATCGACGTGCCGGAAACGCTCGGCCTCGGCAAGCGCGCGGGCTTCTACGAGCAGACGGGCGCGTTTCGCGACATGGTCGTCACGCACCTGTTCCAGATTCTCGCGTTCATGGCAATGGAGCCGCCCACATCGCTGGAACCTTCGCCTATCAGCGAGGAGAAGAACAAGGTCTTTCGCAGCATGTTGCCGATTCAACCTAACGATGTCGTGCGCGGTCAGTACACGGGTTATCGGACAGAGGAAGGCGTGAGCGCCGAGTCGGAAACAGAGACCTTCATTGCGCTGAAATGCTCGATCGACAACTGGCGCTGGGCGGGTGTGCCCTTCTATCTGCGCACCGGCAAGCGGCTCGCGGAAGGCCAACGAATCATTTCCATTGCGTTTCGCGAGCCGCCGAAGAGCATGTTTCCGGCAGGTTCGGGCGTGGGTTCGCAGGGACCGGACCATTTGACCTTCGATCTCGCCGATGCCTCGAAGATGTCGCTCTCGTTCTACGGCAAGCGGCCCGGCCCCGGCATGCGTCTCGACAAACTGAGCCTGCAGTTCGCCATGCGCGACACGGGCTTGATCGGCGAAGTGCTGGAAGCCTACGAGCGCCTGATTCTCGACGCCATGCGCGGGGATCGCACGCTGTTCACGACTGCGGAAGGCATCGAGCGGCTGTGGGAAGTATCCACGGCGCTGCTCGAATCGCCGCCGCCCGTGCGGTTTTACGCGCCGGGTTCGTGGGGGCCGAATGCGATTCATCAGCTCGTCGCGCCGCGTGCCTGGCGGCTGCCGTTCGAGCGTGCGTGGCGCGATCCGAACGCGCTCGGAAGCTGATCCTCAGGCGCGTCCGTTGGCTGCCTGAACCGTGTCGGCTTTCGATCTGAACCGGTCGCGATAATCCACCGGATTGATACTGAGCCGCCGAAAGAAGGTTCTGCGAAAGCCGTCGGTATCCTCGAAGCCGCAGCGGCGCGCGATTTCCCGCATCGGCAATTCCGTGGCTTCGAGATAGTGCCGCGCCGCGTCGATGCGCGCATTGGCAAGGAAGGTCATCGGCGTCGTGCCGCAGTCCTTGGCGAAGATGCGCGAGAGATTGCGCGCGCTCATATGCGCGCGGTCCGCAAGCGATGCCACTGTATGCGCGACATGCAGGTTGTCGAGCATGAACTCCTGCAGCGCCATGGTCTGCGAGCCGGGCGCGGCCTGCGTTTCAAGGAGCGGGCTGAACTGCGACTGACCGCCCGCGCGCCGCAGATATACGACCAGATATTTGGCGACATCCAGCGCCATCTGACGGCCGAAGTCGTCTTCGATCATTGCGAGCGACAAGTCGATACCCGCCGTGACGCCCGCCGTCGTGAAGATGTTGCCGTCACGAACGAAGATGTGGTCCGGCTCGATCCGCGCGCGCGGAAACGTCGCGGCGAGCCGCGGCACGTCCATCCAGTGCGTAGTCACGACTTTGTTGTCGAGCAGTCCCGCCGAACCGAGCGCGAAGAGACCATTGCAGATCGCCGATACGCGGCGGCATTGCTTGTGCTGCGCGCGCAGCCATTCGCTGAGCGCGGGATCGTCGAAGGCGTCGAAGATACCGAGCCCGCCCGGAACGATGATGGTGTCGAACTCCGGGCAGCGGTCGAAGATGGTGCGGTCCGGTACGGTCGTGAGGCCGCTCGACGACTGCACGCTGCCGCGCGTGGTGCCGACCGTCATCATTTCGTACTCGCATTCGCCCTTGCTCAACACGCGGACTTCGGCAAAGGCGTCCTTCGGCCCGGCGATATCGAGCAACTGGAACCCGGGAAAGACGAGCATGCCGACCTTGATGCGTTTCATCGGAGTTTTGGTGTCCGTCTGAAAGCGGGCGGCGGCGGAACACCGTCGCCCTGAACGATTAGTCTAACCGCCCAAAAAACGCGGTCGCGCATGTCATCGATTGCGCACCGTCGAAGCGAAAGCCGGTGCCTTGCGAGGCTGGCGAGCGCCGGCGAGTTCGCTACGCTCGGCGAGCACACCGAACAGCGCGCCAATGGTCGTCCAGACGATCGCCTGCATGCCGATGGACGCCATCCTGAACTTCCACAGCAGCGTGGCGGGAAAGCCGGCCGGCACTTCGTCGATCCCGGGCAGCACGACGATCATCACGGCAAGCATGACGGCGAACGCGAGAATGCCGACGAGCGTTCCGTTCCACTGCCCGAACTTCCTCGCTGCGACACCGCGCACGTTGAGCGACATCAGCATGATCGCAAGCGAGATGGCGATGGTCAGAAAGAACAGCGCCGTGCGATAACCGATGGTTTCCGGGTCCCCGACCGATGGCGGATTCGCCGGATAGACGAGGCTCGGCACCACGACGAGCGATACGAACGCCGCAAGCGCCATCCACGCGGCAAGCGGCCGTGCGCCGAGCTTGCCCACCCTGCCCCACGCATATGCGAAGGCAAGCGCGAAGAGCCCGCCGAAAGCCGCACCATAGGCCACGACACCCGTCAGCAAGCCCATGCCCGCCTGCGTCTCGCGACTGACGAGTTCGGGCTCAAGCGCATCGCCGTGAGCGGCGTGCGCGTGCTCTTCAATTGCAATCGCGCGTTCGACTTGCGGTTCGCCCACCACTCTCGCGAAACCGAACGCAAGCAGTCCCGCGACCACGCCCGCGAGCATGCCGCGCATCAACAGTTTGCCGACCATGATCGTCTCCGCGTCAATGACAGGGAAAGCCGAGCAGATGGCGTCCATCGTGCACGAACTCGTGAACGTACATGCCGGACACGATCGAGGTCGCGCCCTCTTCCGCGCCGACGAAATACAGCGCGAGCAACATCAAGAGACCGCCGAACACGATCCAGGGTAGTAGCTCGCGCAACGGGATTGGCGTGACCGGTTCGGTAGGAAAAGCAATAGCGTCGTTCATTGAAGACCTCGTTTGAATCGATGATGATGATTGGATGGATGCGCAAGACTCAGGCGTCAACGTTGACGCGCCGCGCCGTCACGACCTTCAGGAGTTCATCGCGCGACAACACGCCGCTCGTTTCGACCACGTTCAAAAGCGCTTCGAGAAAGCGTTCGTAGTAGTCCCAGCGCGGCTGGTCGATGCAACCGATAGCTTCCCACTGTGCAATCGATGCAATCAAGCTCTGCCGGAAGTCCTCCCACTCGAAGCAGCCCGCTTTCGATAACGACAGCGCAAGCCCGAACACATCGCGCTCCCAGCGGTTGGTGAAGAACAGCTTGCCGTCGAGACGCGGCGGCGAATCGGGCGCGCCGAGCATCGACGTCGCCGCGTATTCCTCGAATCGAGTGAACATGACGGGCCTCAGGTCGTGGGCGCTTCGATGAGGGCGACGCCCATCATCGATTCCGGCGTCACGAGCGCGGCGAGTTCCGCTTCGCTCATGTGCTCCGTGTTGGCGGGACGCTCGGGCACGACGAACCAGCGGATTTGCGCGCTGCTGTCCCACACTTTCACTTCCTTGTCTGCAAGCACGTTCACGCCGAATTCCGCCAGCACGGCACGGGGCTCGCGCACGCCGCGTGCACGAAACACGGGGTCCTTGTACCAGTACGGCGGCAAGCCGAGAACCGGCCACGGATAGCACGAACACAACGTGCAGATGATGAGGTTATGCACGTTCTCGTCGTTGGCGACGGCGGCCATGTGCTCGCCTTCCGCACCCGTCATGCCGAGCGGCAGTGCAAGCTCCGCGATGGCCTTCGGTGTGTCGTCGACGAGGCGCTTCTTGTACTCCGGATCGGTCCATGCGCGCGCCACGATCTTCGCGCCATTGAACGGCCCGGCCATGGTTTCGAAGTGCTTGAGCACGGCATCGACGGAATCGCTCGCGATCACGCCCTTCTCGATCAACAATGCTTCTAGCGCGCGCACCTTTGCCGCGCTCGACGCTTCGCGGTCGTCGGGAAATTCAAAGAGTTGGCTCATGCTGCGGTGGCTCCGGATCAGTTGGCCGCTTGTACGTAGGCTTCGTACAAGTCGGCATAAAGGGTGGTGTTCGCTTCGCTCTTGTCGGCGCCCCAGATGTCGGCGGTATCGAACGCAATGCGATACACGGGCATGGGCGCGCCTATACCGTCCGGTCCCGTCGATACGAAATACGAGAACGCGCCCGGATACACGAGATCGACGACGCCGGTCTTGTTGCGCAGATAGCCGGGCAGACGCGTGTGATCGACCGCTTCGGGGTCGGCTATGCGTACCGCGTCGCCCTTCGCAAAACGCGCGGCGCTTTCGAGCGCGTGATAACCGGAGTCGCCGTTCGTCAGATACGCGTCGATCTGCGCGGTGAGCGCGGCGTCGGGTTTCCCAGGCAGCGCGGCATCGGGGTTCGCGCGGTAGTGCGCGGTCTTTTGCGCGAGTTCGTCGGCCGAGATGTAGCCTTGATCGACGAAGAACTGCGAGATGCCGCCGAGCCACTTCTCGTAGTACCGATACTTGAAATACTCGAACGGCTGCATGTCTTCCGCGCCCGTGCGCAGCGACGCCCACGTCCAGTCGTTCTTGAATGTCGTCGGCAGCGTGTCGACAGGATAGCGATGCAGCGCATTGGAGAGATGCGCGCTTTCCGCCATCATCACGGTATGAATACCGAAGATGCGCGTCTCCCACGGTTCCACGAACACGCGCCGTTCGGTGCTGACGGGGCCGAGATTTTCGATGCCGCCAAGATGATGCTGTAGTTTCACGATGTGCTCCGTGCGTAAAGAAACGAGTTCAGCTCAGCCGATGCTCGCGTTTGAACAACAGCGCTTCGCCGACCACTTCCGACACGAAGCCGAAGACCGCGCCCGTCACGAGCGCCGCTGCGGCCACGAGTGCAGGATTGCCGATGCCAGCGGTCGTGATCGCCTTGCCTGTTGCCACCGTCGTGCCGACCGTCGATGCAAAGCCCCACACGATGGCCGGCAAGACATCGAGTAATCTGATCTTTGCTGCCTGCACCATCGCCGCGCTGCCGATGCCGACGAACACCGCCGCCGCAAACGCGCCACCGCTCGTCGTCGCAATGCAGAGCAACGTGAGCGATGCGATGACCAGCCCCGTGAGATTCGACGCGACGCTCTTCACGAAGCCCGCGCGACCGCCGCCAAGCACGAAGAACGACGCCCATGCAATGAACGTCACCCAGACGGGTACGGGAAATACGGTCCCGGTGAGCCATGTATCCGCGACGGCCAGTACGCCAATGCTCAATGTGTATGCTTCGGGCTTTTTCATGCGCGTGCTCCTCGATAAGAAATGAATGAATGGGTCAATGCATGCAGGAAAGAAGTCCATCGCGCATGTGCCGTGAGTCGATGTTTCTGCCGATCATCACGAAGCGGTTCTCACGCGCTTCGTCGCGCTTCCATGCGCGGCCGAAGCTCGCATCGAGCAGCATGTAGACGCTATGAAAATGCAGACGCCTTGCTTCCTCGTGCACGTTGAGCACGCCTTTCATGCGCAGCAGTTGTTGCCCCTGCGTCTGCACAAGCTGGTTGATCCACTGATTGAAGCGGCTTGCGTCAATGGCGCCTGGAACGACGATCGCGCAAGAAGCGATGCTGTCGTCGTGTTCGTGATCGTGGCCTTCTTCATCGAGCAAACCGGGTTCGACGGCGAGCAGGTTATCGAGCGAGAAACTCCGCACGCCGAGCAATGCATCGACGTCGACGGCTGAATGGTTCGCGAAGTCGATCTGCGCGGTGGGATTGATTTGCCGGAGTTCTTCGACGAGCGCGGCCACTTTCGCGGGCACGGCCACATCCGTCTTGTTGATGATGATGCGGTCCGCAAACACGATTTGTTCGCGCGCGATGTCATCGTAAAGCTGGGCGGATGCGTGCATTGCATCAACAACGGCTACGACGGCTTCGAGTTCGAGACGTTCGCGCACGTCGGGGTCTGCGAGAAAGGTCTGTAGCACGGGCGCGGGATCGGCGAGCCCGGACGTTTCGATGATCAGCCGTTCCAGCCGGTCGCCGAAGCGTGTAAGCAGATCGCGCACGCTTGCGACGAGATCCGTGCGGACCGTGCAGCACACGCAACCGTTATTGATCTCGATGACGGCTTCTTCGTCGGTGACGATCAACTGACCGTCTATGCCGACTTCGCCGAACTCGTTGACCACGATGCCGATCTGCATCGGCCGCGTTGCATCGAGAATGTGATTGACGAGCGTGGTCTTGCCCGCGCCAAGAAAGCCGGTGACGACGGTAGTGGGAATTCTGCGGATTTGCATGGCGGAGTCATCCTTGGCGCGTGCTTCGCAGCGATGCGCGGTTTGTGAACGGATGACTTCTTTAGCGACTTCCACGCCGTGTTTGGCGAGGTGGCTGTGTGCTGTCGATTGTTGGCGGGGTTGGGAAGGGTTTGTGGCCGTTTCGGTTGCTAGCGGCTGAGACGGACACAAGTGGCCGTTTGGTGGCGTGCTCGAGTTAGCGCCGCGTTGCGCGATGGCGGCGCATGGTGGAGCGGGAATGGTGCGGGACGTGCTGCCTGGGTGTGCACTTGAAGAGGTGTGAGGAATGGTTGCGATTGCTTCGTGAGAGCGCCACGATTCCCACCATCCACGCCTGCTGACGTGGATGGTTCTCTCGCTCTTGAGCTCTCAGAACGTCTGCCAGTCCCCTTCCGCGCTCGCAGTCGCTGCATGCGTCGGCGCAGGTTTCGGCGCTGTCTTCGCTGAGGCGCGAGGCTTGGTCGGCGCTGGAGCGCGAGGTTTGAGAGCGACGCGAGACGCGCTCGTTGGCTTCGCCGCCGTGGATACCGGAACCGCGCGCGCAGCCGCTGCATCCACCTTGAATACAGCGACGAGATCACGCAACGAAGCCGACTGCGACGCCATGGACTGCGCGGCCGCCGATGCTTCCTCGACGAGCGCCGCGTTCTGCTGCGTCATTTCATCCATCTGCATGACTGCGGTGTTGACTTGTTCGATGCCATGATGCTGCTCGCCCGATGCCGAGCTGATCTCGCCCATCAGATCGGCCACGCGCTTCACGGCCTGCACGATCTCCGTCATCGTGCGGCCCGCGTTGTCCACGAGCGCCGAACCATTGTTCACGCGTTCCACGGACTCGGTGATCAGATCCTTGATCTCCTTTGCGGCCGTCGCGCTGCGCTGTGCAAGCGTGCGCACTTCGCCCGCCACCACCGCGAAACCGCGACCTTGTTCGCCTGCGCGCGCGGCTTCCACTGCCGCATTCAATGCGAGGATGTTGGTCTGGAACGCGATGCCTTCGATGACCGAGATGATCTGCGCGACTTGCTCCGAGCTGCCGGAAATGCCGTGCATCGTATCGACTACGCGGCTGACCAGTTCGCCGCCGCGCGCTGCTGTTTCCGACGCCTGCGCGGCCAGCGCGTTGCCCTGACTCGCATTGTCGGCGTTTTGCTTGACCGTCGTGGTGAGCTCTTCCATGCTCGCGGCCGTTTCTTCGAGGGAAGCGGCCTGCTCTTCCGTGCGCTGACTCAGATCGGTGTTGCCCGATGCGATTTCCGCCGACGCCGTCGCGATGCCTGCGCTACTCGTCAGCACGCGGCTCACGAGATCGACGAGGCGCTCGTTCATGTGGCGCAGCGCGCCGAGCAACTGACTCGTCTCATCGCTGCCTTGCACTTCGATCACTGCGGTGAGATCGCCACGCGCGACCGTTTCCGCTATTTCCACCGAACGGCGGATGGGCCGCGTGATCGACACCGTGATTGCAGACGCGATTCCCGCGCCCAGCACGATTGCCACCGCGATGAGAGCGGCCGTCCATGCCATCGTGCTTTGATAGGACGCATGCGCCTTTCCCATCTCGGCGGTCGAGCCCTCGTGATTCAGCTTGATGTCGACGTCGATCAACTCCTGCACGTCTGCAAATGCCTTCGCGGAAGGGCCGCCGGCCAAGTTGCGAGCCTCGGCCATGCCTGTGTCGCCGGATTCGGTGAGCGATTGAATCTTCGCATCGAGTTCAAGATACTGCGCCCATGCCGACTTGATGCCGCTTGCAACCCGCTGCTCTTCGGGCGACGAGACGAGTTGCGCATAGCCGTCGAATGCCCCGGCAAATTTGGAAATTAGCTGCGTATGCTGGTTAAGCACGGTCTTGCGATCGGACGCGTCGCTCGTGACGAGCGCACGTAAGGACGTGCGTCGCACATCGTCCGCGAAACCGCGCACCTTACCGAGCGCCTCGACGCTCGGCAGCCAGTTCTGGCCCATCTCGCGCGTACCGTCATAGATGCGCGATGCCTGAACGAGACCGATGCCACCGACCGCGCACAGCAGCAACAAAACGACTGCAAAACCAGCGCCCAGGCGCCGGCCGATTTTAATGTTGGAAAGGAATGCCATTGGAGATCGAAAGGGGACGTTGTAAAAAGATCACTGCATATCGTCACTGCCCCCGCTCGACTGGAGCTTTGTTTCAAATCTGACTAAACACATACTGATTGCTTTCGATGCCATGTTTTGCTTGCGATGGCATTGAAGTAATCCATGCATATGCTGACAATTTTTCGAAGCGGCCTGTCAATCGCTATCGGCAGGGCCTATAACTTACTTGAGGCAGCATGCACTGCCCGGTTCATTTCTTCTGTTGAAGTTCCTCGATGCAATCACCGAGGCTTTGGCCATCGTCCAAAGTGGAGGTCGTATGCGACTCGTTATCGTGTTGCCGACAGCGGCTGCGGCCGTCTTCTATAGCGCGCTTGCAAACGCCTATTCGCAAGAAGAGGTGAATATATTTGCGCCGCCTGGTAACGAGGTCGTGGAGAAACCGGGCGTTGGATCGATAAAGGCCGTGAGTGCGGAAATGAAAACGGGTGCGCCAACGGATGGAGCGATGCAAACCCCGCACGCCACGGCACCTGGACCTAACGGAACCAATCAGCCTGCTGCGCCTGAGATCGTGAAGTGACCAGGCTCAAACGCTCAAGCTGGCAGCCCCGTCACCGCCGCTCGGCCACGTGTTAGCACCGGCGTATCCGCGCGATGCGCGAGCACCCATTGCGCTATCTCGTCCTTTCGCGCGAACCATACGTCGGGTTTGGAGCGTGCATAAGTAAAGAAGCGGTCCAGCATGCGGATGCGGTTTGCGTGACCGTTGATGCGGTCGTGGAAACCAACGAGCATCATGCGACGACGGTTCGCGCCTTCCTCGTATAACTGTTCGAACTCGTCTTTCAAGGCCTGTTCATAGGCCATCGGGTTATAGCCTTCGAACGGGAACGACGAGATATCGTTCATATGAAACGTGTACGGCACCGTGACGAAATCGCGGCCACGCACGGGGACGATGAACGGTTCGTCGTGGCTCGGTTCATCGATGTGATAGACGAAGCCGAGGTCCTGCAAGGTTTCGAGAATGTGTACGGAATTGCGCAGCCAGTATGCGTTCCAGCCTACTGGACGATGACCCGTGATTCGCTCGATGGTATCGGCAGATTCGGCGATGAAGCGCTTTTCCGCATCGCGCGGCATGTTGTACGAGTTGGACCAAACCTGACCGTGCGCGGCTGCTTCATGACCACGCCGCACGATTTCTTGGGCGAGATCGGGCACTTGCTCGATCGCCTTGCCGATCATGAACGACGATACCTTGATGTCGTGCTTATCGAACAAATCCAGCGCACGGGGTATGCCTTCGTAGTAGCCATACGCGAAGAACGCGTTGGTCGGCAGATCGGGCACGCCCTTCGCGATCGGTTCGGGAATCGGGCCGCCTGCACCGGATATGGGCTGGCCACCGCCTTCGAACATCATCGACACGCTGACGGCGAGGCGCGCTCCGTTGGGCCAAAACCCTTTTCCCGTGGCGTTGGAAGGCGGGTTATTCGACGCGGCATTGACGCCTGCGAAGCTCTGCTCGGTTGCGCCGATTCCACCGGCCGCGACCAGGCCCGCGACGGTGAGACCCGCTTGCGCCAGGAACGTGCGACGGCTCGTTTGAGTCGCAGTGGTGTGACGTGCGTCGTGATCGGAGGTATTGTTGTTCATGGCTTGCTTCCATTGAGTGATGAAGGACTGAGCGATCGTGCTGTTGGGACTTGCCGATGCGCTTTGTTCAACGTCGATGCATGGAAGCAGTTTGGTCGCAATGATGCGCTTTGATAATTGGGCTGGGTTGGTAATCAGTTTCAAAGGATGGTGAAGAATCGTCTTGCTGAAGACGCTATGTCGCCGCCAGCTTCGGCAGGCGACTGTTGCGTTCCAAACCAGGCCGAAACTACGCAGCGCGCGTCAATCTAGGATGCGCAGCGAAAGTTTCGATGATGCTTTCCGATACGCCGCTCGATGCAGCGACGATGCTCGCCGACTTCAACCCATAAGGCTCGCCGATAGCGTTGGTCGCGCGACCGCCCGCCATTTCGACAAGCAAAGCGCCTGCAACACAGTTGAATGTATCTTCTCCGAATTCCCAGAAGCCATCGAGCCGCCCACACGCGACATAGGCGAGTTGCAGCGATGTGGGTCCGAGATTGCGGACAGCGCCCGCTTTGGCAAGCATCGCGCTTAACGACTCGCCTGCGGCTTCGACGACTGCTGGTTTATTCCCGATGAACGGCGGCTGACTGGTGGCGAGCATTGCGCCTGCGTGGTGTTTGCGGCCGTTCACGGCTATGCGGTCGCCGTTTAGAAACGCGCCTTCATCGCGCACGGCGTGGAAACATTCGTTGCGGATGGCATCGTAGGTCATCGCGAAGACCGTGACGCCTTCTTCCACGAGCGCGATGGTGATGCACCATGAGGCGATGGAACGCAAGAACTGGACGGCGCCATCGATCGCGTCGCAGATCCAGAAGGCTTTCTTGTCGCTTGTCTGGGCGTCAGCTTCCGCGAGTTCTCCTTCGAGCCACGCGATCTCAGGATAACGAGCGGCGAGCGCTTCGCGGATGGTGTTGGCGGCTTGATCGTCGAGGGACTTGAAAACGCGCATCATCTCGGCGTTTTCGTAGATGGGGTTTTGGGTGTTGAAAGTTTGAAGCAGTGATTGGCCGACGTCTCGCAGAAGGGCTTGTACTTGGGGTACGTCGATTTTCGGGGTCATTGGTGGGGGCTCCGGGGGGCGTTGTTTGTCGGTTGCCGGGAATGATGCCATTGATGGTTGGGAGGTGCACGGTGAAGGACCTGCGCCGCGACCTCACGGTTCTCAGCCGTGCTGTATTTTGCTCAACCTTTTAGCGCCTTCAGAGCGAGCGTAATGCCTTCAGAGCGAGCGCTAGTTTGCGTCGAATTGGTCGACTTTAAACCAGCTATGCACGCTCCATGACGTTCGATTAATGGCGTTCGCCCGGTTTAAAGAAGGTCGAGGTTTGGGGATTGCGGCTTGCGGCTTGCGGCTTGCGTTCGCATGCTGCGGTGACGGCGTCTTTTCGGCCATAGCCGAACCTGTCCGCATTTTTGTGTGCGAGGCGGTTAGCGGAGTCACCCGCGTGCGTTGGTAAAACGCTCTCCAAACAGGATGGCAAACTGGTTCATCGCGGACGACCAGTCGAACGCCGCGCGTACTGACTTTGCCAG
>NZ_JALQDB010000041.1:0-73867 GCF_023631465.1 Caballeronia sp. GAWG1-1
AAGGGCAAGCCCGGAGCGTTTGGCCTTGCAATGCAGAAGCTGCCTGCAGATGTTGTGCGCGAGATTAAGAGCAACAAGTTTATCCATGCCGCAGGTGGAAGTAAGAATGGCTAATACGAACAAAACCGATCCCGCAGATCGCACGCCTCTTGAAGTGCTGGACGCAATTGGCGCCAACACGAAGGCTTATCCTTCCGATGACTGCATCCCATGCGGTGCGGTAATTCATATCGGCTTCTTTTTTGATGGATTCGGTCGACACCGTGACCATGATGACCCATCGACGTCCCGATATTCCAATATCTGCCGGCTCTGGGAAGCACACCGAGAAAACAAGGATCGACGCCGTGGGAAGACCCCCAATCAGTTTTGGTACCGACTCTACTACTCCGGCCTGGGCACGGACCTCAACAAAGAAGCCAAAGACGGCGAAATCGTATCCGCGCTGACGAGCAAGGTCGTGAGTGCGGCTCAAGGTCAGGTATCGAACGCAAAGAAGATTGGCGAAAAAATCACCGGTGTCGACCGTCTCCAGCTCGATCCGAAGAGCGCCATTACCAACGGATTCAAAAAGGGTTTGGAGGAGCATTCCTATCGCCCTGTCGTGGATGCATACGATGGACTCGTCAAAGAGGCGAAGGCGTTGCGTACCAATGCCGGACGCGTCTTGCGCTTCTTCAGGACCGGCGCCGTGCTCGACCGTGGCCGCGCGGCCGGGCGCATCCTCGCCAAGGACGCGATGAGAAGCGGCCGTCAGATCCTTTTCGATCTCAGGAAGAATCCGTTGAAGGTTGGCTGGGCAGTGGCGGGCGAGCTGTTCAAATGTTCGTTCGACGTGGTTCCTGTTCTCAGGGACAACTCAGTGGTCGCGCGGCTTTTGGGCACCGGGGTCGAGCCGCGCCTTCAGGCGGCCAAGACCCAGTTTGAGAAAGCGATTGAGGACGCGAGGGCAAGGATGCCCAAGGTCCAGCACGTCAAGGTGTCTGTGTTCGGCGCGGATCGCGGTTGCGTCCTTGCGAGGGCCTTGCTGAATGACCTGAGTGCGACATACAAACATCCGAGCGAAGCCATACTGGAATACAAGATTCCAAAGGACCCGAACGGCGCGACCATTCCTATCGAGATCGTGTTCGTCGGTTTGCTCGACGCGGTGTCGTCGTTGGTCCAGGAGAATGCGCTGATCAGCATGGTGCCCTTGGTCGGAGCAATCAAACAGAATTACGGCGACCAAATGCTTGGCGTGCCGCAGGCAGTTCAGCGCTGCGTTCACTTTGCCGCCGCGCACGAACTACGCTTCTATCAACGGCTCGACAGCCTGGAAAATACACGCGGCCTGCAATATCTTTATCCCGGCACCAGCGAAGACATAACTGGCGGCGCACCGCCAGGATCGCTCGGCGCGCGCGCGGAGCTTCAGCGAGTCGTCCTGCGCGACATGCTGAACGAAGCGCTTATAAATGGCGCAGCGATGGACACGATGGAAAATCTCCAGCACTTCAAGGGGGATACATTCCAAAAATTCACCTTGGCAAACCCCATCACTGACGGCCAGAACACGTACAAGATCTGGGAACTGATGAAGGCCTACCGTGAGATGGTGCCCTACGTCGCGCGTCTGAATTTTGTCGATCACATGCAGGTCTTTTTACGCTGGATGGCGGTTCGCTATACATCGTCCGAATTTCGCGCCACCGTGACCAACCAGTTCGACGCGCTGGCTGCAAAGCATGAAGCCATTCTGAAGGAACGCAACGACGCGACTGCTGCTTATCTCGCCTTGCGCAAGCAATTTCCGGTGCCGGATTCGATCACCTTAGGCAAGGCGCAGAACCGCATGGAGGCGGCAAGGAGCGCTGAAATGGAGGCGTTGCGCGACGCCAGCGCCGAGAAAGCGAGACCGTCGGTCGGTGTGTGGGAGCGTATCCAGGCGGAGTCGACGGACATGATCCAACGCGACACCGCTTTGGCCGGCATGCGCCGCGCGGTGAATCAAGCGCGCGCCGGTGTACAGATCGGCGAACAGCCTTATGACGCGGACCCGGAGTTTGGCGCATCGATCATCGAGGAACACATGGACGCGATGATCAGCGCCGAGCAGCAAAGCCTGGTTCAGGCGTGGAAGATGGGACTGTCGGGCAAGAACCCGCTTCCGCCCAAGGTCATGGCGCTGTTCGATCTTCTCGTGCACGACACCATGCTCACGAGCTGGCAGGACCATGTGCTGTCTTCCTCGCTTTATTTCCGGTTGCGCGGAGTCGATACGTTCGGCTCGACCGACTACGAGGCCGAGGAGAAAGCGCGCAAGCGTACGGAAGAGAACGCGAGCCGCGCGTCGCAGATCAACCGTGGCATGAACCCCGCGCCGCGACCTCCCGCCCGTGTTTGAACGTGGCGGTCATGGCCATGTGTTGCGTAAGCCATGACCGCTTGATTATTTCCTCCTCGGACCAGACATGCCAGGAATTATTCGCATAGGCGACCGCCATACCGGCGACGGCGCCGTCACGCAAGGTTCAGCAACCTGCGTTTTCATGGGACGCGCGGTTGCGCGCCTGCACGATCGTGTCACGTGTCCCCGCCACGGTGACAACCGTATTGCTTCGGCAACCTCAGGGGCTTTCGATAACGGTTTGGAGATCGCGCAACACAACGACCGCTGCGAATGCGGTTGTCGTCTGATCTCCTCACTTCCAAATAGCGGCAAAAGCTAAGTATGGCGCTGGACCTGGATAATCTTCCACCGGAACGCGCCGAACCGGACGAGCCGCCATCGAGGTTCGTCTGGACAGTGGTCTTCTTCGTCCTGGCTATCGCCGGAATCTTTGGCGTGATGGCGTTGTGGCCGCGCGCGGAACCAATGCAGACGCCCTTGTTCTGGACTTGCCTTGTGCTATATCCAACGGGCCTCGCCGCGTTTGTCGTTTCACGTCGGTTCAGCATTCACGAGAGGCAGTGTCTCAATGCGCGGGACTGGAATGAGGCACGAAAGCGGTACAACGAAAAGTTGTTCGCACGCGAAAGCATTCCGATGGCCGTGCTCGCCACGGCCATCCGCGTAACGGATGACGAGACAGCGAAACTCGTGACAAAGATAGAAGAAAACGCGTTGACACTCAAGGCTCAGGCATCGGAGCTCATGGAGGACGCATCGGTAACGGCGCGGTGGCTCCAACCAGACGACGCGCTCTTTGCCGTCGACGACAAGGAGCGCCACGGCCTGCTGCTGTCCTGGCTCTTCGACCAACTTATCGGCGAACTTGCGGACCGTCTCGGGTCGCTTCCGGATGATTTTCCGCTGCGCGTCTTTCTCGATATCGGGGGCTATATCGGGGAGGCAGACGCAAAAACGACCTGGGAAGGCATATGGGCGCGTCATGAGTTGCGTCAGGCGGAAACGACGTACACGCCAGTGCCCGTTGATCTGATGACGGTCGATCAATGGCTCGACGATACGAGTGGCGCCTTGCATCTCTACGCGGTCCTGCTGATTTCGGTATCGCTTCAAACCATGTTGGATGGAGCGCCCAACGCAGGCGAGGCCGAGGCGGGCGTCGCGCTTCTCGTGGCCTCGCATGGATTAGCGGCCGAGCATCGACTCATGTCCGTCGCGCACATGCATCGCCCATTGAATTCGGCGCGGACCCATCTCGACAGCGCGCTCACACATGCGCTGCAATGGGCAAAAGCCGACGCGCCGTCGTTGGAGTCGGTCTGGATGACCGGATTCGACGGCGAATCGGTCGGGCCTTTGCACTCATCCCTGAGTCACGTTGGCGTGCGTGAGGCAGGCGAAGACCCGTTGACGGAATTCAATCTCGACGGCACGGTGGGACGAACGGGGAGATCGGCCGACTGGCTCGCCGTAGCGTGCGGGGCGAACAGAGCGGACCGGTTGAGCGCGCCGCAACTCGTCGCCCGTAGCGCCGGCGAACACTTTCACATGGCTGTGGTGCAAAACAGCCGTAATAAGCAGAAAGACGAATGACTCGTAAATTCAAGCTAGACTTTTTAGCCACGCTATCCCTCGTGATCTTGCCCGGCATGCTGGTCTGGGTACGGCCTCAGTGGGTCGGGATCTCAGCTGACAGTCGTGGAGCTGTCATAGCAGCACTGTGCGCTATTTTCATCGTGCTATGGCTCGTGCTCAGTTATAGCGAAGCGTCGCGTGCGGCCGTGGCTTATCGCGCGGTGAAAGACTGGATGCTCAAACACGGCGGTGCTTCCGATGACGCCGCGCAGGGGGCCACGAAGCCAGACGTTGGTGATTTCAGCGATCTCAGGCAATGGCTAGTCGAGCAGCACGGCTGGCGCTGGCGTTGGCGCGAGCGTTGGATCCTGGTTGTCGGCGACGGGGAAGTAGTTCGGCGCGTGGCGCCTACGCTCTTCAAGTTCGGGTATGCCAGCGCGGGAGGCGCGGTTCTTCTTTACGCGAAGCAGACAGACAGTGCCCCGGATGTGCAGCATCTCGCCGCGTTGCGCCGATTGCGCCGCCGCCGTCCAGTGGACGCGGTCGTTGCACTGACCGTCGCCCGTGCGACGGGCCACGATATGTTCGATGTTCAAAGCGTCTCGCAAGCGCTGGCACGTGTCGCGCGCGTGCTTCGCTGGTCTGCTCCGGTGTATTTGCTGAATGCGGAGCCATTGCAGGCGAGTCCGTCTCATACAGATGAGCCGCCGGTCGGGCTTACCTGGTCGCACCCGCGTATGGTTTCCGATTTCGTCGGCTCGGCACTACATGACCTCACCGGCGAATTGGCAAACGCCGGGGTGATGCGTCTGTCGAAGAACCCTGCAGATCGATATCTGGCGGAATTGTCGCAGCACATAAGCACAGCACGGGAATCGCTGAAGCATCTCGTGACAGGCGCTTCACGGTCGCACGATGCTATTCGCGGGCTTTTCTTCACACCGCTGGACATAACCGCGGGACCGATAGAGTATCCGCGCGAGGCCGCGCGCAACCACGCCGGTGTGCCCGAAGCGTCGAATCGAACGCTATGGCAAACCATCGCGAACCACAGTCGCAAAGCTTACGGCAGGCGCGTGGGCCTCTCGTCGTCGAGTGTGGCCGCATTCCTCGTAAGCGCTGTCGCCGTACTATGGTTTATCGGCTCGATAATTTCCGGCATGTCGAACCGCGCAACCATGCGGGACGTTGCATCGACGTTGAGCAAGGTTTCTTCGCCGCACGACCAGACGCAGGCCTTGCTCGCCCTGGATGCTCTTGACAAACAACTCGACACGCTTGAAATACACCGCCAGCTCGGCGCTCCCTGGCTCGCTCGTTTCGGTCTGAACCGTGACGCCGCTCTTTATGAAGCGCTTTCCCCGGTTTATCAAAGCGTCGCCTCGCGCGTCCTGATCGATCCGATCAAGGCAAGACTCGAATCTCGCCTTCAGCAACTCGCTTCCCTGTCCGATGCCGAAATCGCCAGCGGTGGCAACACACAGGTCCAGGCCGCGTACGACACGCTCAAGGCGTATTTGATGCTCGCCCATCCCGAGCATGCCGACGCGTCGTTTATCGCCACACAGTTGCTGACGACGAATGCGCCAGCGCGTCCGCAGAATGCGTCAGTGACGGCGGGCACTTGGGAAGACTTGCGCCAACAGGCCGTCTGGTTTTACGCGAGGCACCTTAAGCGCGGATCGGCGTCAGCCATCGCGCCTGACATCACGCTTGTCGCGGCGACGCGGCAGACGATCATCGGCGTGCGCGGCATCCAGAATTCGACAGACGCGATCTATCAGCAGATCATCGACGAGACGAAACCGAAATATCCGCCGATGACGTTGGCAACCTTGCTCGGCGATCACCCAAGCCGAGGCTTGTTCAACACGAGCGCGACTGTTCCGGGCGTTTTTACGCGTGCCGCGTGGGACGAACGCATCCCAAAGGCGATCGATGAGGCGAGCGAACAGCGCGCGGTGACGGGCGACTGGGTGCTGTCTGACGCGAAACTTGATAACACCGCGCCGTCAACGCTCAAAACCGAACTCCGTCAACGTTACTTCGATGACTACGCGCGCGCGTGGCAGCAGTTTTTGAACAGCATTCGCTGGCAAAACGCTTCGTCGTTATCTGGCACGGTCGATCAATTGACGCTGCTCGGCGACCCGCAACGCTCGCCGCTGGTCGCACTGATGAACGCTCTCGTTTTTCAGGCAAGTGCGGACGCATCGACGCAATCAATATCGGACGCTCTGATTTCGAAGGCGCAACATCTTGTAGGCAAGGACGAAAAGGACCCGTCCAAGCAGATGCAGCCATCACTTTTGCCGCTGGCAAGCGCGTTCGGTCCTATTCTGCGTCTGACTGGCAGCGAGTTCGCAAGCAACGCACCCGCCAATGCCAGAACCACGCTGCAACTCGTGAGCGATCTGAGCTTGACTCGCTATCTTGAGCGTGTCACCGCAATGCGTCTGAAGACGCAACAAATGATGGCCAGTCCCGACCCCGACGGCATGTCGCGCGTCGCCGCTCAAGCCGTGCTACAGGGTAGAACGTCCGATATCGCCGATAGTCGCGATTACGCGAGCCGTCTCTCTGCGAGCTTGGGCGAACAATGGTCGGGTTTCGGCCGGCTTTTCGAAGCCCCGCTTGACCAGACGTGGCAAGTGGTCGTGCAACCGGCATCGTCCAGTCTGAACGAAGTCTGGCGCACATCCATCCTTGCTGACTGGAATCACAGCTTCGGCGGCCGCTATCCGTTTGCGGACTCCGACAACGATGCATCGCTGCCCGATATGGCGCACTTCATGCGCATGGACAACGGCGTGATAGCGCAGTTCGTCACGACGCAGCTTGCGGGCGTGATCGAACGTCAGGGCGACCACTGGGTCGCCACGCAAGGCGTGAATCAAGGCACGCTCATGCTTGATCCGGCGTTTCTCGTCGCGCTCAACAAGCTCTCGCGCGTAGTAAGGGTCGTGTTTCCCTCTGGCGATGCGCGGGCGCGGTATGAACTACGCGGCGTGCCGACGCCGGGCATCACTGATTTGACGCTGGTGACATCGGGTCAACAGTTGCACTACTTCAATCAGATGGAGCAATGGGAGCCGTTCGAATGGCCGGGGCAAGCCCTGGACAACACCGCACAACTTCAATGGCAAACGGAGGCAGGCGGTTTGCGCTCGACCATGTACGCACAAGGGCGTTTCGCGCTGATTCGTCTGCTCGAACGTGCGAAGGTCTCGCAACAAGATAACGCGCGTTATCTGCTCTCGTGGACGCCGGATCAGAGTCTTACGCCGCCGCTGTCGGTTCAACTTCGCGCGGAGACGGGCGCTGGACCGCTGGATGTGCTTGTGCTACGGCACTTCGCCCTGCCTGAGCGCATCTTCATGTCAGGCGCGGCGAAGCAAGCATCTGTATCGCGGGGGCGGACGCCACCACCGTTGCCGCCCGGCGCGCTTGCCGCCGCGCAGAAGATCGGCGTCGCGTTGCCGGACAAAGAATTATGACTTCGCTGGGATCAGGTCACGAAGCGTAAGAAGACTTCAGCATGCATGGATCACACGGCGATCACGACTTCGGCGCGTTACCCGCTGCCTCTTGCTTACGCATCGGCATGCCGTCGATGGTCGTGAACAATTCGCGCGATGCGATCGGCTCGCGCGATTCGAGCTTCACGCCGCCGTCCTTGCCAACGAGAACTGCGCGAAACGCGCCGGGTTTGACGCCGTATCGTCGACGCAATGCATCGGCGGAGTCGCTTGCGCCTTGCACGTCGTTGCCGATTACTTCGATCACTTGCAGGTCGCGTTGCGTGTAGCCATCGCTCGCATCCTGAACTGATGCGCGTTGCTTCGCGAATGCGGCGGAACTGACGTCATCGGCGAAAACGACGAGCAGACGCTTATGCCATGTGTACTGTTCGATGGAAGATATTGCAGCGCTTCCGGCTGCTTGCGAGGTATTGGTCACGCCCAAGAGCAGGCTTGCAGCTACGGTTGCGGGAATGAGATAGCGGTTCATTGGCGGCTTCCTGTGCGGTTTATTTCCGTGCACGCAGGAAGCGCGCCAACGACGTAACAGCCTTTCAAGCGTGCGCAAGCACTTGACCAAAAATCTACTTGCTCGCGAGCTTGTCCTGCGTCTTCGTTTCAAAGTCGCCAGCATCATGCCGCTCATGCAACTGGCTCGAAAGCTCGCCGAAGGTCCGGTTCACCATGCGGCCGCGTTGCACGGCGGGACGCGCACCGATTGCATCGGCCCAACGTCGCACATGCTCGTATTCATGCACGGCGAGAAACTCGGCGGCACTGTAAATCCAGCCATTCACGAGACCGCCGTACCACGGAAAGATGGCGATATCGGCGATGGTGTATTCGTCGCCCGCAATGTACCGGCTCTCCGCAAGCCTCCGGTCGAGCACGTCGAGCTGACGCTTCACCTCCATGGCGAAGCGGTTGATCGGATACTCCATCTTGCTCGGAGCATAAGCATAGAAGTGACCGAAGCCGCCGCCAAGATACGGCGCGCTGCCCATCTGCCAGAAAAGCCACGAGAGACACTCGGCGCGTTCCGCCGCGCTGGTCGGCACGAATGCGCCAAACTTGTCCGCGAGATACAGGAGGATGGCGCCGGATTCGAACACGCGCACGGGCTTGGGGCCGCTGTGGTCGATCAGCGCGGGTATCTTCGAATTGGGATTGGCTTGGACGAAGCCGCTGCCGAACTGGTCGCCGTCGCCGATCTTGATGAGCCAGGCATCGTATTCCGCGCCACTGTGACCCGCGGCGAGCAGTTCTTCCAGCATCGCCGTGACCTTGACGCCGTTGGGCGTGGCAAGCGAATAAAGCTGCAGCGGATGCTTGCCGACCGGTAGATCCTTGTCATGCGTCGGCCCCGCGATTGGACGGTTGATGCTTGCAAACTGCCCGCCGCTTTCCTTGTCCCAGGTCCAGACCTTGGGCGGTACGTATTCGGGTGAATCGCTCATGCTGCAGCCTCCTTCGCGTCAAGTTTTCAATGTCGCCCGAGGTTAGCAGGTCGGGTAAAAACCTGCTCGACACGAAGGAGGCTCGGCCGTTCAAGCGTGCAAGAAGCGGTGCGCCTGCAGCGCTTTCCAGTACGTGATGAAGCGTCCCGCGAACATCCCGGCGACAACGCCAGACACGAGTGCGTCGATGGACGCATAGGTTCCGAGGAGCGCCGTATCCGTCACCGTTGCCATCTCGAATCCGAGCCAGAACTTGGCGGCGAAGATGGCGAGGATCAGCAAGAGCGGCACGACCGAACCCGGCAGCGTGACGGTGCGCGCCACCATATCGACGGAAAAGCGCGTGCGCGTCGCGTTGAACACGCCCGCCGCGATGCCCGCAAAAATCCCGACGATCCACGCGCTGACCGCAAAGAGGCTCGCGTGCGGATTGTGAGCCAGATGCACGAGGCCGAAGCCCGCGAAGATCAGCGGGATGATCGCCAGCTTGGACAGCGGCGTGGTACCGCCTTTCATTGCCTTCACGCCGCGCGAAACCAGATAAGCCAGCAGCAGCCAGACCCAGACCGGCGTGCCATGAACGATCATTTGCAGTGTCATTTTCGTTTCTCCTTCAGTCGGATGATTCGTTGTCGAGCAGATGAAGGCATCGTAAAGCGGCTGAATTAGAGAAGAATGAGAGCGCGCGAGCGTTCGCGGCGCGGTCGTTTAACATGATCGCCATCGCTCGAACGCGTCAAGGAGACTGCCATGAAGAAGCTCATCAACAATCCCGCCGATGTCGTGCGCGAGATGCTCGAAGGCGTCGCGCGGCAGTCGCCGCACTTAGCCATCCTCGGCAATGAAAACGTGCTCGTACAGCGCGCGCAGCACGAGGCGAAGGACCGGCAGGTCGCCGTCATCTCGGGCGGCGGCAGCGGTCACGAACCCGCGCACGGCGGCTATGTCGGCGCGGGCATGCTGAGCGCGGCGGTATGCGGTGAAGTCTTCACCTCGCCGCCCACGGATGCCGTGCTCGCCGCGATCCGCGCTTGTGCCGGTCCGCGCGGCGCGGTGCTGATCGTGAAGAACTACACGGGCGACCGCCTCAACTTCGGTCTCGCGGCGGAACTGGCGCGCGCGGAAGGCATTCCGGTCGAAGTGGTCATCGTGGCCGACGACGTCTCGCTGCGCAAACAGGCCGCGCGCAATCAGCGGCGCGGTATCGCGGGAACCCTGCTCGTCCACAAGGTCACGGGCGCGGCCGCCTCGCGCGGATCGTCGCTCGAAGAGGTCGCGGCGATCGCGCGCCATGCGGCGGCCAATCTCGGCACCATGGGCGTCGCACTCGATGGCTGCACGCTGCCGGGCGTCGAAAAGTCCAGCTTCACGCTCGCCGACGACGAGATAGAGCTCGGTCTCGGCATCCACGGAGAAAAGGGCGTGGAGCGCACCGCGCCGCTTCCCGCCGACCAACTGACCGACGTTCTGCTCACGAATATCGTCGACGATCTCGCGCTCGAAAGCGGCGAGCGCGTCGCACTGCTCGTGAACGGCCTTGGCGCGACGCCGCAAATGGAACTGGATGTCGTGTTGCGCGCCGCCTTCGACAATCTGTCGCGGCGCGAGATTCACGTCGAGCGCGCATGGTCGGGCACGCTGCTGTCGGCGCTCAATATGCCGGGCTGCTCCGTTTCGCTGTTGCGTGTCGATGACGCGACGCTCGGTCTGCTCGATGCCGCGACCGAATCGCGCGCATGGCCGGGCGGCGGCGCGGTCGGACGGGAAATCCGTATTGCTATGGCGGCGGATACCGTCGCGGAGGGGCACGGAATCGCGCGGGAAAGCGACGGCGGCTGGGCGCGGGTCATCGAGCCGGCGCTTCAGTCGGTGGCGCGTGCGCTGATCGACAACGAACCGCGCCTGACCGAACTCGATTCCCTCGCCGGCGACGGCGATCTCGGTGCGAGCATGAAACGCGCGGCGGACGCGATCCTCGGCGTGCCGGGATCGGCGCTCGGCACGCCGGACGGCGCGCTTGCCGCGCTCGGGGCGTCCTTGCGCCGGGCGATAGCGGGAAGCTCCGGCCCGTTCTACGCGACGGCGCTCTTGCGCGCGTCGCGCCATCTCGCGGGAGTCGCGCAACCGAAGCCGGCCGATTGGGCCGCCGCGTTCAGGGAAGCGGTGCAGGCCATCAGCGACCTGGGCGGCGCGAAGGCAGGCGACCGCACCATGCTCGACGCGCTGTTCCCCGCATCGGCGACATTCGAAGCGGTATTGAACGAAGGAAAGTCCGCGCGAGACGCCTGGGAAGCGGCTTTATCGGCCGCTGAAGAGGGCGCGCAGGCCACGGCGAGCATGACGCCTCGGGCGGGTCGCGCAAGCTATCTGGGCGAGCGCGCCGTGGGTTCGCCCGATGGCGGCGCGGTCGCGGTGACGTTCTGGCTCCGCGCGCTCGCGCCGCATATCGGCGTGCGGTGATCCGCCGCGCGCGGCCGTAACGCGAGGTCCGCGTAACGTAGCAAGCGCCCATCGCTTTGGTTTCCTCATGCCGCCCGAGCCTTGCCCGGCGCGGCTTGCAGGCGATCGGCGACCGTGCGCCGCAATTGGCACGGTCTCTGCATTGTCTGGTGTGCACCGTAGCGCTAGCAACCTGAGAGGCTTGGCGCTAATAAAAACCAGACAACGCACGGATAACAAGATGATTGCCGCCACCCTCCCGAGTCTCGACGCCGACCGTACCGCGACCCTTATCGACGAATGCTATGCGCAGCGCCATCCGTTGCAGATTGCGCTTTGCCTGCGCAGCCTTCTGTCGCGCGGCGACTTTCTCACCGTGGAATTCGAAGGCGGGCAGATCGTGACGCAGGTCCTTGACGTCGATTCGCGCAGCGCGCGCTTTGTCTTCGATCTCGGCTGCTCGGATTCCAGCAATGCCGCGCTTGCCCGCGCGGATGCCCTGACGTTGCGCAGCCAGCCATCGGGCATCCAGACGGAATTCACGACCGGGCCGGCCGTAAAAGTGCTTTTCGATGGCCGTCCCGCGTTCGAAGCGTCGATGCCCACGCTGCTGTATTACGTGCAGCGGCGGCAGTATTACCGGGTCGAGACGCCGCTCGTTAATCCGTTCGTCGCGCACGGGCGTGACGAAGCCGGCAATGCCTTCCACTTCGACGTAAAGAACCTTTCGCTCGGCGGCGTGGCCTTGCGTGTCTCCGATGACCGCTTCGAAACCGCCGAACGTGGCGGAGTCTGGCGAGGCGTCACCCTGCGGATGGGCGCATTCGGCGAAGTGAGCGTCGACCTCGAGATCGCCGCGCCGCGTTACGAACTCATGCAGACCGGCGAGCGCCGCGCGATTCTCGGTTGCCGCTTCATCGACCTGAGCGGCTGCGCTGAACGCGCCTTGCAGCGAACCATTACGCAGCTCGAACTGAAGCATCTCGGGCGCGGCGTCTGAACCCGTGACACGCCGATAGCCGACTGTCACCTGACGGCACGCTTGCAAAGTGGCGAGCGTGCACGTTGTCCAATCGATCATGTAAGCGTTCCCCAAAATCGGGCATGTGATGTGCTGTTCATACGGAGTCAGAAGGCAATGCACGCCGCCTTCCGCAACCGATGCACGGCCCACTGCCTAATCTTTTTTGGGGTACTCACTCATGAGCACGACCAGCCTGAGATATCGATCGCGGACGGCGACAGCCCTCTTCGATCTACTCAATCCCATTCCCTACGGACTCTTCGTCGGGACGCTGATTTTCGACATCATCTTCGTCATCACCGCCAACGTTTTTTGGGCGAAGGGCGCCGCGTGGCTCGTCACGACGGGGCTCATCCTCGCGATCATTCCGCGCTTCATCAATCTCGGGCATGTGTGGTTCGGCTCACGCCACGTCGTCACGCGCACCGAGAAGCTCGACTTCTGGCTCAACCTGCTCGGCATCATCGCGGCGGTCGTCAACGCGTTCGTGCATAGCCGCGACGGTTATGGAATCGTGCCGCTCGGCGTGATTCTTTCGGTTATCACCGTGGTGCTGTTGAGCGTTGGACATATCGCGCTTGCCTTCGATAAATTCGGCTTCCAGGAGGCGGCTCGTGACTAAGCAAACCACTTTGACGAGCGTTATCGCGCTCTCTATTGCAGCACTCTTTGCGGGATGCAACGAGCACGCCGAATACGACAGCGCGCATCAGGCTGGCGCGAATCCGCCACTGCCTACCGCCAAGAGCTTCTTTACTCCGCCGATGCAAGTCCCGAAGTTCGCGGGCTGGAAAGACAACGAAACGCCCAAGGTCGCGGACGGACTGAAGATCGAGAAGATCGCGTCTGGCCTCGAGCATCCGCGGCAGGTGTATGCGCTTCCGAATGGCGACATTCTCGTGGCCGAATCGGGCAGCCCGAACGCGGAGCCGGTCACCACGCCGAAGCAGTTGATCGCGGGCATGGTCCAAAGCCGCTCAGGAAAGGAATCGAAGGGCGCGAACCGCATCACGTTGCTCAGAAAGCGGGGCGATGGCAGCGGGGAATGGGAAAAGCACGTGTTCATCGACCATCTGCATTCGCCCTTCGGCATGCAGCTGATAGGCGACACGCTCTATGTCGCCGATACGGACGCGCTGCTCAAGTTCCCCTACAAGACGGGCGAAACGAGCATCTCGGCGGAAGGCGTCGAGCTCGCCGATCTGCCTGATCGCGTGAACCATCACTGGACCAAGGCGCTGCTCGCAAGCCGCGATGGCAAGAAACTTTATGTGGGCGTCGGGTCGAACAGCAACGTTGGCGAGAACGGACTCGACGTGGAGTATCGGCGCGCGAACGTGCTCGAAGTGGATGTCGCGACCGGCGCGAGCCGTATCTTTGCGGCAGGCATTCGCAACCCGACCGGCTTGCAATGGGAACCGAAGACGGGGCAACTCTGGACCGTGGCCAACGAACGCGATGAGATTGGCGCGGACCTCGTGCCGGACTATCTGACTTCGGTAAAGGATGGCGCTTTCTATGGCTGGCCTTATAGCTACTATGGCCAGCATGTCGATACGCGCGTCAAGGAGCAGCGTCCCGATCTCGTCGCAAAGGCTATTCCGCCGGATTACGCAATCGGTTCGCACGTCGCGCCGCTCGGGCTGATGTTCTATACGGGCAGCAATTTGCCGGCGCAGTATCGCGGTGGCGTGTTTATCGGCGAGCATGGCAGTTGGGATCGCTCGCCGCTGTCGGGGTATGCGGTGACGTATATCGCGTTCGAGAACGGCAAGCCTGTAGGCACGCCCAAGCCCGTGGTAACAGGCTTCGTTTCCGATGATGAGAAGGAATTGCGCGGCGCGCCTGTCGGCCTGACTCAGGACAAGGACGGCGGACTCGTCTTTGCGGACGATGCCGGCAATACCGTGTGGCGCGTGACGGGCGCGGGCGGCTAGCCTGCGAGCTTGTTGCAGAGACGCCGCATGCCGTTGAAAATCGCTTCGGCAATGTCCATCGGGAAGTCGCGGGGCAGCACGCTCGCGACTTCATCGACGACTTGTTCGGTGCGCGCCGTGACTTCGGCGATCAGCGCTTCGACTTCCGGCGCGGCGAGTCCGACTGTGCGCCCTTGCGCGATCCAGTGACGCGGCAAAATTTCGGCGATGACGTAATGAATGTTCTTGCCATGCACGGCCATGGCGAGTTTCGCGCGCTGCGCGGCAAGCTGATTGCGCCCCCGTCCGATGATCGGATGCGCGGACAGCACGTCATAAAGCGGCGTCGATTCGTAACGATTGCCGGGCAGATGCGCGATGCTGAAGTTCTTCGCGTGACCATCGGTGGCGGCGAGCAGCCAGAAAACCAACTGCGCCATGAAGAAGTCGCGCCGGTCGTCGGCCGCGCGCCCCGAGCCCGACAGCACTTCCATGACATGGCCGATTCCCGGTCCGCCATCCGCTTCGTACTTTTGTAGCGCGGGCGTGCCGGTGGCCTGACACATATCTTCTTGCGGGAGCCGCAAAATCCAGCGCTTGTCGCTCGACAGACGGCGATCGAACCGTTCGACGACGAGCACTTTCTGATCTTCGAAGACTTCGATCTCGCACCGCGCGATAGCCAGCCCGAATGCCGCGACGATCTTCGAGCAAAGCCATTCGTTCTCCACCGATGTCCGCATGTCCGCTCGCATGTTGCCGACGAGCCCAAGCGGCAATTTGAAGATGTGCGTGGTCGGCGTGCTGCCCTCGGGCAATAGCCACTGCTTGCCGCGCCGAAGCAGGGCGGTCTTTTCTTGCGCGCCTGCTATCGAGAGACGCAGGTCATCGAGCGGTTCGTGTTGTCCGAGTTGCGGCGTGGCGGTCGTCTCGCGCAGCAGCCGGGCGATCTGCGATTCGCTCATCGCGCGTCCCGTTATGCTTTCGAGATCGACCGGCGTCTCTCCGGGCGGCAGCATTTGAAGGGCGCCGACGCAGTCGCGACCCAACTGTGCGAGCAGCTGAAACGGCGCCGTGCCGCCCGTTCGATAACGCATGGCAATGCGACGGCGGATTGGCTCGCTGTCGGGCAGAAGGTTGTCGAAAAAGTTCGCGACCACTTGCCCGCGATACGGCTGATTGCCCGGCGTGAACGGCAGCGACAGCGAGAGAGGACGGCCTTGCGGGTCGGCAATCCACTCATCGCGATAGACGAGGCGCTCGCCACCGGTGCTGGATTCCCAGTGGCCGACGGGCAGTCCGTTCATCCAGAGATCGAGCCGGTTCGGGTCAGTGCGGCGCGCCATGCTTACCAGTTCTCCCGCTTTTTCGCGGCTCTGGCCCGCGCCGACGTTGCCTTCGCCGCGATTTTCTTCGTGATGGGCGGGACTTTGTCCGCTATGACGCCATCCGTCAGCATCATCTCGACGCCCAGCACGCGCAAGACTTTGAACATGCGCTCCATGCTTGCCGCAGCGGGATTGGCTTCCAGTTGCGCATAGGTCTGCTGCGTCACGCCCAATTGCGCGGCCATGCTTGCCTGAGTCAGCCCGGCGGCTTTGCGAAAGCCTTTGAGGATGGGCCGCAATTGGCTGAGCGTCTTTACCGGATAGTCCACGAAGATCCCTACAGTCTTAAGACTGTTAAGCGGTTATACAGTTTATGACCTGTTAAAGCAAAAAACAAGTTTTAGACTGTAAATAGTAAAAACAGCCTAAAACCTGTTTTTCGAAAAAGTCTGACCCAATTAAGCATTTTCAGAAAACCTTAGCCCGTGCCGGTTAAAATTCGACGTTTTTCGCCCGCATCGACAGACCACGACACGCCACGACATTCAAGGACCGACTTTCATGCTTGCCCGCATCACCCGCCTGTTTCCGCTCTGGGCCGTTCTGGTCTCGGTTGCCGCCTACTATTCGCCTTCGTCCGTCACGGGCATTGCGCCGCATGTCACCACGCTCCTGACCATCATCATGCTGTCGATGGGCGTAACGCTCTCCGTCGACGACTTCCGGCGCGTCTTCACGCGCCCCGCGCCGGTAATCGCGGGCATCGTGCTGCATTACCTCGTCATGCCGCTTGCCGCGTGGGTTATCGCGAAGGCGTTGCACATGCCGCCTGATCTGACGGCGGGCATGGTCCTGGTTGGCAGCGTGGCGAGCGGCACGGCGTCCAACGTCATGATTTATCTGGCGCGCGGCGACGTCGCCTTGTCGGTGACCATCAGCGCGCTCTCGACACTCGTCGGCGTGTTCGCGACGCCGCTGCTCACGCGCCTTTATGTCGATGCGTCGATCTCGGTCGATGTCCACGGCATGTTGATGAGCATCCTGCTGATCGTCGCGCTGCCTATCGTGGTCGGACTTATCGTGAATCATCTGTTCGAGAAGTTCGTGCGCAAGATCGAATGGCTGCTGCCGCTCGTGTCGATGGTGTCTATTTTGCTCATCATTGCCGCCGTGGTTGGCGGGACGCAAAAGAGTATTGCGTCGGTCGGGCTCGTGGTCGCGTTCGGCGTGGTGATGCATAACGGCATCGGGCTCCTGAGCGGCTATTGGGGCGGCCGCTTGCTCGGCTTCGACGAGGCCGTGTGCCGCACGCTCGCTATCGAAGTGGGCATGCAGAATTCGGGGCTCGCGGCCACGCTCGGCAAGCTCTATTTCACGCCGATAGCGGCCTTGCCCGGCGCCTTGTTCTCCGTGTGGCACAACCTCTCGGGCTCGATGCTCGCGGGTTATTGGGCTGGCCGTCCGGCGAAGGGTTCGACACGCGATACGGATACGGCCGCGGTCGTCGCTGCAAAACGAAACTGACTTGCACGATGCGTGGTGCGCTTCGAGGCGCGCTAGTTTTTGGCGCCCCGACCTTTCCACGTCGCGATGGCCACACCGAGAACGGCGACGCCCATCGCCCACCAGGCCATTGTCGGCAACACTTCGCCGAGAATGAAGTAGGACATGATTGCCGCGCCGGGCGGCACGAAGAAGAACAGCGCCGCTACTTGCGACACCTTTCCGGCGCGTGTCAATGCGAGCAGCAGCGTGATCGCGATCAGCGAGTTGCCGATCACGAGATAAGCGAGCGTGACGGCGAGCGTCGGGTTCTACTGCACTTCCGTGCGCTCGAAGAAGAACGCCATCGGCGCACAGCACGCGAAGCCCACTGCATATTGAACGAGGTTCGACGTGAGCGGGTCCTGCGCGGTGCCCGCGCGTTTCTCGTACAACATCGCGGCCGTGATGCCGATTAGCGCGCCCACCGCGAGCAATACCGGCCCGAGTGCCGATGCGTGCAGCGTGCCGCGCGACAGGATCACGCCGGCCGAGCCGCCGAGCGCGAGTATCAAGCCCAGCCATTGCCGCACGCCGATACGCTCACCGGTCAGCGATGGCGCAAGCACGCTCACGAGTATCGGCTGCAACGAAACGATCAGCGCAAGCCATGACGTTGCAATGCCCGCTGTCATCGACAGATAGCTGAGGCCGAAGTACATCACCTGCACGAGCAGGCCCATGACGACCAGGTAACGCCAGCTTCGCATGTCGCTTGGCCAGAGCGGCCGTCTGGACACGCACACGCCGATGAGCACCGCGATGCTGAGCGCAAAGCGTATCGAGAGAAACGTGAGCGGCGAGGCGTAGTGCAGGCCGGTCCTGGCGACGGGAAAGCCCGCGGACCACAAAAGCAAAAAGACGATCGGACCGCCGATGGCAAGCCAGCGTCCGCCATCTTGCGCTGCTTCCTGCGTGACGCGATGCGCGTTCGGCCCCTGTGCCATGTCTCGCTTCCCTTTAGGTTTTGATCGTCCTGCGACCAGAGCAAACGCTTGTTCGACAAGACGTGGACGGTTTAAAGCCTTCCACGTATGGCTTTGCCGGGAACAACGTCTGCTCTTGCTTACGAGCTAAGGCACTGTTGAAAGCCTTCGCATGACGAGTACTTCCTCTCACAAAAATAGCATTAACCGCGTCTTGCACATTCGCGAAGACATTCTCGCGAAGCCACGCGCGGACTGCCTACGGAGCCCACCTATGCGTGACCTCGACCTCGATCATAACGTCCGACCCGCCCTTCGAACGCCCGCGCCGAAACTCATGCGTCGTGCCGCATTCGGTCTGGCTGCTTGCTTGTCGTTCTCTCTTGCAGCATGCAACAGCGCACCGGACAAGCCGTCACCCATGGCGAACGCGGTCGCCAATGCAACCGCGGCCGTGCGCGCGGACGACGACATGAAGACCGTGCTCGACGCTTATGCGGCACTCGATCCGAAGGCCATCGAGAAGGTCGATGTGCCGACGGCGCGCGCTCAACCTACTTTCGCCGATGCTGTCAACTCCGTGCTGAAGACGCAGGGTCGCAGCACTTCGCCGCAAGCGTTGGTGCCGGGCGTCACGAGCCGCGACATTACCGTGCAGGGCGCGGCCGGCAGCTTGCCCGCGACGGTGTACAAGCCCGCAGGCAATGGCCCGTTTCCCGTCGTGACGTATTTTCATGGGGGCGGCTGGGTAATCGCGGATCGCAAGGTCTATGACGGCGGCGCGCGCGGACTTGCGAAGGCGGCCAATGCAATCGTCGTATCGGTCGATTACCGGCGTGCGCCCGAGGCGCGCTTTCCCGCCGCGTGGGATGACGCCTTCGCGTCGTACAAGTGGGTGGCAAGCCACGCCGCTTCGCTTGGCGGCGACCCGAAGAAGCTAGCGCTCGCGGGCGAAAGCGCGGGTGGCAATCTCGCGGTCGCGACGGCCATCGCCGCACGCGATGCGAATGCGCCGAAGCCGCTTGCCGTGATCGCCGTGTATCCGGTGGCGCAAACGGGCAGCATGAACACGGAGTCGTATATCGAGAACGCAGTGGCCAAGCCGCTCAACAAGCCGATGATCGCGTGGTTCCTCGACAAGCTCTTGCGCACGCCGGCCGACAAGCAGGACACGCGTCTCGACCTGGTTCACGCCAATCTAGCGGGCTTGCCGCCGGTCACCATCATCAACGCGCGTATCGATCCTTTGCGTGACGATGGCGCGCAGTTGCAGAAGGCAATTGCAGCGGTGAACGGGCCGGTCGATCGTCGCGTCTATGACGGCGTGACGCACGAGTTCTTCGGCACGGCGGCTGTGGTGCAGAAGGCGAAAGATGCGCAGCAGTATGCGGGGACGCGCTTGCAGCAGGCTTTTGGCACGGCTCAGTAAGCGCGGGTGATGTGATTCGCACGCGGGACGGCTTGGATTGTTTCCCGCGTGCGCCTCGTGGCTCATCGGTTGAATGTCATTCCTCGCACGGCACGTTGCAAGCCGCGGCAACAGGCCGTGCCTCCGCGCCGATGCCCGCAAGCGTCGCAAGTCCCAGCAACGCCAGCGCACCGCCCACCATGAAGTCCGTCGGAATGCTCGCGCGATCGACGACCGCGCCGCCGACGAACGAGCCCATCGCAATCGCCACTTGGATGATGCTCACGAAAAGCGCCGATCCCGCCTCCGGATGCTCGGGCGTCGCGCGCTGAATCCACATGCTGAAGCACAGCGGCAGCGCGCCGAATGCAATACCCCACGCCAGCACAACCGCGCTGACCGCGAGCGACGAATGCCGCAGGATCGGCATTAGCAGCAGCGCGAACATGAGGAGCGACACCATCGTGAGTAGCGTGCCCTTGAGATTGCGCTGCACGGCGGACGACGCCGCGAAATTCGAGAAGAACCCGATGATGCCGAAGCCGAGCAGAAGCCACGTGACCGTCGCCATGTCGAGGTGTGCATCGCCGAGCAAGAAGGGCGTTACGTACGTGTAGGAAGAAAAGTGCGCGCCGAAGACGAGCGCCACCATCAAAAGACTTCTGCGCGGATGCGAGTGCTTGAGAAGCGCCGTGAGATCGCCGAAGCGCAAAGCCGCAGCCGATGGCAACGAAGGCACGAGCAACCACTGCGCGACGAGCGCGACGGCAACGAGCCCTCCCGTCGCCAGAAACGACACGCGCCAAGACGCCACGCTCGCGATGAACGTACCGAGCGGCACGCCAATGACCGTCGCGCACGTCACACCGGTGAGAATGGCGGCCATTGCGCGTGCACTGTCTTTCGCCTCGACGAGCCTTCCCGCCGCCGATGTCGCGAGCGTCCAGAAACCGCCGAGCGCGGCGCCCAGAAGCGCGCGGCCAAGCAGCATGACAACGAGATTCGGTGCGAACGCCGACAGCAGGTTCGAGCACAAGAGCAACGCGGTGAGCAACAGGAACACATGCCGCCGGTCCATGCGTCCCGCGCCGAGCATCAAAGCGGGTGCGGAAATGGCCGCGACGATGCCGGGAATGGTCACCATCAATCCCGCCACGCCGGGGAGAATGTTCAAGTCGTGCGCGACGTGAGGAAGCAATCCAACGGGTAAAAATTCAGTGGTGACGAACGCGAACGCGCCAATCGTCACGGCGGCGACCGCGAGCCACTGACGCAGCGACGAGTTTTTGTCGTCGGTCAGGGGCGTGGCGCGTTCGAGCGTCGAGTCTTCCATCAGCATGGCGTTTTTCGATCCGGGTAAGGAGTGAGTGCGGGCTTATCTTCGAGCATCTTTGCCGGCAACATAACACTGCCTTTCATCTTCTGCACAAGTGACCCAACCGCGGCTTATGGGGCCGGGTTAGCAATGCCATGCATGTTCTTAGCAGAAGTGCTTGGTTCTATTTTTGGCGGCGCTGCGCTACTTTCGAGGCTTTGGCTTTTATCCGCGTCTCATGCCCAGCAACTCCACTTCTCCGCTTCTTCAAGTGCGTCACCTCGATGTCGACTACGGCGCGCATCGCGCGGTGCGCAAGCTGTCGTTCGACATCGCGGCGGGGCAGGCGGTGGCGCTCGTCGGCGAATCGGGCTGCGGCAAGTCCACTACGGCGATGTCGCTCATGCGCCTTCTGCCGAAGCATGCGAAGACCGGCGGCGCGGCGCTCTTCGATGGCATCGATCTTTTATCGGCGCCGGAACGCAAGCTCGCGGACCTGCGTGGCCGCCGCATGTCGATGATCTTTCAGGAGCCGATGACTTCGCTCAATCCCGTGCTGACTATTGGTGCACAAGTCGCCGAGGCGCTGATTCTTCATACATCGATGTCGCGTGCCGCTGCGCGGAAGCGTGCCGTCGAACTGCTCGATCTTGTGCGCATTCCCGAACCCGCGCGTCGGGCGGACGACTATCCGCATCATCTTTCCGGCGGACAACGCCAGCGCGCGATGATCGCCGCAGCCATCGCTTGCGAGCCCGCGCTTCTTATCGCCGATGAACCCACCACCGCGCTCGATGTCACCGTGCAGGCCGGCATCCTGCGTCTGCTCGATAACTTGCGGCGCGATCTTTCGATGGCATTGCTGCTCATCACGCACGATCTGGGTATCGTGTCCGACTGGGCGGATCGCGTAGTCGTGATGCATGGCGGTGAGGCGCTCGAACAGGGTTCGGCGCGCGACGTGCTCGATCATCCGCGTCATGCCTATTCACGTGGATTGCGCGGCGCGGCGCTGCATCTCTCGGCCGACAAGCATTATCGCGAGGCGCGCTTGCCGGAGATTCGCGCGCTCGCTTCGGCCACGGGCATGACCGATTTCACGCTACATGTGCCGACGCGTGCGGCGCATTCGGCACGGCCCATCGACCACGATGCAAGACCGCTGCTCTCGCTCGACAAGGTCGACACGGCTTACGCGACAGCGCGTGGCACGCGTCATGTGCTGCACGATATTTCCTTCGATATCGCGCGTGGCGAGACGGTGGGTCTGGTCGGCGAATCGGGTTGCGGCAAGTCCACGCTCTCGCGCACCATCATGCGGCTTTTGACGCCGGATGCCGGACGCATCGTGCTCGATGGCTTCGATATCGCGCGGCTGACGCGGCGTGAGCTGGCGCCGCATCGGCACAAGATGCAGATGGTGTTTCAGGACCCTTATGCATCGTTGAACCCGCGCAAGACGGTAGGGCAGATTCTGCATTTCGCGCTCGATGTTCAGGGCACCGTTCCTACCCGCGATCGCGACGCAAGGATCATGAAGATGCTCGATGCAGTCGGTTTGCCTTCGGGCGCGGCGCGTCGTTATGCGCACGAGTTTTCGGGCGGGCAGCGGCAACGCATTGGCATTGCGCGGGCGTTGATACTCGAACCGGCGCTTCTGATCTGCGACGAGCCGGTATCCGCGCTCGATGTTTCCATTCAGGCGCAGATACTGAATTTGCTCAGCGATCTGAAGGATGAATTCGGTCTGTCGATGCTCTTCATCTCGCACGATCTCGCTGTCGTTCGCTACATGGCGGATCGCGTGCTGGTGATGAAAGATGGACGCATCGTCGAAAGCGGCGGGCACGACGAGATCTGGGACGCGCCCCAGCACGCTTACACGCGCACGCTCATTGCATCGGTGGCGGGGCAGCGACAGCGTGCGGGCAGCGATTTCATCGCCGCATAAACAGTTGAGCGCTCAACGCTCCGCATGCAAGCCGAACAAGGAAGCAAGACCATCGCCGAGCAGATTGAGCGCAAGCACCGTGACGACGATAGCAAGACCCGGCAAGGTCGCGATATACCAGTCCGTGCGCAGCACTTCGCGGCCCGCGCCGACCATGTTGCCCCAGCTCGCCATGTTTGGGTCGCCAAGCCCGAGAAACGCAAGCGCGGACTCCGTGAGAATGGCGGTGGCAACCAGCAATGTCGATGACACGAGGACGGGCGTCATCGCATTGGGCAAGACATCCGACACGATGATGCGCAAGTCGCTCGCCCCAAGCGCGATGCTTGCCTGCACCATCTCGCCGTGCCGCAGCTTTTGCGTTTCCGCGCGCACCAGCCGCGCGAGGTTCGGCCACGAAGTCACGCCGATAGCGAGCGCAATCGTCATCACCGAAGGCTGCACGATGGCGACGATGGCGAGCGCGAACAGAAACGGCGGCACCGTCTGAAAGAACACGGTGACGCGATTGATTTCACGATCGAGCCAGCCGCCGAAGTATCCGGCAAAAAGGCCCGCCACCACGCCGATGACGACGCTGATGAACGTCGAAGCCGCGGCGATCACGAGCGAGGCGCGTGCGCCATACAACAATCCCGAGAGGATATCGCGGCCCAGCATGTCGGTGCCGAGCGGAAACGCCGGATCTTGACCCGGACGCAAAAATGGTTCGGCGACGAGTTCTAGTGGATCTCCGGGACGCAGCCACTGCGCACAGAGCGCGACCGCGATGATCGCCGCGAGCAGCACGCCGCCGATCAACGCGGAAGGCGCGCGCAGAAAGCGCAGAGCGGCATGCCAGCGGCGAGGCTTTTGCAGCGCGGAGAGTTGGGACATGGTGCGGTTCTCAGGAGATGCGCGGGTCGAGCCAGCGGTTGATGGCGTCGGTGGCCCAGTTGACGAGGACGACGAGAATCGAGCTGCACAGCAGCACGCCGAGCAGCACGTTGAGATCGCGCCGTACGAGCGCATCGAAAGTGAGCCGCCCGAGCCCCGGCCACGAAAACACCGTTTCGACTACCACCGCGCCGCCGATCACCGAGCCGATCTGCATGCCGAGCATCGTCACGAACGGAATGAGCGCATTGCGCAGCACGTGCACGCGAAAGAGCCGCAACGGCCGCACGCCGCGCGCAATAGCGGTGCGCACATAATCCTCGCGACGTACTTCGATGACGGTCGCGCGAATCAAACGCGCATACGTTGCGACGTAGAAAAGCGCGAGCGTGACAGCGGGAAGAATAAGATGATGTGCGACATCCAGCACATGCGCCCAGCCTGTGAGCCCGGAGGAAATGGTCTGCATGCCCCCGACCGGCAGCCAGTCGAGCCACACCGAAAACACGACCACCAGCATGAGCCCGGTCCAGAAAAGCGGCGTGGCGAAACAAAGCAGCGAAAGCGTGGAGATGACGACATCGACGAAACGTCCCGCGTACCATGCAGCGAGCGCGCCGAGCAGCAGTCCGACGATGGCCGCGATCAGCACCGCGCTCCCCATCAGCAAAAGCGTGGCGGGCACGCGGTTCCAGATGAGCTGCGCGACGGGCATGCCTTCGCGGAACGAGTAGCCGAGATCGAAGCGCGCGAGATGTCCGAGGTACTTTGCAAACTGCACCCAGAGCGGTTGATCGAGCCCGAACTGCTGACGCAACGCGGCGACGTATTGCGCCGACGCGCCGCCGGATTCGCCCGCGATGACCTGCACGGCATCGCCGGGGGCGAGCCGAAGCAGGAAGAAGTTGACGACCGCAATGCCGAGCACGACGCCCACGAGTTGCCCGAGCCGACTCAACGCGATGGAGAGCCATCGCGCGGTGCGCTTTGTATCGGTCGCGATGAGCTCACTCATGCTTCGAAGGGTCGGTGTACCACACGTTCTTGAACGAGCCATAGACCTGATCGACGCCGCTTACCGTATCGTTGAGGTCGGCCGATTGCACCGTGAAGAAGTGCAGTTCGAGCAGCGGCAGCGACGGCAGATCGGTCTGCACCTGACGCTGGAACGCTTTGAAAAGCGTTACGCGTTCGGCTTGATCGCCGGAGGCTTGCGCATCGCGAATCAGTTGATCGACCTTGGCGTTGCGATACCCCGAGCCATTCGTGAACGGAATGTTCTTGCCGATACTGTCCGACTGATACTCGCGCGTCACGCCCACTTGCGGGTCCGAGAAGCCTGCGTACCACTGGATCGTCACGTCGAAATCGCGGTCGCCGTAAATGCGGCGCGTGTAGGTCGGCGTGTCCTGATTGCGGATATCCGCGTCGATACCGATTTTCTTGAACGCTTGCTTGATGAACTCCGCGCTGCGAAGAAACTCGTCACCGTACGGCAGATAATCGATAGTCAGCTTGAAGCGCGTACCGTTGGGGCCTGCCTTGTAACCGGCCGTATCGAGCAACGCGTTGGCCTTCGCAATGTCGTAGGGATACTGCGGCACGTCGGGCTCGAAGAACTCCTTGAGCGTCGATACGACAGGGCTCACCGCTGGTTTGCCGAAGCCTGACCACACCACGCGGTTATACGCGTTGCGATCGATGGCCAGATAAAGCGCCTGCCGCACGCGCGCATCCTTCAACTGAGGACGATCGTTGTTGATGTCGAGAAAGAGCCACGGCGAGAGCCATTCATAACCCTTCGTTTCCACCTTGAGGTTCGGCAGTTTCGCGAGACGTTGCGCGTCGCGAGCGGGTACGGGGCTCAGCGGCGCGTATTGCACTTCGCCCTTTTCGAGCGCGGCGGTGCGTGCGCCGCCATCGGGAATCACACGATAGATCACCTTGTCGAGATACGGCTTGCCCTTGTCCCAGTAGTCCGGATTGCGTTCGAGCAGAATGTAGTCGCCTTTCACCCATTTGCGGAAAATGAACGGACCCGTGCCCACTGGCTTGTTGTTGTACGGATTGTTGAGGACGTCCGTGCCTTCATACAGATGCTTCGGCAACACTTGCGCGCCGTTGCTGTTGAGCGAACTCAGCACGGCAAGCGATGGCTTCGAAAAATGGATGATGACGGTGTAATCGTCCGGCGTATCCACGCGGTCCGCGTTGGCGAACAGAGCCTGATTGCGCGGATGATATTTCTTCCACACGTTTTCGAGCGTCCACTTCACGTCGGCGGAAGTGAAGGGTTTGCCGTCGTGCCACTTCACGCCCTGACGCAGATTCAACGTGAGCGTCTTGCCGTCGGTCGAAAGCGCCCACTTGACCGCGAGTCCCGGCTTGAGATGAAAGTCGTTGTCGTATTCGATGAGGCCGTCGAAGACATTGGTGCTGAAGGTTCCCGTCGGCGACGACGTGCTCAGTGCTGCCGTCAGAATGACAGGCTCGGGCTGCGAGATGACGGTGAGCGTGCCGCCGCGTTTGGGCGTCTCTGCGTGAGCCAGGCTCGATCCCGCGATGAGCGCCACGAATGCGAGCGGGCGCGCCCAACGCTGCCAGAGCCTGAGTGTTGTGCTGGTCGACACGTGCGATTCCTCTTGTTGTGATGTTGCGCGATATTTGCGTAGTGTTGATTCGATGTTGCGGTAGATGGCCGCTGCAAGACAGGGCGAGCACCTTGCGGGATCGCGAACGATAGCAACGACTCGCCACGTGAGGAACCAATAAAAAGTGCTGTGCATATGACGTAGCATGCTTCGCATCGGTGCGGCGGATGAGCGCTGCGCGGCCACGAAGAATGGTGTACGTTTCGTGTCTCGCCTGGCTTTCATATCGAACGGATCGCACATGACTCATCAAGCCGATGTCCGCGCGCTCGCCGCGCTCGAATCACGTAACGCGCATGCTGGGGCGTTTCGCCGCCTCTCGCAGGCGCATTGGAGCGACGGTCGTCTGTCGAGCCGCGACAAACATTTGGTCGCTGTGGCGGTGGGGCAGGTGACGCGTTGCGAGTACTGTATCGAGCATCACGCGGAGATCGCGAAGCGCCTGGGTGCATCGCTCGATGAGTTGCTTGCCGCTTCGTATATCGCTGCGGCGCTAGAGACTTTCGGGCGCGGTGAAGTGAAGATCGATGCCGCCTTCACGTTCGAACAACGCGAGTCGGTGATCAACGGCACGGCTATTGGCGCGGGCCGCGATACGTTCGCAAGCACCGTCTTTCGCGACGATACCTTGCCGCGTGAATTGCGCCTCGTGACCGCCGCCGCTGTCGCGCAAGCGCAAAATCACGAGCCGTTGCGGCGGTCGCTGCACGCGCTTGCCATCGAAGCAGGCGTCACATCCGAGGCGCTCGAAGAAGCCTACGCGGTCGCGATCATTCTGCGTGCGGGCGCGGTCTACGCGCATACCTTGCCTATCGCGAGATTGTTCGAAGCGAAGTGATGCAAGCCGGGTCCATTCATCGTGGCCCGGCTTTTCTTCATCCCAAAATAGCTACTAACGGTCTCTCGCCAACACGTCAGTGAATCGCGCAAAGCCGTGCGAATAGAAAAACAACGCGCTTGGTTCGGAGAGCCTGCAAGTCAGGCGCGATACTCTATGGTTTTTGCGCTCAACGTGACCGAGATGACACCGACTTCGCCTGGCAACGGCTTGGCTTCGGCCAGCAGGTTTATCGTCGTGACCGTGCTCGTGGGTGTGGGCGCGGGCATCGGCGGCATGTTGCTCGCGTTGTTGCTGCACGCCATCCAGCACATCGCGTTCGGCTATAGCCTCGATGCGGTCATCAGCCGGGAGAGCTTTCTCGAAGGCGTGACGGCCGCGCCACCCGAGCGCCGGCTCGTCGTGCTTACGTTGTGCGGTCTCGTGGCGGGAATCGGCTGGTGGTGCGTGTATCGCTTCGGCAAGCCGCTCGTGAGTATCCGCAAGGCCGTCAAATCGGACGATCCGCGTATGCCGGTGATCAGCACGCTCGCGCATACGGTGTTGCAGATCGTCACGGTAGCCATGGGTTCGCCGCTCGGCCGTGAAGTCGCGCCGCGCGAGATCGGTTCGCTATGGGCGGGATGGCTCGCGCATTACGCGGGACTCACGCTCGCGCAGTCGCGCATCATGGTGGCGTGCGGCGCGGGTGCGGGGCTCGCGGCGGTCTATAACGTGCCGCTCGGCGGCGCGGTGTTCGTGCTCGAAGTGCTGCTCGGCACCTTCGAATGGTCCATCGTCGCGGCGGCGTTCGCGACCTCGGCAATCGGCGCGCTGGTAGCGTGGGTCGGTCTCGGCGATGAACATCAGTATCGGTTGCCCGCGCTCGCCTTCAATGCGCAGATCGTCGTGTGGGCCGTGGTCACGGGGCCGCTTTTCGGCGTCGCTGCCTGGGTGTTCGTGCGGCTGACATCGGCGGCGCGCAATGCCGCACCGCGCGGCAATGCATTGCCGGTGCTTGCACTCATCAACTTCGCGATGATCGGTGCGCTCGCCATGTATTTCCCGCAACTCGTCGGCAACGGCAAGGGGCCGGCGGGCCTGTCGTTCGACAATCAGATGACGCTCGGGCTCGCCGCCGTGCTGCTCGTGCTCAAGGTGATGGTCGAAGTGATTACGTTGCGCGCGGGCGCGGAGGGCGGTCTGCTCACGCCGGGGCTTACGAATGGCGCGCTGCTGGCCGTGATTCTCGGTAGCGTGTGGAATGTGCTCTGGCCGGGAACGTCGCTTGGCGCGTTCGCTGTGGTGGGGGCGGCAGCGTTCCTGGGGGCATCGATGCAGATGCCGTTGACGGCCATCGTGCTGATGATCGAATTCACGCGTTTCAGCCAGGACTTTCTGATTCCGGCTGCGCTCGGCATTGCGGGTTCGACGGTGGCGTACCGGGCGGTCGAATCCTACGCGGCCCGCGCGGTCGCACGGCCGGAGCAACCGGCCAATGGCGTCGACGGGATCACGCCTTGATACATCGCGGGCTTTGCGCGGCAGCACCGCACGCCGCCGCCGAAGCCCGCGACGACCTCAATCGTCCAGCAGCGAAGCGTCCCGCACCGCGCCCTTATCCGCCGACATCACGAGCTTGGCGTAAGCCTTGAGCGCGGTCGATACCTTGCGCGGACGCGGCGCGGCCGGCTTCCAGCCTCGGGCGTTCTGCTCTTCGCGGCGGCGCGCGAGCTCGTCATCCGACAGCAGCACGTCGATAGTGCGATTCGGAATGTCGATGCGAATCTTGTCGCCATTGCGCACGAGGCCGATAGCGCCGCCCGCCGCCGCTTCGGGCGAGCAATGACCGATTGACAGGCCCGACGTGCCGCCCGAAAAACGCCCGTCCGTGAGAAGCGCGCACGACTTGCCGAGCCCCTTGGATTTGATGTAGCTCGTCGGATAAAGCATCTCCTGCATGCCGGGTCCGCCCTTCGGACCTTCGTAGCGCACGATCACCACGTCGCCCGCCTTGACCTTGTCGTTCAGAATGTTTTCGACCGCCTCGTCCTGCGATTCGGTGACATGAGCCGTGCCTTCGAACACCAGAATGCTCTCGTCCACGCCAGCCGTTTTCACCACGCAGCCGTCCAGCGCGATATTGCCCGTGAGCACCGCCAGTCCGCCTTCGCGCGAGAACGCGTGTTCATACGAGCGGATGCAGCCTTCGGCGCGATCCGTATCGAGACTCGGCCAACGCGTGTTCTGGCTGAACGCCACTTGCGTCGGCACGCCTGCGGGACCGGCCATGTAGAAGGTCTTCACGGCATCGTCGGGATTGCCCTTGATGTCCCACTCGTCGAGCGCGTCCTTGAGCGTGTGCGCGTGGACCGTCGGCACGTCGGTATGCAGCTTGCCCGCGCGATCCAGTTCGCCGAGGATAGCCATGATGCCGCCCGCGCGATGCACGTCCTCGATGTGATACTTGTTCGTGTTCGGCGCGACCTTGCACAGTTGCGGCACGACGCGCGAAAGGCGGTCGATGTCCGCCATGGTGAAGTCGATTTCCGCCTCGCGTGCAATGGCCAGCAAGTGCAGGATCGTGTTGGTCGAGCCGCCCATGGCGATGTCGAGCGTCATCGCGTTTTCGAACGCCTTGAAGCCGACCGAGCGTGGCAGCACGCGGTCTTCCTCGTGCTCGTAATACTGCCGCGCCAGACCGACGATACGGCGCCCCGCGCGCTTGAAAAGCTGCTCGCGATCCGCGTGCGTGGCGACCACCGTGCCGTTGCCCGGCAGCGACAGACCGAGCGCTTCGGTCAGGCAGTTCATCGAGTTGGCCGTGAACATGCCCGAGCACGAACCGCACGTCGGGCACGCGGAGCGTTCGACCTCAGCGACATCGGCGTCGGAGTAGGAGGCGTCGGCGGCGATCACCATGGCATCGACCAGATCGAGCTTCTTGAACTCGATTGCCTTGGTCTTCGGATTGGCAAGATGCGTCTTGCCGGCTTCCATCGGTCCGCCGGACACGAAGACAACCGGAATGTTGAGGCGCATGGCGGCCATCAACATGCCCGGCGTGATCTTGTCGCAATTGGAAATGCAGACCATGGCGTCGGCGCAGTGCGCGTTGACCATGTACTCGACCGAATCCGCGATGATCTCGCGGCTCGGCAGCGAATACAGCATGCCGTCGTGACCCATGGCGATGCCGTCATCGACCGCAATGGTGTTGAATTCCTTGGCGACGCCGCCCGCCGCCTCGATCTCGCGCGCGACGAGCTGACCGAGATCTTTCAGGTGAACATGTCCGGGAACGAACTGCGTGAACGAATTGACGACGGCGATGATCGGCTTCGAAAAGTCTTCGTCTTTCATGCCGGTGGCGCGCCACAGCGAGCGCGCTCCCGCCATGTTGCGGCCGGCGGTGGAGGTTTTGGAACGGTATGCGGGCATTGTGATTTCGAGGAGTCGCGGGGAAGAATGTGGGCCAGGGGATGGGCGGCCGGACATGCGCCCGTGCGAACGACCTTTTGAGCTTCGCCGCGGGCAATCCCAATAGTATCCCACAGGCCCTGAAACGACCGCTGGATGCGGCTTTGGCGGTTTTATCGCGATACGGGCGGCTGGAGCGGCTGGGGTGGCCGGGGTGGCCGGGGTGGCGTTACCCACATGGCGCTCGGCACGATGAAATACTGCGGCGCATTGCGCGTGGAGAGCGTGCCAGTAACGGCGATAGGAACCCGCACCGGAGGCGGCGGCACGCCAATGAGCTGTATGCGCGGGACCATGAGCCGTCCCAGCGCGTCCTGCGAAAACCGCCTGTCCACGACGCACAGGGGCGGGTCCATTGCGAGCATCCAGGCGGTCCTGACGGAGCCATCGCTCGATTCCACGTCTTCACGCACGGCGGTGCCGAAAAGCGTGATTGCCGTGCCGACGGGATAGCACGCCACGTCGGCCCGGACCGCGCCGGCCCACAACCACAGTGCAACAAACAGGGAGCCGGTCTTCACGGATAAAGTGCGCAACGCGTTGTTCGTTACGCGCGTCGCGGACGCTGCACGCGCGCCATCGGCGTACGTTCGTCCGTCCTTCTCGGCGGCAGCGTATGCGGCTCGCACACCGTGGAGATCGCGTTCTTGTAAATGGCCTGCGAGCCTACCGGCGACTGCACGGCAATGACGTACTGATCGAAAGACTCGATGACGCCGGTGAGTTTTATACCGTTCACGAGAAAAACCCAGACGGTTTTTCGTTCGGCTATCAGGGCATCCAGGAATGCGGATTGAATTTCATGTTCGACTTGTGACATAGCGGCCATCCTCGACTTGCGTTATTCGCCTAAAAATTGTTATCACAGGGGCGTATCTGTGTAGTAAAGCATATGTGCCGGCGCTCATTCCGGGTAAGTCATCGGTACTCCGGTAAGGAGCGCCCTGAGGTCGTCGGTATTAAACGGTTTCGCCAGAACGGTTACACCCAGGCGACGCGCCTCGGCGAGATGATCAGCGTAACCTGTCATAAGCACGACCGCTTGCCGGGGCAAATGTTTTCTTATCCATTCGGCCAGGCAAATTCCGTCGCAGCCCGGCATCTGAATGTCGGACAGTACCAGAGTGAATCGGTTTCCCTCCTTTAATACGCGCATGGCCGCGTCTCCGTCCGACTCGTGGCGCGCGTGCCAGCCGAGCACGTCCAGCACCGCGACGAGTCCCGCAGCCACTTCCTCGTTGTCCTCGACCAGCAGCACGGACGTCTCATTGTCGATCAAAGGCACGCTGACCGGTTCCGCTTCGTCTGCTTCGAGCGGCGCGGCGCCCGTCCAGCGTGGAAGGTAGATGAAAACGGTCGTGCCTTTTCCCCATGTCGTCTCCAGTCGCGCCGTGCCTCCGGCTTGCTCGGCCATGGCCAGTACCTGAGCGAGTCCGAGGCCCGTGCCCGCGCCCGCTGCCTTCGTGGTGAAGAGCGGCTCGAAAGCCTGGTGCGCCACTTCGTCGCTCATGCCGGTTCCGGTGTCGCGGCTTTCGATCACCACGTAATCGCCGGGCGGAACGCTGTAGCGCCGGCTGCTGAACGAGGTATTGCGCGCGGTGACGATGAAATGGCCGCCGCCACGCATCGCGTCTTTCGCATTGACGGCAAGATTGACGAGCGCGGACGTGAGCTCGACAGGATCGACCTTGACCATCCAGAGCGCGTCCGGCGCATTGATTTGCACCGTGATCTTGCTGCTCATGGCCGAATGGAGCAGCGGCTCCGCCTGTTCGAGCCAGCGGTTCAGATTGAGCACGCGCTGTTGCAACGGCTGCTTGCGTGCGACGCTCATCAGCCGGCGAGCCAAGACTCGCGCATTGATGGACGCGCGCTCGACCGCGTTCACCTCGTTCCTGACGCCGATATAGTTCTTGCGCCGCACGAGCTCCATGTTGGCCGTGACGACCATCAGCAGGTTGTTGAAGTCGTGTGCCACGCTCGCCACGAGATTACCGAGCGCGCCCATGCGTTGCAGATGCCGCGTCGCGTCTTCGGCGCGCTGGCGCATCGCCAGTTCGCGGCGCCAGTTGAGCCAAGCCGCCTCTTCCGCTTTGAGGCGGCGCAGCGAGAATACGACGAGAAACCACAAGCAGACGCATGGCACGAGCGCGAGTCCGGCCACCAGCATGTCGTCGTGCCACCAGTCGTGTATCACGTCGCTCATCGCATAACTCGCCGATACATAGACCGGGTAATTCGATGCCTCGCGAAACGCCATCATGCTCTGGCCGCCATCGAGCGGTGAGTCGCCTCGCATGGAGCCGATGGACACCCTGCGCGCGAACGCGTTGGCGAGCGGCACATGATGCGTCGGCGCATTCATGAGCTTCGGCGCCGGCAGACGCACGAGAATGCCGCCGTCCTGTCGATACAGACCGAGCGTAAGTCGAGGATTGTCCACGAGAAGCTGGCGATAGAAGTCGAGCAGATAATTCCGGTCGAGCGAAACGACCACCGCGCCAATAAAGCGCCCGTCGCTCGCGGTCCGCGCAACGAGTTCGTTCACGATATCAAGGCCTGCCATCCGGCCGCGCACCGGCATCGACACATACAGCGGTGCGTGCGCGGCGCGCGTGGCCAGAAAGTCGTCCCGGTCGCCTATCGATACGGCAGGCGCGGGCATCTGCTTACTTGTCGCGAGTATTTGGCCGGTTCGTCCAACCACGGAAAGCGCCGCCACGTGCGGCAGCTTGGTGACGAGCGCACTCAGCGTGTCGTGCAACTGCACCTGTTGGGTGCGCAGCGTGGCCTCGTCGGTCGAGCCGATTGCCTCTCCGACACGTGCAAAAAGTTCGCGATTCAGATCGAGAAGGTTGACGAGCTTGCACTCGGCGATCCACGCAAGACGGTCGAGCGCAATCTGCTTTTCGTGAATGGCGCGATCGTACGTAACGTAGCCGTACAATGCCGCGCACAGCAGGGGAACCGTAACGGAGGTGACGAGCACGGCCATGAGTCGCCGGCGCGCGGTCTGGAAGTCGGGGGTATGTCTCGAAACTTCGTCGGATGCGTCTTTGGAGGACGTGGCGGCGCCGGTCATTGAAGACCTCCGGACGAGCGCACCCGATTAGCCATGTCGGATGGCGGGCCGATATTGGTACGCATGTCACTGTCCTCGGAATAGGCGAAAACTTCGCATTCCAATGCGGCTTTCGCTCTTTGTCTGACATCCCGAGCCGGTCTCTCAGGTCGGCTCTTGAGCTTCGCCTTTATTTCGCGGCGAGGCTTATTCGTAATCCGTAGCAATCGTCATACCGCGCAAACAGGCACCAGCAGGTCGCATTTGCGCACGCGGCAGTACTTCCTGATAAGAGTAGAGGAACAAGTTGAGCGTTGTCGATCAAAAATTCGTGGCCGGTATCGATGTCGGCGGGACGAAGAAGGGGTTTCATCTGGTCATCGTGAGGGGCCGCGGCATCGAATGCGTTTTGACCAGCACGCATCCGCTCGAATTACACGAGCAGTGCCTGCGCTTCGGCGTCGCTGTCGTCGCCATCGATGCCCCTTGTCGTTGGGGAGCGGAAGGCGTTGGGCGCACGGCCGAGCGGCAACTGGCGCGCGAACGCATCTCCTGTTTCTCGACGCCAACGCTCCAACGCGCAGAATCGAATCCGAGCGGGTTCTTCGACTGGATGATCAACGGCGCGCGTGTGTACGATGCATTCGCGAACACTCATCCCATTCTCGAAACGAATCGATACTCGGGCAAGGCAGTCGCCATCGAGACGTTTCCGCACGCGACGACATGTGCGCTCCTTGGGCGCGAAGTCGCGTCGGCGAAGCTGAAGCGCGTGCAGCGCCGACGCCTTCTCGAAGACCTGGGCTTTGAAACGACGCGGCTGAAATCGATCGACTTCGTGGATGCAGCGCTCTGCGCGGTCACGGCGCAGCGCTTTGTCGAAGGCAACACGCGCGCCTTCGGCGACGAGGCCGGAGGCTTTATCGTCGTGCCGGATAAGACGCTCTAGATGGCCACATCCGTCCAGCGTCCGGCGTTCGCGCTTTGCACCGCCGCCGCGACGAAAGCGAGGCCCTTCACGCCGTCGATGACACCCGGGTAGAGCGTCGCTTCGCCGGAGACATCGCGCCCGGCCAATCGGTTGGCGACGCGCTTCGCGAACTCGGTGTACAGATTCGCAAACGCCTCGAAGTAACCTTCGGGATGCCCTATCGCAATGCGTGTCGATTGCTGCGCGCCTTGGCTCGTGGCGGGCCCGAGTCTGCGCGTGATGATCTGTTCGAAGCCATCCTTGCGCCGATGGATCAACCGGTTCGGCTCTTCCTGATGCCATTCCAGGCCGCCCGCGTCGCCATGAATTCGAAAGCTCAGGCCATGCTCGGAACCCGCGGCCGCATTGGTCACGTATAACGAGCCACGCGCGCCGTTGCCGTAGTGCGTCAACGCGCCGACATAGTCGTCCACCTGGCGGCCGGGAATGGCCGAGCCGAGGTCCGCGCAGATTTGCGTGACGTCGAGTCCCGTGACGAAGCCGCCAAGATGAAACGCGTGCGTGCCGATATCCATGAGGACGAGCGACTCGCCACCGCGTTTGCCCTCGGTGCGCCATCCCGAGGGCAAGTCGTGGTGCGCGAAATAGCCCTGGATGTATTGCAGATGCACTTGCCGGATCTCGCCCAGTTCGCCCGCCGCGACCATGTCGCGCGCTTGTCGCACCATCGGGTAACCGGTATAGCAGTAGGTCACGCAGAATTCGGCGTGTGTCTCGGCGACTTTGCGCGCAATGTCCCGCGCGGCGGCGAGCCCGTGCGCGAGCGGCTTGTCGCAGATGATATGAAATCCGCGATCCAGCGCCTGCATGCAGATGTCGTAGTGCGAGTCGTTGGGCGTCATGACGGCGACCACGTCCATCCGGTCGGGACGTTGAGCTTCGGCTTGCAGCATCTCCTGCCACGAGCCATACGCGCGTTCTGCAACGATGCCAAGCGCAATGCCCGCCTCGCGCGAGCGCACGGCGTCCGAAGTCAGCGCACACGCGACAACCTCGTATTGACCATCGAGCCGCGCCGCGATCCTATGCGTCTCGCCGATTATCGAGCCCGGTCCGCCGCCTACGAGTCCAAGACGGATGCGCCGTCCGATGATGTCGATCGTCATTGTCGAGTCCCGTTGGAAGGTCAAGCGGTGCGCCCGAGCGACGCGTAGTGGGTGAGCGCGTCATCGAACCGTTGCGCGGACCAGGCTTCTTCGATTGCCTGGTTGAACAGATCCTGCTGTGTGGCCGGCGCAAGACCGTTGAGCGGCGGATTGAGATCGAGGTTCGTCGGGAACGCGTAGCCTTCCGCGCAGGAAGCGATGATCGTCCGCGTTTCCGTATTCGTGATGCGTCCTTCGGCACGCATCTCGCGCAGCACGGAATAAAGCGCGGCGCACATGCGGTTGCGGTCGAGCGACTCCATCGCACGTCCATACGCCGACGACACCTGTAGCAGATTCGCCATGCGCTGAACGTCCGTGGTCCGGTTCGAGCCGGCCGCATGAAATAGCGCGGGGCTGAAGAAGATTGCATCGCCCTTTTTCAGCGGCAACTGCACGAAGTTCGCTTCGAAGTAGTCGCGGAAGTCTTGCCGCCGCCACGCGACGTAGCCTTCGGCATAGCGCTGCGAACAGGGCAGCAGCTTGGTGGGACCGCTTTCAACCGGCATGTCGCCATGCGCGACCGCGCCTTGCAAAGTGAGAAACGGCGACATTGCGTGAACGTGCGCGGGAACGCGCTGCGCCTCGTCGACCGTGAGGAAACCGAGGTGGAAGTCGCGATGCGCTTGCTGCGCCGCACCGCCCGGCCGCACGACATTCACTTGCGATGTCATCTGATAACCCGGCCCCAGCCACGCTTCCGATGCAGCCGCGATGACGGGGTTGGCGAAGTATCGAGCGAAGACGGCTGGCGCTTTCAGGCAGAGCTTTTCCTGCGCGTTCCAGATGCGGTCGTTCGCTCCGGCCTTGGCGAAGTGGTCCGCCTTGCCGCCGCCCGCAGCGCGTTCCTCGCGAATGATTGCTTCGAAGACTTCGGTAGCTTCGTCGATGGGCGCGGTATCCGCATACGCTTCCCGAAGCACGAAAACACCCGCGCCCTTCGACAGCACGTGCGCCCATTCCGCGAGCAAGGACTGGCGACGCGCGGCATCGCCGAGCACGTTCTCGAGTTCGGGGCACGCATAAACAGGGATGCGCTCGCGCACTTCGGCGCAGTACTCGAGCGCTTCAATGTCATCCGCGGCTTCGACCTGCGCCACGAAGTCGCTCACCGAACAATCCTCTTCCCGATACCAGCCCGACCGCTGCGCCGACGTCATGGTGTCTCCTCCACTCTGGCGACAAGCTTAGTCTTATCGACGCGGGCTGCGTTATCATCGAAACATCAAAAACACATCAAAACGCCGGGACGCGAAGCCATGTCTCACCCGTTTCTGATCAAGGAAATCGCGCTTCAGGCGGGTGTCGGCACCGCCACCGTGGACCGCGCGCTGAACGGGCGGGCGCACGTGCGCGAACATACGCGGCGGCGTATCGAACAGGCGATCAGGGAACTGGAACAGCAGCAATTCCAGCTGGCGACGACGGGCCGCAAGATCGTCGTCGATGTCGTCGTGGAAGCGCCGCGCCGATTCGCCGACGAGATTCGCGAGGCGCTGGAGGCCGAAGTGCCGGGCCTGCATCCCGCCGTGTTCCGTATGCGCTATCTCATGCGCGAAAGCATGGTTGCGTCCGAGGTGGTTCAGGCGCTGCGCGACATCGCGCGCCGGGGCAGTCACGGCGTCTTTCTGAAAGCGCGCGATGTGCCGGAGATTGCGAGCGCGATTGCCGAGCTTCAGTCGTGTGGCATTCCGGTGGTGACGGTTTTCACCGACATCCCGTCGTCCGGCCGAATCACCTACGCGGGTCTCGATAACCGCGCGGCAGGCGCCACGGCGGCGTATCTCATCGGACAGTGGCTGGGTCGGCGGCCGGGCAATGTGCTCGTCACGTTGAGCCACGAACGTTTTCGCGGCGAAGAGGAACGCGAACTGAGCTTCCGGCAGGCACTACGCGCGCGCAACCCGCGACTCGCCTTGATCGATGCCAGCGGTGGCCACGGTCTCGACGCGGCGACGGAAGAACGCGTGAGGCAGGCTGTCGGCGGTGGCCAAAAAATCGCGGCGGTTTATTCGATCGGCGGCGGCAATGTCGCGATACTCCGAGCGCTCGAAGCATTGGGGCTTCGGCCGAAGTGTTTCGTCGCGCACGATCTGGACCGGGAGAACACGCATCTGCTGCGCGAGGGCGCGATCTCCGCTGTGCTGCACCACGATCTTCGGCAAGACATGCGTTCGGCCTGTCAGCACGTGATGCAGTTTCACAAGCTGCTTCCTGCTTCGGGCGTGGCGCTGTCGTCGTCGGTCGTGGTGGTCACGCCCGAGAACATTCCGGCCTTCGTGGCGTCGCGCTTTTCTGCAAACACGGGCACGCGGCCTAGCGTGTGACCGGGTGAACGCGGTCCTGTCGTGCCGACCTTCTCCTCGATGCCTGACGCGCCTTTTCGCGCGGCGAGTTCGACAGACGCATCATCAAGCGCAGCGCCATCATCGCGCCGACGGTTTCCAGCACGGCGGCTGGCACCCACATGATGAGTCCGCCGAGGCTCTGATCGAGCGCGGGCGGAACGGACGTGAACGCGCGACCGCAAACTTCGAACACTGGGTAGAGATCGCGCGAGCTGAAGGTGATCAACGCACCCGCCAGAATTTGCGGCGTCATGGTGATGACGGGCGACAGCACGCGCAAGCCAGGCCGCGCGCGGCTCGGCGGGCTCGGGCGATGATCGAGGATCATCCACCAGTACATGAGTCCGCTGATCGCGACGGACCAGTTCATGAAGCGATAGATGCGCCAGTCGAGCATCGACACGAATTGGATTGAAGGCAGCAGCCACACGAGCACCGACACGATGAACGCCATGCCGATGACCGTAGGATTCAGCAGTACCGCTCCGAGCAGACGCGCGCCGCGACTGCGTTGCCAGTTCCGTAGCAGGGGCCGCCAGGCGAACGGCAGGCCCACACGCAGCGCGGCGCCCGGATACGAAGCCATGAGAACGAGCGGCGCCAGATGATGCAGCACGAGATGCTGCAGCCGATGCACGAAGAACTGGTGCTCGGCGTAGTAGTCCACTTTCGTGTGCAGCGCGATGTAGAAGAGGACGATTCCGGTCCAGAACGCGATGCGCCGCGCCACGCTCATGCGCGCCTTTCGCGCGCCGCGCGCAAACAGCCCGGCCACGACGATAAACACGGCAACCAGCGCGTACGACGGCTCCCACGGTTCGAGCAAACTGATGAGCGACATAAGAAGACAGGCGAGAGTGCGAGTGTGCAATGGCGTGCATGGTATCAACCGCGCCTTGAATTCTGCTGACCGCCGCCGCGTATTCGACGCGAACGCGCCGTATGACATCGATTGCATGCGACGGTAAGTCGCGCCACGCGCCGGCCGAATCCCGCGCGAAAACCCATATCCGCTTAAACTCGTCGGTCACCGCGACGCACGCCTTCACGTTGCCGACAAAACGGTATTATCGTCGGCGAATCGCTTGCATTCGGCACGCAGAGTTTCTTTTGAAAGCCTTTAGTCTTTAGTCGATGACAGACGAATCTTCCTCGCATCAGGACGTTGCGGCGCTTCAGGCCGAAATCGAGTCCTTGCGTGCGCAACTGAATTCACGCGACGACGCGCACGAACAAGTGCTGTGGCAACTCAGTCGCGATCTATTGGCCGTCGCCGACGAACAAGGCTCGCTCGCGAACGTCAATCCCGCGTGGACGCGCAATCTCGGCTGGTCGCTCGACGAAATCATCGGCCAGAATCTCGGCGAGTTCGTGCATGAGGAAGATCGCGAGGAAACGCTGGATGCACTGCAAAATCTCGATCGCGACGGTTCCACCGCTGAATTCAAAAGTCGCATGCGCACGGCTTCGGGCAGTTATCGTCTGCTGGACGGTCGAGTGGATCGCATGCGCGGACGCATTTTCATCGTGGCGCGCGACATCACGGAACTGCGCGAGCGCGAGATCGCACTGAACGATTCTCGAGACTTCGCGCGGCTTGCGCTGTCGGCGGTCAGCGGCGTGGGCGCGTGGACGTATGAGGTCGCAAGCGACTGCTTTTTCTGCGATGCAGCCGTGTCGGAGCTCTACGGCATCGACGCCAAGGAAGCCGCGCGCGGCATCAGGCGCGAGGGATTTCTCGCGAATGTCCATCCGGACGACCGCGCCGCGTTGCAGTCCACGATGTCGGGCGGCCTCGTGCGCAGCGGCGATCTCGAACTCGAGTACCGCATTCTTCATCCCGACGGTTCTACCCGTTGGGTCTTGTCGCGCGGCAATACGCATTTCAACGACGCAGGCGTGCCGGTGCGGCGCACGGGCGTCGGCATCGACATGACTTCGCAGCGGGACCTCGAACAGCAGCTGCGCCAGAGTCAGAAAATGGAAGCGGTCGGGCATCTGACCGGCGGCATCGCGCACGACTTCAACAACATGTTGCAAGGCGTGATCGGACCGCTCGAACTCATCCGGCATCTCGTCGCGAAGGGCAATACCGCTGGCCTCGATCGCTTCATCGAGATGGCGATCTCTTCGGCCAAGCGCGCGGCGGGGCTCACGCATCGTCTGCTGGCGTTTTCGCGCAGGCAGCCGCTCGCGCCGAAGTCGGTGGATATTTGCGAGCTCGTCGTATCGCTAGAAGACCTGATTCAGCAGATGGCGAAGGAGACCATCTCGCTTTCCGTCGTCGCGGATGCCGAGCCGTGCTTCGTGCTCTGCGATACGAACCAGCTCGAAAGCGCCTTGCTCAATCTCGCGATCAACGCGTGCGACGCCATGCCCGACGGCGGGTCGTTGTCCATCGAGACATCGCGCAAGACGATCAGCGAGAAAGAGGCACGCATGCACAAGGATGCGCGCCCTGGACAGTACGTTTGCATCGCGGTCACGGACACCGGCTCCGGCATGCCGCAATACGTCGTCAATCAGGCGTTCGAGCCGTTCTTTACGACCAAGCCGCTAGGGCAGGGCACGGGCCTCGGATTGTCGATGGTCTATGGCTTCGTCGGCCAGTCCGGCGGCTTCGTGACCATCGATAGCAGCGTCGGCGTCGGCACCGTGGTGCGACTGTTTCTTCCGGAAGAGATGGAACAGGCGGACGCTGCACCGGACGCGTCGGTCCACCGCAAGGAGATCGGCACGGGCGCGGGCGAAACCATCCTCATCGTCGATGACGACGAAACCGTTCGCCAGGTGCTCCAGGATTTATTCGAGCGCCTGGGCTACAAGACGATGACCGCGCACGACGGTCCCTCGGGGCTCGCTGTCTTGCAGAGTAAGACGCCGGTCGACTTGCTGATTACGGACGTGGGCCTGCCGGGCCTAAACGGCAGACAGATGGCCGATGCCGCCCGTATGCATCATCCCGCGTTGCCGGTGTTGTTCATCACGGGCTATGCGCAAGCGGCGACCGCGAACAACTCGCTGGATACAGGCATGCAGATGCTCACCAAGCCGTTTTCGACGGAGGCGCTGCTTGATCGCGTACGCGCCATGCTCGGCGCCTGAACTTGCGAGAAGGCGCGCGAATCGGCTAAAAGCCGCATCGCAACAAGTGCAGCGACGCCATGCATTGCAACAGCGCACCGCCAGCGAGAAAACACCCGACGACGCTGAGCCGCACGCGCATTCTCCAGTCTCCGACCGATGTGTCACCCATGGTTCGGCGCTCCTTTGAGCGGTAAAAGCAATTCCGCGCGACTCCCATGCAAGCGAGCCGCGCGATGAACCTACCCGTGATGCGAAGACTTACACGAAGGCACTGCTCATGTTCAGACTGCCATTGACGCCTGCCGGGAAAAAGCCGCCTTTGTTCACTGCCGCCTTGCTCAGATAAACGATGTTGAGCACATCGTCATACGAGCGGCTGAACGCGATGCCGTTGCTATCGAGCGGGACGATGTTCGAGATTTGCGACGACGCGCCCGCAATACCCTGATCGACATCGCTGGATGAATCGAGCGAATCGCGCGCATCGGAAATGGCTTGCGTCGCGGTCACGAGGCTCGGTGTCTGAATTCCCTTCGTATAGAGCACCGTGCGAACGAGACCCGCGTGATAGGCCTCGGCCGCGAGAATGCCCGCTGCCGCTTCCAGATAGGTCTTGTTCGTGATGAGCGGCGACGCGCCCTTATAAGCGGTCACGCCCACGTCCTCGAATATATAGGCGCCGAGGAGGAAGTTGTTGTCGTTCAGATAAGGGTTGAACGCCGTGCCAGCCGGAGCCAGGCCCGCCGCTTGGGCCGCGAGCGAGAAGGCCCCGTTCGGATCGACACCGCCGACATCGAGCGCGGGCATCGCCACGGCGGATGCGCCTAACGCCGTGCGAAGGAACGCCACGTGCTCCAGTTCATCCTTGGCAATCTCGCGTGCATAAGCGGCGACGACGGGATCGGAGAACTGGACTTGTTGTCCGGCCACGACCTTGCCTGGCGTGCCCACGCCGCTCATGAGATTGGCGGGGAGTCCTGCGCCGGTCGTTGCGTAGGCATAGAACGTTGCTTCGAGATATTCGAGATTCAATGCGAAGTTGAGAATCTCGGCATCGGTTGGGCCAGTTGCGGCATTGGCGTTATCGCCCGAGCCGCCCCCGCAGGCGCCGAGAATCGTGCCGCCGACGAGCCCTAGTCCCAGGCCGCCAGCACTCCGAAAGAACTGGCGCCGCTTTTCACGTCGTTCCACTCGACGGTCGAGCACCGATGTCACCGCAATATCTTCGAGCATGTCAGTCTCCTTTATCTCAGGTAGATGGGCGTACATGTTTTCCGCATGGACGAAGGGGCATGCGCCGCGCTTCTCCAACGGACTGTTTCGATGGTGAGCAGACTCGACCGATATGTCTGGCAGCCACGTCGACGGATACGTTGAAGATCGTGCGAAGAGATTCGCGCTGTAACACATGCTTGCATCTATCCGGTGATTGACGAGTTCTTTACTCGATGCGGGACGAGCATCGGGAAACATGACGGTGCTCGAATAAAGATGTTTTTGCATCCGCAAGACACGCACTTGCGTATAGCGTAAGTGGCATCAATCGCTCTCTTCAAATTCTTCATCCGACATGCCGTATCTACAGTCTCGCCGCTTATCGCTCAAGCTCGTTTCCTGCTTTGCCGTGTTGTCGGCGCTGACCGCATGCAGTCCCGTCAGGCTCCTGAATGCACTCGTGCCAAGCAATGATTTCGACGTACAACGCGCCGTTCCCTATGCAGAAGGCGACAGGCACGAAGCCGATATCTATGTGCCGCGCGCATCCGCGGATAACCCACGCGGCCGGCCGATGGTCGTGTTCTTCTATGGCGGAAGCTGGCAATCGGGAAGCCGTCGTGACTACCTCTTCGTGGGCGAGGCGCTGGCGTCGCGCGGCATCGTCACGGTCATTCCCGATTACCGCTTATATCCGTCCACCCTTTTTCCAGGTTTCGTCGAGGACGCGGCTGCCGCCGTTGCATGGGCGAAGGCGCATGCGAAAGACTACGGCGCAGACCCTGAGCGCATCTTCCTGATGGGACACTCGGCGGGCGCGCATATCGTCATGCTGCTCGTCACGGACAAGCACTATCTGGCCGCCGATGGCGTGGATACGAGTTCGCTTGCTGGCGCGATAGGGTTGTCCGGTCCGTATGACTTCCTGCCCTTGAAGGACGATGCGCTCAGGAGCATCTTTCCCGCGAGTCTCAGAGCGGCGAGCCAGCCGATCAATCATGTAAGCGGCCACGAGCCGCCGCTCTTTCTGGGCGTCGGTTTGTCGGATGTAACGGTCGATCCCGGCAACACGTTCCGGTTCGCGGCGCGTGCCAACGAAGCAGGCGACAGCGTCGAGGTGAAGCAGTACGCGGGCATCAATCACGCGATGATCGTCGGGAGCGTGGGGCGACCGGTGCGCGCGCTGTCGCCGCTCATCAAGGTCGCACCGGTGCTCGACGACGTCACCGCGTTCATCGATCAGACGTCACTCAACGCGAGCCGTGCTGCGTCGGCGAAATGACGCGCGTCATGTCCTTATGATGCGATGCGGCGAAACGCGCGATCGAACATCAGCCGGTCCATCAGCCAGACGGCGAGCATGGTGAGTCCCATCAACGGGAATACGATGCCAAGCAGCGCGAGTCCGGTCTTCCATGCGCGCATGGGCGGCGCCAGTCGCTCACGCGCCGGTGCGCCGAGCGTGCGTTGCGGGCGACGCTTCCACCACATGACGAAGCCGGTGACGGCCATTGCCGCGAGGCCGAGCGAAATCGACGCGCACGCAAGTTGATTCCAGAAGCCGAAGTATCGGCCCATGTGCAGCGACGTGCCGTACGAAACCGCCTGCGCAACTGCGCCATAGTCCCGATAGCGGATGTCCTTGAGCACCGCGCCGCTGTATTGATCCACGTAGAGGGTGCGTTCGAGTTTCGGATCGGCGGGGAACCAGGAGACGGTGTAGACGCCCGTTGCCGTCGATGGCACCACGATGTCATAGCCGCTTCCCACGCCAAGCGATGCCGCGATATCCATCACGCGCTGCAACGGCAGGCGTGCGCCTTCCGCTGCGTGCGACTCGGGAACAGCGGCGTTCGTGACGGCCCACGGTGTTTGCGTCAAGGGTAGATCGCTCATCACCATGCCGGGCATGGAATCGCCGTTGCCGGCGTCGTGATGATGTTCGCCGGCATTGTTCGAAGCGGTCGCGACGCTGGCCTTGCCCGGCACGGATGATTGCAGGGGCAAGCCGCCCCAAGCGCCCGCCGGCGTACCGATATTCGCGCTCGTCGCAAGCGCATTGAAGTTTTTGCCCCAGGAGCCCGACCACGGCAAACCCGTCACCACGAAGAACAGCGCGCCGAGCGCAAGCCAAATGCCCATTACCGCATGCACGTTCTTCCACAAGGGCCGGCCTTTAAGCGAGAGCCGCGGCAGCAGCGCATCGCGCGCGGTGGTCTTCGTACGTGGCCACCATAACGCAACCCCGGTGCCGATCATCACGAGCGTCCAGCATGCGGCGAGTTCCATCAACAGCTCGCCAGCCTTGCCGAGCAACAGTTTGCGATGCACCATGCGATCGAGCTGGATGAACCGGTTCTCGACGCTTAGCGTGCCGAGCACCGCGCCGGTGTACGGATTGAGGTAGACACTTTCCTTTTCGCCGCTCGGCAGCTTGAAGACGAATTCGGCGCTGCGAGAAGGATCGTCGAGAACGTGCACTGTCGATATGACCGCGCCATGCGGCACCGCCGCGCGTGCATCGTGCATCAGTTGATCGGGAGGCAAACGTGGCGTGGTTCGCGGTGCAACCACCATTTGTTGTCTGTATAACAACGGCTCGATTTGCGGCTGAAAACAATAGATCGTTCCCGTGATGGCGAGGACGATTAGAAAGGGCATCACGAAGAGCCCCGCGTAAAAGTGCCAGCGCCATAGCGTTCGATAACTGCCCTGGGATGCGCTGGCCGCCTGGGCCGCACTCGAGGCGGCGCTGCTGGTCTTCGCGTGCATTGTGTTTCTCCATGCCACTTTCGGTGGCGTACCGTGGGATCGGGACATCACGATGCGAGTGCGCGCGCATGCCTGCGCGACGTTCGGCATCGATCAAGCGGATATCGGCTTCAGGAGAAAGCGGGCGGGGCGCGCGCATGGCGCGAGGTGCGCGGCTCGATGCGTAACGTGCTGACAAAACGCGTGGCGACGAGTTGCGCGATGGCGCGAGCGGTGACCGCAAAGCTCACCGGCAAGCCCGGAATGAAGGGCACATGCGCAAGCAGGCCGCAATAACCGCATGCTTGTCCATCCGGCATCGTGGTGTGCGAGTGAGACGCGTGGTCTGCGTCGTCGCTCATCGATTGCATTCGTTCCATCGGGCAATCCGCGTCCATCGTCATGGCCGGCATGCGCGCGGCGACGACGAGTTGCGAAACCGTAGGCGCGAGCGTTGCCATGAGGATCGCAAGCAATCCCAGCAAGCTGCACCATGTCCGAAAGAAACGGCTCTGCATGTCGCGGTGGGTCAATGAAGATGCCTTAGAAAGCGTAGCGCATGCCCGCGAAAATGCTACGTCCTTCGCCCGGATAGAAGATTGCGTTCGAGGTCGTGCGAGCATCGGCGACCGTGCTGATGTCGCTCACGTAACGCTTGTTCGTCAAGTTGCGCGCATCGACGAAAACCGAGAGACCATTGCGAAAATCCATTCCCGCCTGCACGCCGAGGAGCGTGTAACCGGGCACGCGCAAGGTGTTGGCGTCGTCCGCCCATGCGCCCGCCGGAACCCAGTCCACCGATGCCGATATATGAAACCCGTTGGGCCGCGAATAGCCGAGCGCCGCGCGGATAACGTTCACCGGCACGCCTGCGATGCGGTTGGAGCCGTATTGCGGATCGTCCTTGAAACGGAAATCGCTCAGATTCCAGAGCCCGGACAACGTAATCTTGTCGCCCGCGCCGGCATGCGTGATGTCGCGCAGCACATCCACCGATACACCCGCCTCGATGCCTTGCAGCACGGTCTTGTTGGCGTTGAACGTGGAGGCGGGAATGTCGGGATCGGTCGTGTATTGAAGCAGCTGATCACGCACGAGCGAGCGATATGCGGTCAGGTCCCAGCTCACGCGATCGCGCGTGCCGCGCGTGCCGATCTCGAGCGTCCATGCATGTTGCGATGCCAGCGGTGTGAAGCGCGTGGTGTTCGAGAAGGTCTGCGTGAGGTCGGTGAAGTCCGGAACATCCTGGCTGCGCGTGACATCCACGAATGCCTGAATGTCCTTGTTCGGTTGCCACAGCAGGCCGAGCTTCGGATTCACGCCGCTGAAATTTTCGCTCGCCGACTTGTAGTTTGGATCGGCGGCGAGACCGCCATGATCGACATATTTGCGCACGTCGCGCAGCGCCTTGAAGCCGGCCATCACGGCGAAGGTCGGCAGAAAGAAGAGCCGGTCTTCGACATACGCTTCGTAGTTATAGGCGCTTTGCGTCGAGTCGAGCGTTTGCGTGCCGCGCTCGCCCGACACGTTCACGTACTGCCGCGCCTGGGTGTTGCCGCCGAAGAAACGCGCGCCCGCGATCACATCGTTGCGCATGCCGCCCACGTCGATGGTCGCCGTATAGCGCGGCGCGAAGCCGTAGGTCCAGCCATCCTGATCGATCACCTGGAAGATCGGGTGATAAAGGCTCTTGTGAATGGCCCACGTGACGAAATCGAGCTGTCCGACATCGAGCTTGACCGTCGTGCGATTGGCAATGCGCTCGGTGCGCGTGTCGCGCGCCTGATCGCCGGCAAGCGCGCTCGCGGAAGCCTTCGTGGGATTGTTCAGGGCATCGCTTAGCGACAGCGTGCCGGGCAGTTGCTGATCGATGATGTACGCGCCGAGATAGAAGCGCGTTTCGACATCGGGCGAAAATTTATAACCGATATTCGCGTTGAACTGCTCGTACTGGCCGCGATCGTGATCGCGATAACCGTCCGCATGATTCACCGAGAAAGTGCCGATGAAGTCCAGCGGCCCGACCACGCGCGAGAACTGCGCGCTGCCCCGGATGGTGCCGTAACTGCCGCCCTCCAGCCGCACGATGTTGGGCGCATCCGCCGTGTAGGCGGTGGGCGTGAGGAAATCGATGGCGCCGCCGAGCGTCGACGAGCCATACGCGAGACCGTTGCCGCCTTTATAGACCTCGGCGGATTGCAGCGCGAGCGGGTCGATCTGGTAGTAGTCGCCGCTGCCATCGGCGAGATTGGTGGGAATGCCGTCCTGAAGAATTTCGAGGCCGCGCGTGTGATAGCCGCGTGCGATGCCCGAGCCGCGAATCGACAAGCGCAACTCTTGTCCGTAGCGCGTCTGCACGAACACGCCGGGCACGTTCTTGAGCACGTCGCGCAACGTGAACGCGTAGGTGTCGCGGTAATCGGCGCTATCCACGAAGCCCACGGAGCCGACGGTCTGATCGAGCGTCTGCTTTTGCTTGACCACAGTTTGCGATGTCAGCGAGTTCGCGGACTGGCCCTGGACGATGACTGCGGGAAGTGTGGCGGTCGCGTCGTCTTGCGGCGTCTGCGCAATGGCGCGCGTTGCGAAGAGCGCCGTCATGCCTGTCATCAGCGCGCCCTTTCTGGCAAGTCGTCTCATGATTGCGTCTCCCGTGCAGAAGACGCGGAAGACGTCCCGGCGGGGTCGTGCGTATGACGCGTGGACGGCAAAGCGCCGCCACGTTCGAATGTGGTGAACATGGTTCATCTCCGAGTTCGATTGATCGGGACTCGCACGAACAGACGAACGTGCGAGACCGCGCAACGCCTCACGGCAGTGCGGCATTGCGTTGGCAAAACGAAGTCAGATCAGAACGGGAGGCGCGCGCGGTTGCGCGGTGGTGAACGGCTGTGCGGGACGCTCGATCTCGGTCCGTGCGACCGCGATAGCGCGTGCTGCGGGAACATCGAGCGCGAAGCTCGCGCTTGCGCCCGGTACGACGGGTGTATGCGCGAAGAAGTGACAATAGCCACACGCTTTGCCGTCGAATTGCGAGAGCGCGTCGGGCGAGTGATGACCGGAAGCAGCATCGCCCGATGCAGCATGTGCCGAACACAATTCGGCGAGCGGGATGCCGTCATGCGTATTGGCGGCAATCAGCTGCGAGACCATCGGCGCGAACGTAATCAGCAGCATTGCAAGCAATGCCAGCAGAGAACCCGTTCGTTGATGAGTGCGGCTGCGCATAGGCCCAGGCGGGGAGGCAGATGAAAGTCAGCCGATTATGCCATCCGGCTAACTGTCTTTACACGCCGCTAGCGTGAAAAATTCCCGCTATAAGAAATGCTGCGTGGATCCATGTCGCAGGCTGGATCAGCCGCGCGCGTCGATCCAGTCGCGTGCCCAGATGCGTGAGTAATTCACGGCGTCGGCTTCTTTCGAAAAATAGCCGAGCGAATAAAAACGATACTGCGTGTCGATGGGATCTTCGTCGGAACGCTCGAGGAGGAGATTCGCGGAGAAGCTTTGATCGCGCAAACGATGCGCGGACGGATATACCGCATAACCGCGGTAGTTTTGAGAATGTGCCATTTTAATTTTAATGAATAGGCCTTCCGGCAATAAACACGGAAAGTCAGCGGACTAATGCCGCAAAAACGAAAACTGAAGGATGTCAGGCGAATTAGCCTGTTTGATGAACTGCGCGGGAGAAAATCTGGACTGCGAGATTTGGACTGCGAGGCTCAACTAAAACCCAACTGATATAAAAAAGGACCCGGTTTCCCGGGTCCTCACGCTACGAAGCTACTTGGAGCTTACAGCGGCGTGATGTTCGAAGCTTGCATGCCCTTCGGGCCGCGCTTCGTTTCGAAGCTTACCTTCTGTGCTTCGACCAGGGTCTTGAAGCCTTCCGAACGGATTTCGGAGAAATGGGCGAAGAGGTCGTCGCCGCCGTTATCCGGGCTGATAAAGCCGAAGCCCTTGGTGTCGTTAAACCACTTGACGGTACCGGTATCCATGATATTCCTTGGAAAAAATTTGGATGAAAATTGCTTTGAAACAGCGAAGCTGCAAGGAGGGAATGGACAACGAATACCGCGGAAAACGCACTATTGATGAGCAGCAATCAACTTCTTGAACTTCAGAACGGATTATCACAATTCCACATATTTTAGTCAAGTATATATTTGTCACCGTGAATAAAAGGCGGACCGGAGGTCCAACAACCCGGCTCCGAACCCGCCCGCAACCCATGCTCAGGCTGCCGCAAGCGCGTAGCGCCGGCAATGTTCGAGGTAGCCGGTTTCGTGACTGCCCACGAGTTCGACGATGCTGCTCCAAAGCCACAACGGCGCGTCGATCGATTTGGTCTTCGTGCGCCGTAGCTCCGAAAGCCAGCTGCGGCGGGTGTTCTTGTCCATTTGGCGCGCGTGCGCCTGACCGACGACGAGCGCGAGATAACGCGCGACTTCCATCGCCTCCGTTTGTCCGATCTGCTCGATCTCCAGCTTCAAATCCTGCGGCAACAATTCGCGCAGGATTACCGGCCGTCCCTGCAGACTCGCGGCGCGCATGCGTTCGCCGAGATGAGGCGAGAGATGGCGCGCGCCTTCCACGACGCGTTCGGCGTGATCGCGCGGCATCGACGTGCCGGGATAGCGCGGCGCGGCGGCCTTGACGCCTTCCTTGATGTCCATGATGCACAGATCGTCGCCTTCGATCACGCCGCCGTCGACATCGAGCAGCACGGCGTAGCGCAGACGTCCGAGCGAGCTACAACCTTTCACCCAGTAGGCGGCGTCGAGCACCGTGACTTCGCCGGTATCCGGGCGTCCGCGCAGACTCGTCGCGAGTTGCGTCACGCTGGCCTTTTCGAAGAGCGATACGATTTCGGCGCGCTCTTTCTTGCTGATCGGCCAGAAACGGTTGCCGAATGGAATGGTGGGCTGCACGTCGTCGAGCCGCTCGCGGGCAAGATGCTTCCACGAACGGCGTACCGCTTCGCGCATCACCACGCGAACAACTTCGGGCCTGCGCACGGAATTGGCGTCGCTATCCTTGTCGAAGGCTTCGGCGTAACCCGCGAACAGCGCTTCGATCATGTTGATGGTCGTAACGCCGGGCAGCGCCGATCCGCGCGCGGCCGTCGCGAGCGACAAGCCAAGCCGGATCAAATCGTGCGCGGGATTGCCGATAACCGTCTGGTCCAGATCGCGTATCTGGATTTCGATCTTCCCTTTCGCGTCCGCGATCGGGCCGAGATTCCCGGTATGACAATCGCCGCAAATCCAGATGGCCGGGCCGTGCGGCAAACTGCGAATCTCGGCTTCTTCGAGCCAGTCGTAAAACTTGATCGTGTTACCGCGCACATAGGCATGCGTCGAGCGTGCCATCTTGGCGTTGCGCTTGAGCTTCAGGATGTCCTGACGGCTTTCGGAATCAGGCACCTTGGTTTTAGGTTTGAGCATGTGGAGCAAGTAGTCGTGGGCAAAACGGGCGCATCGAGCGCGATTCGACGTTAGCTGCCGATCATCCGGCGCGCCATGTCGTTTTCGAAGCGATGCAATCGCACACCGTGTGCCTGAGCGGCAGACGCGGATTACATCTCCGGAATGCGGATATCCGCCTGGACGATTTCGCTGCCGCGCGCCGATGCGGCGTTGACGGCTTCGTCCTTCTTGCTATATGGACCAATGGTTTCGGCGCCATCGAACGGAAAGAGCAGACGGCCGTCGGTCTTTCTAACGACTTTCAGCGTGCCGAAAAATCCGGAGGTGGGCGAGCCACGGTACGACGCATAAATTTCGAAGTCGCCGGCGCTGACGCCAGGCGCGGGAACGGTATAGCGGGAGGGGGAAAGCACGAGCTTCGGTCTTCGTCCAGTCATGATCTTCATCGGTAGCGTACGAGGGCTCGCCGGGAAGCAGCCGGACACCGGGGCAACGGTTTGAGCATCGCGCCGCTCGGGTTTGTCGATCTTCCTGACGAGCGGTGCGAATACTGACTACCCAGCACTAACCGTTCCAGTCATCGGCCGCCTTGTCGTGCGGGTTTCGACAGGATGAAAGAAAGCGGTATCCGCTCAACGCGACGCTTATGGCGCAAGCAACGGGTCGATAAGCTTGGTGGACCAGGGAAGGATGACGGGCGCGGGCATGGCCAAATGCTGCACGGACAAACGCGAATGCCACGTAACGTGCGACGCGGAACGTGCCGTTACTTCGCGCGGCCCGCAAACCGTTCCATTGCCTTTTCGAAGCGCGGATCGCCGAGATAGCCGACGTTGAAGCGGAACCACGGCGAGACGCTATTCGCGTGCGCCGAGAAAATGGTGCCGGGCGCGAGAATCACGTGCTTGTCGAGCATCTCGCGTGCGAAGGCGATGGAGTCGTCGCAACCGGGCAGCCTGGCCCACAGGTACAGACTCTGATCGCTCACCTTGTAAAGCGTCGCGCCGCAACGCGTGAGCACTTCGACGCCATTGGCCGTCGCGCGCCGCAGCCGGTCTTGCAGGCGATTGGTATGCCGCAGGAAATGACCGTCGCTGACGATGGCGTCTAGCGTGCGTTCGCAGTATTCCGAGCTGCTGACGTGCGTGAGCATTTTCACGTCGGCCAGATCGCTTGCCAGATCCGCGCCGCACGCCAGAAAGCCGACCCGCAGTGCTGCCGATACCGACTTCGAAAAGCTGCCGACATAGATCGTGCGCCGCAATTGATCGAGCGCGCAGATGCGCGTGGCCGAGCGCGGCTTGAGATCGGCGAGGGCATCGTTTTCGACGACGATCAGATCGTGCGCTTCGGCAAGCCGCAAGATGCGATGGGCCTTGGCCGCGCTGATATCGGTCGCGGTCGGATTATGGCCGACCGATTGCGTGAAGAAGAGCTTCGGACGATGCGTCTTGAGCTGCTCTTCGAGCGCCACGATATCGGGCCCGTCCACACCGCGCGGCACGCCGACGATATTCGCGCCCGAGAGTTTGAGCTTGCCGAAGAGCGCGTAGTAACCGGGGTCATCGACGAGAACCGTGTCGCCTGCGCGCACGAAGTAACGCACGACCATGTCCATGGCCTGATTCGCGCCATGCGTGAGGACGATCTGCGGCGGCGCGGCCTCGATCTCGTATCCGGCCAGCTTTTGCTGCAAATGTTGGCGCAACGGCAGATAACCGAAGCGGCTGCCGTACCGAAAGAGCGACGCGACGCCCGTGCGCACCACGCGCTGATGAAAGTGATCGAGCCGCGTCTCTTCGAGCCACGCGACGGGCGGAAAGCCTTCGCCCACGTTGAGAAAGTCGGGCTTGCTCTGCAACTGTTCGCGCATGAGCCAGACGGAATCCATCGCGCGATCGAGTGTGGGCGCGTCTTCATCCGGTGGTTGCTGCCCGGCGACGCTCGCGACGAAAAAGCCCGCGCCGCGTCTCGGTTCGATCAGACCGCGCGCGGTCAACGCGTCGAACGCGCTGATGACGGTGTTTTTCGAGCAACCGTTCGCCTCAGCGTATTCCCTGATGGAAGGCAGTTTGTCGCCGGCGCGCAGGAGCCCGTCTTCGATCTGTCTGGCCAGATTGTCCGCCAGTGTTCCTGACAGGCTGGGCTTCTCATGGCGCATTGCATCTTCCTCTTATCGCATGTTCGCGTCTGTCATGGGTACAGTGCGCGCGCTGTCTTCTCGAATTGTACCTTTCCATTGGGTACAGCAAGCCTATTATTCGCCCAACCGCCGCACGCCCGCAAGCTTCGCGGGCGACGGATCGGACATCCATCGAAAGAGATAAGAGGAAGACACATGACAGATTCGCAATTGCCCAACTTTCGCGCGATGTCACCCGCGCAGCGCCTGAGCCATATTGCCCAGGCGACTGGCATGGACGACGCCGAGCACGCGCTACTGAAGACGCCCGGCGCGCTGCCGCTCGAAACGGCGGACGGCATGATCGAAAACGTGATCGGCACGTTCGAGTTGCCGATGGCCGTCGCAGGCTACTTTCAGATCAACGGTCGCGACGTGCTGGTGCCGATGGCGGTGGAAGAGCCGTCTATCGTCGCCGCAGCCTCTTATATGGCGAAGCTCGCGCGCGTGGAAGGCGGCTTTCGCACGTCGAGCACCGGTCCGCTGATGCGCGCGCAGGTGCAGGTGGTCGGCGTGTCGGACCCGTATGGCGCGCGTCTCGCTATCCTCAAGCATCGCGACGAGTTGATCGAGATGGCGAACGCACGCGACAAGGTGCTGATCGGTCTTGGCGGCGGTTGCCGCGATATCGAAGTACACGTGTTTCCGGAAACGCCGCGCGGCGCGATGGTCGTCGCGCATCTGATCGTCGATGTTCGCGACGCCATGGGCGCCAACACCGTCAACACGATGGCCGAAACCGTAGCCGGGCGTATCGAGGAAATCACGGGCGGCAAGGTGCGGTTGCGTATCCTCTCGAATCTCGCGGACTTGCGGCTTGCGCGCGCCTCCGTGCGCTACAGCGCCGCCACGCTGCAAACGAAGGAGTATTCGGGCGAAGACGTGATCGCCGGTGTGGTCGATGCCTATCTCTTCGCCGCCATCGATCCGTATCGCGCCGCGACGCATAACAAGGGCATCATGAACGGTATCGATCCGGTGATCGTCGCGACCGGCAACGACTGGCGCGCGGTCGAAGCGGGCGCGCATGCCTATGCGAGCCGCGGTGGCCGCTATACGTCGCTGACCACGTGGGAGGTGGCGAACAACGGCGACCTCGTCGGCGCCATTGAAATGCCGATGCCCGTGGGGCTCGTCGGGGGCGCGACCAAGACGCATCCGCTCGCGCGGCTCGCGTTGAAGATCATGCAAGTCGAATCGGCGCAGGATCTCGGCGAAATCGCCGTGGCCGTCGGCCTCGCACAGAACATGGGCGCGTTGCGCGCGCTTTCCACGGAAGGCATCCAGCGCGGCCACATGGCGCTGCACGCGCGCAATATTGCGCTGGCGGCGGGCGCGAGCGGCGCGGATATCGACTGGGTCGTGAAGAAGATGGTCGCCGCGCGCAACGTGAGCGTCGACTACGGCATGAGCCTGCTGCGGGGGCCGCGCGATGCATGAGCTTCCGAAGCGCGTGCGGATTGTCGAAGTCGGTCCGCGCGATGGCTTGCAAAACGAACCGTCGCCCGTCTCGGCAACGGTGAAGGCCGAACTGATCGAGCGTCTGATCGATGCTGGCGTGCGCTATGTCGAAGCCGCGTCGTTCGTCTCGCCGAGATGGGTGCCGCAAATGGCCGATGGCGCGCAAGTGCTCGAGCGCGTGTTGCCGTCCGCGCGCCGCACGGGTACGACGCTCGCCGCGCTCGTGCCGAATCTCAAGGGACTCGAAGCCGCGCTCGCCGCACACGCGGATGAAGTCGCGGTGTTCGCGGCGGCGTCCGAGTCGTTCTCGCAGAAGAACATCAACTGCTCGATCGACGAAAGCATCGCGCGCTTCGAGCCGGTGATCGGCGCGGCGCGCGAGGCAGGCGTGCGCGTGCGCGGCTATGTGTCGTGCGTGCTCGGCTGCCCGTTCGAAGGCGAAATCGCGCCGGAAGCGGTCGCGCGCGTCGCCAAACGGCTTTACGATCTCGGCTGCTACGAGATCAGCCTAGGCGACACCATCGGTGCGGGCACGCCGCTCAAGACGCAAGCCATGCTCGACGCGTGCGCCGCGCAGGTTCCGCTGCAGGCGCTCGCCGGCCACTTTCACGACACGTGGGGCATGGGTGCCGCCAACGTGCTGGCCGCGCTGCAACGCGGCGTGGCGACCTTCGACAGCTCGGTATCCGGTATTGGCGGATGCCCTTATTCGCCGGGCGCGACGGGCAATGTCGCGACCGAGGACATCGTCTACCTGTGCGAAGGCATGGGCATGACGACGGGCATCGACCTCGACAAACTTGCGGATGCGGGCGCGTTCATTTCGGCAGCGCTCGGACGCGCAACATCGTCGCGCGTGGCGCGTGCACTGGAGGGCAAACGCCAGCGGGAAAGCGCGGCGCGCAAGGTTTGACGCACGACATCAATACGATACGAACTCCGTATAAGGAGGAGACATGGAACAACAACTCGCCGCGCCTCAGCGCGGTCATCGGGCAACGACGAACGCGGCCGAGGCCGACTACAAGCTCGTCGAAATCTGGGGCGATACCGTCGATACGCGGCATCTCGCTTGGTCGGTCGTGCTCGGCATCGCGATCAGCTATGGCGCGTTCGCGGCGGCCAATCGCGTGCTCGCGGCCTATGTACCCGACCCGGCGATGGCGCGCGCCTACGCAATGCTCGTCGGTCTCGCGGGATGCCTGGTTGCGGGCGCGGTCTGCGCGAAGCTGTTCCGCCCGAAGCGCGAAGTGATCGAGGAAGCGCATGGCGCGGCGGGCCGCGAGGAAGTGCTCGCGCAACTTGCGAGCGAAGCGGGTGGGCTCGGACGCGTCGCGGATCTGCCGCCCGCGGTGGCGGCGGAAATGAAGGAACTCGGCCTCTACGAACTCTTCGCCGATTACGAAAAGCGCGCCGATGTGCGCGAAGGAGCGCGCTGATGGAACCGCTCGTTCAACAACTGCTCGTCGCGCTGTCGATGGGTCTCATCGGCGCGGTCGTCTTTGCGGGCATCGGCCTCATCTCGGGCACGGACGAAACCACCACGCTCGCGCCGCTCACGCTGCTCGTCGTGTTGCTGGGTGTGCCGCCTGTCGGCGTATTCTCGTTCTTCATGGCGGGCGCGGTCTCCAAGCACATGACACACGCGATACCCACCGCACTGCTCGGCATTCCCGGCGACACGCTCGCCACGCCGCTTCTGCAACAAGCGACGATGCTGCGCAATCTCGGCGTGCCGCACATTGCGCTGCGCAAGATGATCTCGGGCGCGATCATCGCGGCATTCGTCGCGGTCCCGCTCGCGGTGCTGTTCGCCGTGCTGCTCGCACCGTTCGGGCCGGTCATCACGAAGGCCGCGCCGTGGGTGTTTCTGGCGGCGGCCATTGCCATTGCATACTCTTCGTCGGGACGCTGGGCTTCGGTGCTGCTGCTCGTGCCGTTCGTGCTTTTGATTATCGGCTTGCAGGCGCTCACGGGCAAATACGGCGTCAAGCTCTCGGTCAGCTACTTTCTCGGCATCGCCATCGGGCCGCTTATCGCCGATCTCTTTTCGATACTTTCGCCCGTGGGCCGCGCACATATGCGGCGCGATCGTCCGCGCACGTTTTCGCTCGCGCCCGATGTGAAGGGCTGGAGCGGTTACTTCCCGAATCCGCTGAAGGTGCTCGATGGCCAGCAACGCGGCTGGGTCGTCGCGACCGCCGCCATCTCCAGCGCGACCTTCGTGTTCAGCCCGGTCGCCATGACGGTCGTGCTCGGCGAACTCGTCGGCTCGCGCGTGAAGCATGCGTATCACCGGCTCACGACCGTGATTTCGGCGCGTAACGGTGTGACCGAGGCCACGTATATCGCCGAGGCGCTGATTCCGCTCATCGCTTTCGGTCTGCCGCTGAGTCCGGTCGCGGCGGGACCGGCCGCGCCGCTCTTCAACGCGCCGCCGCGCTTTACCGTGGATACCGCGACGGGTCACATCAACAATCTTCACACGATGATGACGACCTGGCAGTTTCTCGGCTTCGGCTTGCTTGCAGTGGTGCTGGCGGCACTCGTGGCCTATCCACTGTCGATGAACTACGCGCATCGCGCGGCGTCGTTCGTCGCACGCAAGCTGAGTCACGAGGCGATCATCGCGACCTTCGTCGGCTTGATCGTGGTGATCAGCGTGTGGGAAGGGCAACTGCTGGGGCTGCTCGTGATCCTGACCGTGGGGCTGATCGGCGGACTATTGTCGCGCTTGTTCGGCTTCAACACCGGCGTGCAGTTCATGGGCTACTACACGGCGGTCCTGAGCGTGCCGGCCATCACGAAGCTCTTCGGCGGCTAGCCGCGCGTGGACGTATCCTTGATGGTTCATGCCATCGAGGAGCGAATGTGACGAGTAAGGACTTGAAAGAGCGCGCGGTGTCGCCTCCCGTGGTGCGGCACGCCGCGCCGCAAGGTCCGTGCGATGAACTGATCATTCGCACGCAGCCTGAAGCGACCGATCGACCCTGCCGGCGCAAACGGCTCGCGCTGGCGGCGACGATCCTCGGTTCCAGCATGGCCTTCATCGACGGCTCGGTCGTCAACGTCGCGCTCTCGTCCATTCAAAGCCAGCTTGGCGCGAGCGTCGCGGCCATGCAGTGGGTCGTGAACGCGTATCTGCTTTCGCTCGGCTCGCTCGTGCTGGTCGGCGGGTCGATGGGCGACAAGCTCGGCCGTCGCACCGTGTTCATCGCGGGCATCGCCATCTTCATGCTGGCTTCGGCGGTATGCGGCTTCGCGCCCGATACCGCGTGGCTCATCGGCGCGCGGGCGGTGCAGGGCATCGGCGCGGCGCTCCTCGTGCCGAGCAGTCTCGCGATCATCGGCGCCGTGTTCGAGGGCGAAGCGCGCGGACGCGCCATCGGCACATGGGCGGGCGTTGGCGCAATTACGTCGGCGCTCGGTCCGGCGGCGGGCGGCTGGCTCGTCGATGCCTACTCATGGCGCGCGATCTTCTTCCTCAATGTGCCGCTGGCCGCTGCGACCATCGCGCTCGCCATGCTGGCCGTTCCCGACAGCCACAAGCCCGACGCGACACAGCGCCTCGACTGGCCCGGCGCGGCCTGCGCGGCGGCGGGACTCGCGGCGCTGACCTATGGACTCACGGAAGCATCGGCACGCGGTTTCGGGAATCCGCTCGTGCTGTGCGCGCTGGTCGTCGGCGTGCTCGTGCTTGCCGTGTTCGTCGCGATAGAAGCGAAAAGCGCGGCGCCGATGATGCCGCTCGATGTCTTCCGCTCGCGCGACTTCAGCGGCGCGAACGTCGTCACGTTGCTGCTGTACTTCGGCTTGGGCGGCGTGTTGTTCTTCCTGCCGTTCACGCTGATTCGCGCCTATGGCTATACGGCGACGCAAGCGGGCGCCGCGCTCTTGCCGATGCCGCTCATCATCGGACTGCTGTCGCGCGTGACAGGCGGCGTGACGGGGCGCTTCGGCGCGCGCACATTGTTGACCGTGGGGCCGTGCGTCGCGGGCTTCGGCTTCGGCATGCTCGCGCTGCCTTTCGTGAGCGGCAGCTACTGGACGGGCTTTCTTCCCGCGCTCGTCGTGCTCGGCATCGGCCTCACGATCACGGTCGCGCCGCTCACTTCGGTCGTCATGGCGTCGGTCGAGAGCGAACGCGTGGGCGTGGCATCGGGGATCAACAATGCGGTTGCACGCGTGGCGAGCCTGCTTGCGATTGCGCTGCTCGGCATTGTGTTCGTGTGGTCGCACGACGCCGCGATGGCTTCCAAGGCAGCATCTGTCAGCGATGCCAGCGCGGTCGCCGGCGCATTGCGCGCCGTCGCGTTGCTGTCCGCGCTATGCGCTTTCGCAGCGGGAGGCGTCGCGGTCGCGACGATTCGCTCCGGCCGTTAAGTGTTGTTTATGTTCATTCGACGCTCGGCGGCGTGACGCGCGATGAGCTCGTCGAGCCGCGAAAGAAAGAGGCGCAAGGTCGGCGACTGATTCGACTTGCTATAGCCGACAGCCAGGTCGATAGTCGGTGCATCGCCCGCCAAGGGACGGCTGACGACGGACCACGGCATCAGGTTCTGAACGTACGATGGAATCAACACGAGACCGCGTGTCGATGCCACGAGCGACATGACCATCGCCGGGTTATCCACGCTCTGCGAAGGCACGATATGCACGCCCGAGCGTTCGAGGTAATCGTCGACGACGGAACGCAGCACCTTCGCCTTGCCCGCCATGGCAATGAACGGTTCGCCCACGAGGTCTTGCGGCGCAATCTCGGCGCGTTCGGTCAACGCGTGATCGCTCGGCATCAACACGACGAGCGGTTCTTTATCGACGATGTAATACGCCAGATCGAAGTCCGGCTCCGCGCGCATGAAGGCGAGGTCGAGCTTGCCGCGCGCGACGCCTTCCGCGAGTTCGGTCGAATAATCGCTCGATACCGTGACATCGACGTTGAGCAATTCGTCGCGAAGAATATGCATGGCGCCCGGAAGCCAGTTCATCTCCTGGCCCGTGAGAAAGCCGAGCGCGAAACGTTGCTTGCTTGGCGTCGCGGCACGGCGCGCGGCTTCGACGGCGGCATCGACCTGATTCAAGGCGATTTTCGCGTGCTCCATGAAGGCCTTGCCAGCGGGCATCAGATCCACGCCGCGCGCGGTACGCTCGAAGAGGCGCGTGCAGACCTGATCTTCCAGATCACGGATCTGTCTGCTGAGCGAAGGCTGCGACGTGAACAGCCGCTGTTCCGCCGCTTCGGTCAGACTGCCGGTTTCCGCCACTGCAATGAAGTACCGCAGATGCCGCAGTTCCATGGGATTCCCGTGCGAATCGTTGAACGTATCACCCGGAGATTATCCGGGCAATCGTCCAACTGCACGAGTCGTCATGCGCGTTCAACGGTCAAAGCTTCGAGCCGCCGTCCACGTGTAGCGTCTCGCCCGTGACCCAGCGTGCGGCATTCGAAGCAAGAAAGGCCACGGCGTCGCCAATATCGTCCGGCTGCGCAATGCGTTTGAGCGCCTGCATGCCGAGCGTGAGTGCGCGGCCATCGTCGGTCTTCGTGAAGTTCGACATATCGGTTTCCACGACGCCCGGCGCCACCGCATTCACGCGAATGCCGCGTTCGCCGAGCGTCGCCGCGAGGTGCTTGACGAGCGTATCGACCGCGCCTTTGGTCGCGGCGTAAGCGGACAGCGAGGTCACGGACGCGCGCGCCACGAGCGACGACAGCAAGACCACGCTGCTGCCCTTGCACATCGCGGGAAGCAGTTGCTGCACGAGGAAGTAGGGCGCGCGCACGTTCACGGCGTAGAGCGCGTCGAAGTCATCGACGGTCGTATTCTCGATGCTCGCGGCCTTCGAGATGCCCGCGTTGGCAACCAGGATGTCGAGCCTGTCGCCGACCACTTCACGTACACGCCGTGCGAGTTGATGCGGTCCGTCTGCATCGCGCAAATTTGCCTGCACTTCCTGCGCGGTGCCGCCTGCGGCGCGAATCTGCGCGACGACGGCTTCGGCTTCCTGTTCACCGCTGCTGTAGTGAACCAGCACGCTTGCCCCTGCACGCGACAGCGCGATAGCCGTTGCGCGACCGATACCGCGCGATGCGCCCGTGACGAGCGCGGTCTTGCCTGAAAGATCGTTCATGTCGTTGCTCCTTTAATAGGGAAGAGAACGCGTCAGCCCGCGGTCTTGCCACCATCGACGGTGACGATCTGACCCGTGACGAACGAGGCCGTATCCGAAGCAAGAAAGACGATTGCGCGCGCGATATCGACGGGCGTGCCAACACGTCCAAGCGGCACCTTCGATGCAAGCGCGGCCTTGCGTTCGGCTGTTCCGGTGAAGCGATCGAGCATGCCGGTATCCGTGGGGCCGGGCGCCACTGCGTTGACCCGCACGCCGAGCGCCGCGACTTCGAGTGCGGCGGACTTCGTCATGCCTTCGACCGCATGCTTGCTGCCCGCATAGACCGACGCGAACGCCGCACCTTCATGCCCGTAAGTCGACGACACGTTCACGATGCTGCCGTGCTTCTGCGCCTGCATGACGCGCAGTTCGTGCTTCATGCTAAGGAGCGTGCCGAGCACGTTGGTATCGAAAGTCGATGCATAGCTTGCGGCGCTCTGATCGACGATCGCACCGGGCTGGCCTTCGGTGCCCGCGTTGTTCACGGCGGCATCGATACGGCCGAAGTGCGCGACGGCTGCATCGACGAGATCGCGCACGCTGTCTTCGTGGCGTACGTCGGCGGCAACGAAGAACGCTTCTGCACCGCGTTCGCGCAGTTCGGCTTCGAGCGCGCGTCCTTCGGCTTCACGCCGGCCCGATACGACGATGCGCGCGCCGCTGTCGGCAAAAGCAAACGCCGTTGCGCGGCCAATGCCGGTGAGCGCGCCCGTGATGAGAATGACTGGCTTGTCCATTTCGTGACTCCATCGAGGTCTGATAGAGACGGGGTTGTGTTGAAGACCCGTCGGTGGAATCAAATGTAGGGTGCGTGCTTGCTCAAGAAAAAGACTTTCGAGGCAGCCGGTCATGCCTGCGAGGCATGACGCATTGGGATCACGAACTGGCCTCGCGTTCGGGAAAACGCCACTCCTGTCCAGCGACGCTATGTGCGTCACGTCACATTCAATCGCCAGGCGCGAGTCTATAAAGACTGGTCGCGACCATCCAGACGTTGCGCGTCATTCGTCGTACTTGCGTACATTCGCAGCCCGCCCCCAACGGAGTTTCCATGAACACGACGATGAGCATGAGCTTCAAAACCCGAATGAAACGCACGATCAAATGGCGGCTGATCGCCGTGGTCGCCGCGTTGCCGGACTGGGTTCAGACGCTGCTCTTCGTCTCGTGGATCAGGCGCTTCGGGGAACGCGTGCCCGTCTTGCGCGTGCTTTATAACGGCTGCTATAGAACGCATCCTATCGACCGCATGCTCGGCACCGATACAGGCGGCGTCTATCCGCCCGAATCCGACAGCGGCCCCGGCGCCGATGCGGGCAATCTACCGTATATGGGATCGCAGCCAAGCATCGTGCGGCATGCGCTGCAGCAACTCGGAGACGTGCGTGGCAGCACGTTTATCGATATCGGCTGCGGAAAAGGGCGGCCGATGATCGTGGCCACCGAGTTTCCCTTCGACGCCGTGCTCGGTTATGACCTGGCCGAGCCGCTCATCGAGATAGCGAACCGCAATGCCGAGATCGTTGCGCGCCGGTTTCCGCAGAGGATACGCATGCAGGCCTTCGTCGAGAATGCGCTCGAACTCGCATTTCCGAAGGGCGATCTCGTTGTCTTCCTGTTCAATCCCTTCGGCGCCGCGCTCATGGCAACGCTTCTGAACAATCTGGAGAAAGCGGTTGCAGATGCAACTATCCGCAAACTCACGGTGGTTTATATCTACCCCGTCTGCGCGCATGTCTTCGATCAATCGCCGATCTTGACGCGACAGCTCTCGTGCTCGATTCCCTATGACAGTCACGAAATAGGCTATGGGGCAGAGTCGGAGCAGACTGTGATCGTCTGGAGCAACGCAGCACGAACGGACGTTTGAGTTCCGGCAATGTGCGCTAGTACACGTTCACTTTCGTTGGGTATTCTAAATATTCGTTGAACCCTGCGCGAAGTGAACCATACTTCCTTGGCATTTTCCGATCACTACTGCCACGTCGGCTGACTCATCAGAAGAGTCGGAGGCGGAGCGTTCGCGGGCAATCCGCGGGCACGAGGGGACAAACATGGCTTCCACGATTACCCGGCGCTCGTTCGTCACGGGGACGGCGTCGGCGCTTGCGCTTGCGTCCATACCCGAACTCGGTTTCGCTGCGACGCCCAATGTCATACGGCTCGAATGGCAAGTCTTCAAGACAACGCCTCACTACGCGTCGTTTCTCAATGCCATCCGCACCATGCGAGCCACGGCCGACAGCAGCAAACCGGCATCATGGCAGTACTGGAGCAACGTGCATTCGAATTATTGCCCGCATGGAGTGGCGTACTTCCTGACGTGGCATCGCGGTTATATCTATTACTTCGAGCAACAACTGCGCACTGTGTCAGGCGATAACACGCTGACGCTTCCGTACTGGGATTACTACACGTATCCCGTGATGCCCTCCGAATTCACCGATACGGCGAGCGGCAATCCCTTATACACATCGCGTGTGAACACGAACGTCTATCAGGCGCTCGATTTGAGCCCGTTCGCGCGCAGCGTCGCCAATTTTCAGCGCGGCACGAGCAACGCGTTCGAGACTAAACTGGAGAATGCACCGCACAATCCGGTGCATGACATCATCGGCGGATACATGGCGGATATCATGACCGCGCCGCTCGATCCCATTTTCTATCTGCATCATGCGAATCTCGACCGCCTGTGGAATGCCTGGTCGTTACGCTCGACGAGCAAGGTTCCTGCGGCCAACAACAAGTACTGGTCCGGCAGCTTCACGTATGCGACCAACCTCACGATGACGAAGGCCAAGACGCGGACGACCACGGGGCTGGGATACGATTACGCCAACGATACCGTTCCAGTCATCTTGCCACCGCAAGCAGAACGCGGCGGAATCATTCGGGTTCAGGCGCAAATGTCACCCATAAGCGGACGTCCTCAGATCGGCACCTTTACCGCAAGCGCGGGGCGCACGGTGTCATCCACGCGGCGTTCGCTTGGCGGCGTGAAGGGCGTGGCCCTTGCCGACAACTCCATCAGCGCACGCATTCCGCTTCAAGCCGCCAATGCCACGTTGCTGCGCGATACGCTTGCCGTGGCTCCGGAAGCGGACGACAGCAGCGCGATCGAATCGCAAGCGCAGTCGCAATCGCAAGCGGCCAGGCCCGCCGCTTCGGGATTTCGTCATGTGAATCTCGTGCTGGACGGCGTGTCCATGCCGGCGGCGGCACGTGCCGGCGGATTCTTCTACAACGTCTATGTGAATTTGCCCGCAACCGGCGACCCGGATGCTCAACGCGATGCTCACTTCGTCGGCACGCTCGGCGCGTTCGAGGTATCGACAGCGACGCATCACGGCGGCAGCTCGATCGAGTTTCCCGTGACTGAATTGCTCGCGCGCGCGGGCGTGACGAACCCGAATGAAGTGGTCGTGTCGTTCGTGCGCGTGAGCGGTGTGAATGCGGTTAAGGGAACGGCGATATCCATCGGCGAGATGCGCGTCGAACTTGCCGCGGATGCCCCATAAGCCGCGCTCACTGCGTTGATTTCTGTCCGTTTCTCGCGGTGAGTTGCTCGTACACGTCGTGCGACACCGCGAGCAATTGCGGCCGTGCAATCGCGCCCGATACCGCATAGCCGAAGTCGCCATCGACCCAATAGAACACGTTGACCGAGCCGTCCTGATACAGCTTGAACGCGGTGACGTCGCGGCTCACTTTGCGATGAGACACGTTGAGCGTGATGCGTTCGCCATTGGCATCGTGATACATGAACTGCGCGATAGGACCTTCATCGCCGGGCAAGAGACGGCCGCCCATCAGATTGAAGCCCACGCGCGTGAGCACGGGCGCGTGCACGTCGGTGCCGAGGCGGCTCGATAGCCACTTCACGAGTTCTTCTTCCTGATCCGCACCGACTTCGACGGGACGCGTGACCATTGGCGCATACGTGACATAGGCGATAGCCGATTGCCGCGCGAACGATTCGTCGCGGGAGAGACTGACGTGACGAAGCGAAGTGTTCTCGCCATTCGGCATGAGCATGTCGCGCGCTGTTTCGCTGAACATGCCGCCCACGCCGATGCCGATACCCAGCACGAGTGCCGCAGCAAGTCCCGCAAAGCGCGGCCAATTCGCGGCTTCACGTCGACCCGCATCGACCTTCGTGACAGTGCTGGATGCCGATTCGAGCGGCAGCACGAGACGTTGCGGCAGCGGCTCTTGCAATACGCGATCGTACCGATCATGCAGCATGCTGTTGAGCGAAAAGTAGTCGCTCACGCGGCCCGCGAGCGCGTCGTCGGTTTCAAGCAGCCGATCGATTTCCTCGCGCCGGTGTTCGGCGATCACGCCATCCACGTAGGCCTGGATTTCGTCCTCGCTGACGGAAGTCGATTGTCTGTTCATCGCACCACCTTCAATTGAGCGCTGTCCTGCTTGCCTGCCATTAGCGCGCGAAGCCGCTCGCGTCCGCGCGAAAGCCGCGACATTACCGTGCCGAGCGGTATTTCGAGGGCGAGCGCCACTTCCGCATAGCTCATCTCTTCGAGCCCGACAAGCAGCACCACTTGCCGCTGTTCGATGGGCAGACGCTGCAGCGCATAGTCGAGATCGCGCATTTCCAGCGATTGCGTGTCGCGGCTAGCCACCGCGAACTCGCTTTCGTCGATAGCTTCTTCATCGACGGAGACATGCACGGCTCGCGCATCCGCACGGCGCGTTTGATTGGCGAACACGTTGTGCATGATCGTGAAAAGCCACGCGCGCAGGTCGGTGCCGGACTCGAATTTTTCGGTGTTGCGCAGGGCGCGTTCGAGCGTGTCCTGCACGAGATCGTCGGCGAGTTCCTGATTGCGGATGAGCGCACGCGAATAGCGCCGCAAACGCGGTACGTGGTCCATCAATTGGTCTCGCACGCTCATTGCGGCTCCTTGCAGCGGGCGGTTCGATTGGTGACGCGTGCTTTCACGAGGCATTCCCTTGCATGTTCTGTTGCTTCGCCAGCAAGTCGGCCGCGCGCATCAGTCCTTGCGTGCCCGCTCTAGCGCCCACCACTGTGCGCACGCCAGCGGTCGAAGTCCATTCGAGAAGGCGCGCCGCATCGATTCTATGCGCCTGCCACGGCGTTCGCATGGATGCCGCGGGTGCGCGCATCGAGAGCAGGACGAGCGGTTCATTTAAAGCGTTGCGATAGGTGATTACGCTGACCGTCGAGAAAGCGCCGAGCGTCACGTTGCGTATGCAGGTAGCGCGAAATCCAAGCGACGAAAGATCGGGCGCGGCAGCGGCGGGAACGGGCGTTGTCGCTGTCGGTGCATCTATCGATAGTGCTTCGACAGCTGCGCGTTCGAGCGCCTCATCAGGGACGCGCACGGTGACCCAGATCGCCGAGATCATGAGCGCGAAACACGCCAGGATCGCCGCGAGTAACCGGAAGCGCAGGTCGATCGTGGGACGGCGCGATGCTGGTTGAGCGTGGCTGACGTCGTACATCGAACGCAGTTGCACGTTCAGTCGATCGTAAAACACGACTCTGCGCGCTTCATCCGGCCGCCGCGCCAGATAGGCGTGCAAGCGTTCGGTCCGTTCCGACGCGAGCACGCCGTCCGCGAAAGCCTGGACATCGGCTTCGGATAGACGCATTTCAGAGGGCGGATTCACGATTGCGGGCCTGTTCGAGGATCGGGTTCAATGACGCAAACAGCGCCACGCCGCGTTTATTCCGCAAGACGCGAATATTTTTCGATGCAGCGGCGGGCGAGCTTGCGGCCATCAGGAACCGGCGTAGATATGGCAGAAGCTGTAGGGCCCCACGCATTGCGAGGCGCTCATGTTCATGCGTGCGTTGCCCGAGTCTCTCGTGGACGCGGCGCCGCCGTATGAGGTCGTATCCGCGGACTTCGCATGCGCAACCTGGTTCTGATAGATCGGGCTGACGTCGGGATACGACGCATCGACCACGAGTCGCGAGCCGTTTTGCTCCGCCTGAACGAGTTGTGCGCGGACTTCGGCGCGTGTGAGGCTCTGCGCGAAAGCGCCTGAGGAGAGGACGAGTGCGGCGGATACAGCGGCGAGTTTGACGAGGTTCATGTTCGGCTCCTTGAGCGTGTTTAATGGGCTTGCATGTAGACAAACAACCGTTGCGGCGAATCTATTCCCGAGAATTTTCGGCATGAACGTGCTTGCTGACTGAGGGTTGGTCACTTCACTTTGTCATCGCGTGCGAGCAGTACGCGAATCTTCTGCTCGGTCTGCGCGTATTGACCTTCGCCGAAGTGGCTATAGACGAGTTTGCCGTTCTGATCGATGAGATAGAAAGCTGGCCAGTATCGATTCCCATAGGCTCGCCACGTCGCGAACTCGTTGTCTTGCGCAACGGGGTATTCAATGCCATTGCGAACGATGGCTTTCCTGAGATTGCCCGTATCGCGTTCGAAGCCATACTCGGGCGAATGCACGCCCACCACGACAAGCCCTTTGTCGCGATAGCGCGCATGCAAGTCCTTCACGTAGGGCAGCGTGTGAGCGCAATTGATGCAGTCGAAAGTCCAGAACTCGACGAGCACCACCTTGCCGCGCAGTTGCTTAAGATCGAGCGGCGCGCTGTTGAACCAGTTGTCGATACCCTTGAAGTCCGGCGCGTTTGCACCGTTCGCTACGGTTGCGGTAGCGGGCAACGAGACATGAGTGGATGCGAAGACCGCGAACGCCGCGCTGCCCGCGATGCCGGCTGCAACAGCGGCGATCCTGAAACGACTGAACATGATTTACTCCTTTGGGGTCGATGTCAGGTCGTATTGGATCGCGGCGGTGTATCTCGCTTGTGGTGGTTATGAATCGGCGTGTGTCGCTTCAGGATGCGGATACGCTGTGATACGAAGCGTATCCGCAAGGCATCAGCATGACGACGCTGTAGCGCAAGCTCAATGGCTCGCGTTGTACGTAAGATAGCGCCAGACAAATTCATCGCCGATGCGCTGCACCTTGCCTGCTGAGGTCATCGGGAAATGCGCGGGAAAGACCGTTGCATTCGTCTCGGCTGCATGGTTCAAGAGCCATTCGCGCGAAGCGCGTGCGAGATCAGGTCGAAGGCAGAAGGTCGAACCGAACTGCGGTCTTGAAACTTGCAACGGGCTATGCATGACATCGCCCGAGAAGAGCGCACGCTCGTTGCCGGACGTTATCTCTATCGCCATGTGTCCCGCGCTATGCCCGAAGGTTGGCCAAAACCGGATGCCTTCGCGAAGGATTGCGCCTTCGTCCGGCACGGTAAGCGCTATGCCCGCATCGATCAAAGGCGCAACGCTGTCATCGAACACCATGCGTCGCGGTGCGCCCGCGGGCGTGTCGAAGAACGCGCGCTCACGTTCGCTGAAGACATTAGTCGCGTTGGGAAACACAGGCGTCCAGCGCCCGTTCTCCCAATGCGTATTCCAACCGACGTGATCGACATGCAAATGCGTGAGCAGCACATAGTCCACGCGATGCCGGTCGAAGCCCGCCGCTTCGAAACGCTGCAGCACAGGGTTGTCGAGCCGGTCGAATAGCGCACTGAAGGGTCTTGGCTTTCCGTTGCCGATGCCCGTATCCACCACGAGCGTCAGCCCGTCGATCTCGACGACCCATAGATGTGTGCGTAGCGTCACTTGCTGATTGTCTGAACCGATGCTCGCCAAATCCTCGTTGGGAAACAGCACGTCGGCCCTTAACGAAAATTCCGTTTCGTCGATACGCGTGACTCGCATTTCGTTAAGACGCCAGTCGAGCGCTGTGTTCATGCGTTCTTCCTCGTAGTCGATGCAATGCGCGTCGTCGCCAATGCGTAAAGCAGGGCGCTCGCAAGCGCGGATACACCGCCGACGATGGCGAGCGCCGTGCCTAAGCCGGCATGCGCACCCGCGAGATGCTCGTTGAGGTAGCCTACCGCGAGCGGACCGACGCCGCCGCTTATCGCATTGGTCATGAAGACGAGCAGCGCGATCGAACGGCCGCGCATGCGATTAGGCACGGCGATTTGCAGCGGCACAGGGGCGAGCGCCATCGCAATGCTCGCGGCGAGCGCGCATGCGCCGTAGAGCAAAATCGCGAGCGTGCTGTTGGTCACGAGCGGCATGGCGATGGCGGCGGGCACCAGCGCGGTAACGGCACATGTCGACAGCATGAGGACTTTGTGTAGCGTGCGTTCGTCGGTGACGCGCACGGCGAGCATGCCAGCAAGCGCCACGCCCATTATGCCGCCGGTCATGTAAGCAGGCGCGGCCATCTTTCCGACCATGGCGGGCGCAAGATGGAAGTGCCGCATGAGCAAGGTGGGAAACCACGCGGCATGCGAATAGAACAGCGTGATGAGCGCGACATAAGCGGCAAAGTACGGTGCGCAGAAGCGATTGCGCACGAACAGTTCGGCGAGCACTTCGCGTAGCGAGGGCAGGGCTTCATCAAAATCCGTATTGGCGATGCTGATAGTCGTGGCTTCGCGTCTTGCCGGCTCGCGAATCGTCAAGGCAACGAGTGCTGCCAGCACGAGTCCTGGTGATCCGACGAGCACGAAAACCGCTTGCCACGGTTGAAAGCCATGCGCGGCGAGCCATATGCTCACGTCGCCGCCAGCGGCGGATAGCAGCATGCCGCCGCCGAAGAGTGCAAGCCCGCCGCCGATATACGGTCCCAGCATGAAGACGCTGCTCGCTCGCGCGACCTTACGCGGCGCGAAGATATCGCTGAAGATGGAGAGCGCCGCAGGACTCAGCGCCGCTTCCGCGATGGCGGTTCCCGCGCGCGCGAACAGCAGTTCCGTGAAGCTCGTCGCGAAGCCGCAAAGAGCCGTGGAAATGGCCCAGATCGCGACGCATATGGCGATCAGCCTGACGCGATTAGCGCGATCCACGAGACGCGCGACGAACACACCCGCAGTCGCATAGCACATGGTGAACGAGAAGCCTTGCAGCAGGCCGATTTGAGTATCGGTGATGCCGAGCGTGAGCTTGATCGGCTGCACGAGAATGCTGACGATCTGACGGTCCAGATACGAAAACGCGAAGCACGTGAAGAACAACAGCACGACGTACAGCGGATGACGGACGTCGAGCGGGGCATCGGCGTTAGAAGCCGACGCAAGCGGATGAGCGCTCATGCGAATGCTCCTTGAAATCAGTCGAGGGATGCTTCGGCGGCAAGAAGCGCAATGCAATCGCCAGCTTCGACGCGGGCAAAGGTGCGCGCACACATCACGCGACCATCGCCACGAAATGCGATGTCGCGCGGCGCGCGCCACGGTTCTTGTGGATCGAAGAGACGGCCCGCGAGCTGACCCGAGCGCACTTCGTCGTTCAAGGCGAAGGCGGGTTCGAAGACGCCCGCATGCGGCGCATACACGTAATGCTGCGTGCCTTCCACGCGTAGATAACGCGTCCTGGGCGGCGCATCGTGCGCGGCATCGTGCAATACATCGAGGCGATGCAGCACGCGCTGCAAACCGCTTTCGACGATAGCGAGATTCGCCGCGTCGCAGCCGGCATGGCCGCCGAATTCGCCGCATAGGAAGAGCGTGTCGTGGCGTTCGGCCGCGGCTGCGAAGGTGCGATCCTCGCCGAGCAGATCCATGATCATGGTGTAGGGCGCGCCAAACGCGCGCACCAGATCGAGATAGCGCGCGCGACGTGCGGCATCGCCCGATGGCGGCGATGCAAGCAGTGTCGGCGCATGTTCGAAGCTCGCGCCGCCCGCGTGCAGGTCGATGACGACATCGGCGCGCGGCAGCAGTTCTGTCTCGACATAATGCGCAATCATCTCGGTCGGCTTGCCGTGACGTGAGCCGGGGAAGAGCCGGTTGAGATTGCCGCCGTCGATAGGCGATGTGCGCGAGCCATTCACGAACGCCGGAAAATTCAGCCCCGGTATGACGATGAGACGACCTCGAATTGAAAGCGATGGCATGCGCTGCATGAGCTTCATCAGCGCGACGGGGCCTTCGTATTCGTCGCCGTGATTACCGCCGGTAAGAAGCACCGTGGGGCCGTCGCCCGCGTTCAGGACGGCGAGCGGAATGGGAATATGACCGTATGCGGAACGGTCATGCGACCACGGTAGACGCAGTGTGCCGGTCTGAAAACCGTGGCGTTCGTAGTCGATATCGGTTGCAATGAGCGAGGCTGTAGTGGACATGAGCGGATCTCGAATCGAGTAGGTTCGTATCCACTATTGCCGACGAAATATCCGCTGGCCAATGCCGTTTTCTCCAGCGGGCGATGCCTTCAGGGCATCACGCTTCAGGGTGCTTTTGCGCTTCGAGCAGTTCGATGAAGCGTTGCAATGCCGCGCTGCCGTGCTGCGCAAGAAAGCAGAATTCGAGCGGCAACGGCACCGACAGGTCCTCCACTTCGACGAAGCGCACGCGTGCGGGCGGACGTTCGCGATTGGCCGCATTTACGAGCGCCGCGCCGACGCCTGCCGCGACGAGCGAGAGAATCGCGGTTTCGGTGGAGGCTTCCTGGCGAATATTCAGCGTGAGACCGCGCTCGGCGCACGCGGAGATGAGGCGGTCATAGTAGGCCGCATAGACGTGTCGCGGAAACGCGATGAACGGCAGCGCGGCAAGCTCGCTTGCACGCACCCTGGTTTGCGCGGCGAGCGGACATTGCTCGGGCACCGCAAGCACCACGTTCTGTTCGAGCAGCCGGATGCTGGCGAAGCCATCGGGCAGCGCGCCGAAGCGGTAACAAAAGCCGCCTTCGAGCCGTTCGGCGGCGATGGCATCGAGTTGCTCGGGCGTGTTCATCGGCTGCAATTCGAGCGCTATGTCGCGAGCGTTCTGCTGAAACGCGTTGAGCGCGGACAGCACGAGACCGCTCCACGATGCGTTCTCGACGAAGCCCACACGCAAACGTCCTTGTTCGCCCGATGCAATGCGATGCGCGAGCCGGTTCGCGGCATCGACATGGGCGAGGATCGCGCGTGCTTCGGAGAGATAGGCGATGCCGGCAGCGGTCAGCTTCAGGCCGCGCGGCGTGCGTTCGAAAAGCGTCGCGCCGATGGTCTGTTCGAGATCTTGAATCTGCCGGGAAATGGCGGGCTGCGTGACATGCAGATGCTCGGATGCGGCGCGCACGCTGCGCAATTCGGCAACGGCAATGAAGTAACGAAGATGGCGCAGTTCCATGTGTTGGTCGGGCGTGAGACGGCCATGTGAGCGGTGAGAGACACGAAGAAGTCTCTCACTTTGCCCAAGGAACTGCGATGCGAATGACCTTGGAAGAAGGCTTGGTGTTATGCGGCACGCGCCTGCAACGCGGCGCTTTCTTCGCGCGCGGCCTTTGCGGCCTTGGTCTTGCCTGCACGCGACGGCGGCTGGCAGATTCCGCAGACCATGCCGGTCGTGATGTCCTGCGAGTGCGCCACGAACTTGCCGTGGCAGCGCTTGCAGCCCGCGAGGCGCAGCATGCCGGCTTCCTTGAAGCGCACCAGCGTCCATGCGCGCGTCAGGTCCATTTGCAGCGGCTCGCCTTGCATCGTGAAATGCTCGGCATAAAGACCATAGGCGCGGCTCAAGAGATCGACGCGGTCCAGTTCGCGGCTGTTGGCTTCGAGAAACGCATAGACATTGGCGAACATGGATGCATGGATGTTCGGCCCCCATGTCAGATACCAGTCGGCGGAGAAGGGCAGCATGCCCTTGGGCGGTGAAGCACCCTTCACTTCGCGATAGAGGCGAATGAGACGGTCGCGCGAGAGCTTCGGAAACTCCGACTCGAGCACTTGCATGCGTGCGCCGAGCTTGATCAGCGTAACCGCGCGCAGTACCTGGCTGGCGTCGTCGGCGAGACTCTTCGTCGATGCAGTCGTGCTCATGTTCAGGCCACCAAAAGCGATGCGTTGGATGCGGCAGAAGCGCTTTGCGCGCGTTCCGTGAGACTGGCGAGGCCCGTGAGCAGCGCATCGCCGCCAAGGCGGAAGAAGCACAGCAGTTGCGACGACGAAGCCAGCCGCACGGTCTGATCGGGCGACAACTGCGTCAGCGTTTGAGCCATTTCGGCGGACAGGCCGAGATGAGCCTGCGCCGCGTCCCGGTCTTCGGTCAGCACACGCTGCGCAAGCAACAGATAAGACAGGTTCAATTCACGAATCGAATCGAGGGTTTGGCTGTCGTGCGTCATGGCGTTGGACCGAAGTTGACTGTGACGGGGAGTGTCGGAAACATCAGTTGTTTCAGAGCACGGAACCGATTGTGAGGCGATTCTATTTGTCATGCAACACAATGTTACAGAGGCAAACCTTTGCGATCGGACTATTTTGAGTAGGCAAACGTTTATGAGAGAAGATAAATACTTTATTGGCGTCCTATCCGGCGAAAGAATCTTCTCGCATGGACGGAATATGGGTCCGCCAGTGACGCTTCTAGTCTGATCATTCGTAAATATTTCCGCTGGTTAAAGAAAAAGCTGCTCAGGCCTTTGATCGTTAAAAAAGTCATTTTCGGCAAAATGTTCCGTAAAAATTTCTTTCGCCTGATGTATGAAAACGACAGAGTTACCACCCGTGAGGCGGAATTGTTTCCGCAAAACTTGAATCCGGATGTGATTCGGCGGTTCTTCACAGAAGGTTGTCGGCAGGCGAAAACGAGAGCGGGTATCCGCAATGCAACAATTTTGGCCGAGTTTTTGTCATCCCTCCTCCTCAAGGCGCTCGGACCGCCGAGATGCCGCAATTCCTTGCACCGCCTGCCTTGGCGGGGCATTCCGCAGTCTAGTTCTTCCCTATTTTGGTTTCAGCGCGCATCTATCGTGCAGCACTGCAACAATTTTGAAGCAAGTCTTTAACGGGCTCAAAAACATGGCCATTAAAAAAGCTCCACTGGCCGATAAAGGCGCGCAAACGCTAAAACCGGTATTCGCGAAACACTGAAAGACGCTTGAAATGTAAGCAGGATCATTAGGCGGCGATTTAACGTGTTCGAAACTGAATCATTTTTCATCGCCCGCACTTCGTATGGCCCGGCACATTCCGGCTGACGCCTTGCTGGTATGAGGATTGAGGGCTCCTGGCACGCCTCTCGCTTATGTATGACAAAGCACGGTAAATAGTCGCGAACGGGAATCGAACAAGCGGCTAACGGTGCTACGGGGCTGGCCCTGAGGTTTTGATGATCGCCGTCAGATGCGATCACGAAACCTCAAGTGGCCAGAAAAAAGCACAGCGCAATGCGCACAGACCAAAAAGTCAAAATCATGTTGAGCCTTCAATCAGACCTGCACGGCAACCATTTGTTGGGCGCGCTTCCGGCGCAAGAATGGCAAGCAATCGCTCCTCATCTCGAACTCGTCCAGTTGCGCACGGAACAGTTGCTTTGCGATTCCGGACAACGCATTCACCACGTGTACTTCCCGACCACGGCTATCGTCTCGCTTCTGCATAC
>NZ_JALQDB010000042.1:0-479 GCF_023631465.1 Caballeronia sp. GAWG1-1
CAGTTGCTTTGCGATTCCGGACAACGCATTCACCACGTGTACTTCCCGACCACGGCTATCGTCTCGCTTCTGCATACGATGGAAGACGGCGGCTCGGTGGAAGTCGCGGCAGTGGGCCGTGAAGGCATGACGGGTGTTCCGGTGCTCACGGGCGGCGACACCATGCCGACGCGCGTTCAAGTGCAGTGCGCGGGTTTTGCGTATCGCATGAGCGCGGGCGCCTTGCGTGAACACTTCGGCAAGTCGGACTTTCTGCGTCGTGTGATGCTGCTGTATATGCAAGCCCTGCTGACGCAAGTCGCGCAGACGGCCGCTTGCAATCGTCACCATTCGCTTTCGAAGCAACTGTGCCGCTGGCTGCTGATTCAAACGGACCGCACCCCGTCGGCTCAGTTGCGCGTGACGCAGCAAATGATCGCGGACATGCTCGGCGTGCGTCGCGAAGGCGTGACGGAAGCCGCAGGCAAGCTGCACGACGC
>NZ_JALQDB010000043.1:0-70905 GCF_023631465.1 Caballeronia sp. GAWG1-1
ACGCAGCAAATGATCGCGGACATGCTCGGCGTGCGTCGCGAAGGCGTGACGGAAGCCGCAGGCAAGCTGCACGACGCGGGCCTGATCCATCACAGCCGAGGCTGTATCAAGGTGCTCGACCGCGCCGGTCTGGAAGAGCGTGCGTGCGAATGCTACGGCATCGTCAAGCGTGAGTTCGAACGCATGTTGCCGCGCACGCGTCAAGCCGAGGCACTTGTCTAAAGGCCAAAGCGCTCAGATTGGAAAGTGCTCGATGGTGTCGCGTACCTGCTTCAGTACGTGTTCGAGCGTTTCCATGGACACTGAACTCAAGCCTATACGTAAGGCTCGCGGTGCATGCCGCGTCGTCGCATAAGACTCTGCTTTCGATACGGCGATGCCCTGCGAAGCCAGCGCCGTCGCTACGCGATCCGCGCGCAAGTCTTCTGGCAAGCGTAGCCAGAGGAACAGCGAGGACGGGTGCGCGAGCATCTCCATGTTCGCGAACACGTCTCGCGCGATCGCTTGTCTGCGGCGCGCTTCGCGGCGCAGCATGACTTCGTGCCGCGCGACGGTGCCGTCGGCCATCCAGCGCGTGGCTATCGCAGTGACTATGCTCGGCATGCTCCAGTAACTTGCGCGGATCGTGGCCTTGATGCGGCTCGTGCAGTCTTCTGGCGCGACAATAAAGCCAAAGCGCAGGCCGCTTGCGAGACTCTTGGCCAGGCTCGATACATACACCGTTCGCTCAGGCGCCAGCGCCACGAGCGGCGGCGGTGCGTCGTTCACGAGATACGCGTAGGCGGCGTCTTCGATCAACATACAGTCGTGACGCCGTGCGCTCTCGACCAGACGATGACGCTTTTTAGCCGACAGCACCCAGCCGAGCGGATTGTGCACGGTCGGCATGGTGTAGATCGCGCGTATGCGGTGACGGCGGCATAGCTTGTCGAGCGCGTCGAGATCGGGACCGTCATCCAGGGCGGGGATCGCGTGCACATCGCGGCCTTGCGTATGCGCGAGCATCTTGAATCCCGGATAAGTCAGCGCGTCAGCCGCAACGGAATCGTGCGGCTCGAGCAGTGCGCGCGTCGTGATGTCGAGACCTTGCTGCGCGCCAAGCACTAAGAAGATTTGCTCGGCTTCCACGCGAATTCCACGCGCCTTGGCCAGAAACTTGGCGACAATGGCGCGCTCATGAAGCCGGCCACCAGGCGGTTGCTGACGCATGAGCGCGGCAAGGTCGCCTGAAGATGCGAGTTCGCGCAACATCGAGCGCAATAGGTCGGCCTGACCCGGCCACGTTGGATGATTGAACGACAGATCGGCGGCGCTGCCAGAAAGCCGCGCTTCATCGCCGATATCCCACTCGCGTTTTTGCGGCCGGTCGCGCACGAAGGTGCCACGACCGGTTTCGCCGACAACTAGACCCAACGACTTCAGTTCCGCATAGACCTTGGTCGCCGACGCGATGGCAATGCCGTAACGCGTGGCAAGCTGCCGATGCGTGGGCAACAACGCTCCCGGGTGCAGTTTGCCATTGCGTATATCGGCTTCGAGCGTGGCTGCAACTTTCCTGACCTGTGTCGTTGCGCTCATGTGTATGTAGGACAATTATTTGATTGTCCTAGTTTAAGCGATTATTGTCGGCAAAACACCGAGTTGGAGCCGACATGACCGATAGCGCACACCGCCACGTTCCCGTCCTCGAGTTCCTGAAGCGTCAACTAGACGGCAGCCTCACTGCCGATACCGTCACGCACATGCGTTATCCCACCGCGATATCGGCGCTGCTCAAGTTTCGCATCGTCGAAATAGGCGAAGCGCTGGCCGTTATCGAGCTCGATGCCGATTGCGCCATTCACGGCAATCAACAAGGCACCGTGCACGGCGGTCTTTTGTGCGAACTCGCCGATGCGGCTATCGGCACGGCGCATTCCACTGTGATGGACATCGAGGAGAGCTTCACGAGCATCGACCTGAGGGCGACCTTTCTGCGCCCCGTGTGGAAATCGAGGCTTTCGGCGCGCGCATGGGCCGAGCATCGCGGCAGGACCATCAGTCATTACCGATGCGACATTCAGCGCGAAGACGGCAAATTCGTGGCGAGCGTCGCGAGCACGGTAATGACATTGCGCGGCGCATTAGCAAAAAACCGCTAAGTACCAAGCGGGAAAACACCTACGGATCACGAAGGGAAATGCCTTTGACGTTCTTTCGAATCGAAACTAGACTCTTACGGAACAAAAGACATTTCGACTCGACGATTCGATGCTCACCAACAAGAGTTCGCTTAAGCGGCGGCTACAGATCGTCGAGCTTGTGCGCAAGCGCGGCGAAGTGTCTGTCGAGGAACTCAGTCAGGCGTTCGACGTTTCGAGCGTCACCATTCGAAGTGATCTGACGTATCTCGAGCAGCAGCGTTATTTGCTGCGCTCGTTTGGCAAGGCGCGCTATCTCGTGCAGAAAACGGGCGACGATATTCTCGTGCCGGCGTCGGATGGCGCCACGCGCAAGGCGTCCGAGAGCATGATCGCGCGAATTGCCGCTGAAGCCGTGGGCGATCACGAAGCACTCTTGCTGGGAGCGGGAGAGATCATTCACAAGATCATTCCGTTTTTGTCGGACCGCGCCAACCTGTCGCTTCTCGTGCAGGACGTCGCGGTCGGCGGCATGGCGCAGCGCTTTCTGCATTGCGAGTTACTTCTGACCGGCGGCCAACTGGAGCATGGCGCAACTGCCATGACTGGACCCGACGCCGAGGCATCGGTGGCGCGTCATTCGCTCGATCTGTGCATTCTTCAGGCGTCGGGGCTCGATCGCGATGGCAATCTGCTGGCTGCCGACCCTGCACAGGCGCGCGTTGCGCAAGCGGCAAGACGTACGGCCAAGCGGACGGTCGTCGTCGCTTATCAGCCGCTGCTCGACGAGCGCAACGGCGAAGTCTTCGCAAGCGTGGCAGATATCGACACGTTGATAATGGATGACGGTATCGATTCGCCGACGCTCGACACCGTGTCGCGCAACGGTCTGCAATTGCAGCGAAGGGATAGCGGCATTCTGGAGTTTAGGCAGAATTAAGTTGAAAGCGCGGTACGCCCTGAACGTCAATCTGCCTTGTTGGCATCCTGACCAAAGAACGCCATGGACGAAGCTCAAGCTCAAGCGCAAGAGGCCGGCCGCACCGGCTACATCGTAACGATGGGCGAGATCCTCGTCGAAATCCTGGCGACTCAAATCGGGCAGTCGTTTCGCCGGCCAGGCACGTTGATGGGACCGTATGCGAGCGGCGCGCCTGCCATCTTCATCGATCAGGTGGCGAAGTCGGGCAGTCGTTGCGCGATCATCGGCTGCGTCGGCGACGACGACTTCGGCGTGCTCAACGTCGAACGGTTGCGTGACGACGGCGTCGATGTGTCGGGCATCTCCGTGATCAAATCCGCGACGACAGGTAGTGCCTTCGTGACGTATCGCGAAGACGGCGACCGCGACTTCATCTACAACATTGCGAATAGCGCGTCGGGGCATTTGTCAGTCGGCGAGATCCGCGAGCACTTGCTGAAAGAGTGTGGTCACTTTCATGTGATGGGCTCATCGCTGTTCTCGTTTCGCATCATCGAGGCGATGAAGAAGGTGATCGAGACCGTGAAGGCAAACGGCGGTACGGTTAGCTTCGATCCAAACATTCGCAAGGAAATGCTGCGCATTCCGGAGATGCGCGAGGCGCTCGACTTCATTCTCGACTACACCGATGTGTTTCTTCCGAGCGGCCACGAAGTAATGCTGCTTGCGAATGCGCGAACGGAGCAAGGCGCAATCGACGAACTGCTTGCGCGCGGCGTGCGCGAGGTCGTCATCAAGCGCGGCAAGGACGGCTGTAGTCATTACGACGGCAATCACGCGAGCCACTTCGCGGCATTGTCGGTTACGGAGGTCGATCCTACCGGCGCGGGCGATTGCTTCGGCGGGACATACATTGCGTGCCGCGCGCAGGGCTTTTCCGTGGAGCGCGCGCTCGAGTATGCAAGCGCGGCGGGCGCGCGGGCCGTGACGTTCCGTGGTCCGATGGAAGGCACGGCGACACTTGCCGAACTCGATGCGTTCATCGCCGCGACATCGGAGGCAAAGCATGACTGACATCGTCACGCGCTTGACCGGCGACGAGCGCGCCGCCGGGCGCCTGAAAGGCATCTATTCGATTTGTTCGGCGCATCACTGGGTGATCGAAGCCGCAATGAAGCAGGCGCTCGATGACGACACGCCCTTGCTCCTGGAATCGACATCGAATCAGGTGGATCAGTATGGTGGTTACACCGGCATGAAGCCTGCGGATTTCGTTCGCTTCGTGCATGGCCTTGCCGATCGCATGGGCTTTGATCGCCATAGATTGCTTCTCGGTGGCGATCATTTAGGCCCTAACGCATGGCGTAATCTGCCTGCCGAAGATGCCATGCAACGCGCCGATGCCTTGATCGATGCTTACGCCGCCGCAGGTTTCAGAAAGCTCCATCTCGATGCAAGCATGCCCTGCGCCGATGACCCCGCGCGTCTATCCGACGAGGTCGTGGCCGAACGTGCCGCGCGTATGTGCGCCGTTGCCGAAGCGGCTGCCGCGCGCGTGGGGCTCGCCGAAGGTCCGGTGTATATCATCGGCACTGAAGTGCCCGTTCCGGGCGGTGCATCGGAAGAACTCGCCACCGTGGAAGTTACGCACGCGAGCGCTGCGCTCGATACCGTCGCCGTGCATCGCAAGGCTTGGGATGCACGCGGACTCGGCGCGGCGTGGGAGCGTGTGGTGGGACTCGTCGTTCAACCCGGCGTGGAGTTCGATCATACGAGGGTCGTCGACTACGCTCCCGCGCTTGCAAGCGGACTTTCCAAGGTGCTCGAAAGGCTACCCGGTATCGTGTTCGAAGCGCATTCCACCGATTATCAAAAGCCCGAAGCGCTCTCGGCGCTGGTCGATGATGGCTTCGCCATTCTCAAGGTGGGACCGGGCGTAACCTTCGCTTTGCGTGAAGCGCTTTATGCATTGGCGGACATCGAGTGCGAACTCCTCGCGCCGAATGTCCGGTCGAATCTGCGTGAGATAGTCGAACGCGTGATGCGAGAGAAACCCAACAACTGGGAGAAGTACTATCACGGCAGCGACGAGGAGAAGCGGTTGCTGCGAACCTATAGCTATAGCGACCGCGTGCGCTACTACTGGTCCGACCATGATATCGATGAGGCGACGCGCAAGCTGGTGGCGAACCTCGCGAACATCGGCATACGGGAAAACCTGATCAGCCGCTATCTGCCGGAGCAATACTGGCAGGTGAGGCGGGGGTCGATCGATGCATCGCCCATGAGCCTTATTTACAGCAAGGTCCGCGACGTAATCCGTGTTTATGCGGAGACCTGCCGCATGCATACGCAGGCAAAGTGATCGAATGAAAACTAAGGAATCCAATATTTGAAAGCAGGTTCATAGGTGAACCGGATCGCGCTTCAAGCCCGGCAGGGAAAACCCGCTTTGACTGGGTTTCGACCCGAAACTAAACTCTTTCAGCACAAAAACAGCTTGTCCATGACACGCGACGGGCGCACAGAGGCACTGGAGGCGACACCATGAGCAAGCCAACGCTGGCAGCCAGCGAGCGGGCGAGACCCCGTCGCGGGTTCGCCGCTCAATTGCTGCACTCGCGCGAAACCGGTATCGTCGGCGCCCTGCTGATCATGGTCGTGCTTCTGTCGATCTTCGCGCCCGACTTCGCGAGCAAGGGCAACCTTCTCAACGACGCGCGCAACCTGTCCTTCATCGGCATCGTGGTGCTGGGGCAGGCAGCGGTGATGATCACCGGCGGCATCGATCTCTCGGTCGGCAGTGTATGGGGACTGGCCGCCGTCGCGTCAGCCGCGATGATGCAGGCCGGCATGCCTGTGTTTCTCGCTTGCGTGCTGACGCTGCTCATAGCCGCGTGCGTCGGCCTCTTCAACGGCTTCTGCGTCACCAAACTGCGCATGCTGCCCTTCGTGCCTACGCTTGCCACCATGAGCATTGCGCGGGCGTTGGCGCTCGTCATTACGCGCGGCAAGGCTATCGATGGCTTTCGTCCCGACGGCGATTCGTTTTTTGCCCTCGGCGGCGGCGACTTTCTCGATCTGCCCGTACCGTTTCTGATTTTCGTGGCGCTCGCCATCGTGTCCGCCATCGTTCTGAAGCGTACCGTCTATGGCCGCCAGTTATACGCGGTAGGCGGCAACGAACGCGCGGCCATGCTCACCGGTCTCAACGTCGACCGCCTGAAGATGAGCGTCTACGTGATGTCGTCGGTGCTCGCGGGTCTCGCGGGCATCATCGAAGTGAGCTATCTCTCGTCGGCAATCTCCAATCAAGGATTGGGCAAGGAGCTGAGCGTGATCGCGGCGGCTGTCATCGGCGGAACGGCGTTGTCCGGCGGCGAAGGTACCGTGATCGGCGTATTCGTCGGCACCGTCATTCTCGAAGTGCTGCGCAACGGTCTCGTTCTGCTCGGCACGGACGCTTACTGGCAAGGGGTGTTCGTCGGTTCGGTGATCGTTCTTGCCGTGTTTATCGATCAACTTAGAAAAGGCGTCTGGCGACGTCGATGAAAGCTGTATTACAACGACTCTGGAGAAGACCATGACACGCACCATGCTCAGTGCCGTAGCCGCTACGCTCCTGCTCGGGATAGGCATTGCCCAGTCGCAGGCGGCGGACAAGAAGGTGTTCGCCGTCGTACCGAAAGCGCTCGGCGTCGCGTTCTATGCCGACGCGGAAAAAGGCTGCAAGGAAGAAGCCGCGAAGATCGGCGCCGAATGTCTGTTCACCGGCCCGGCCCAGCTCGACGACGCAGAACAAGGCCGTATCGTGCGCGATCTGATCACCAAGAAGGTCGCGGGTATCGCCATCGCGCCGAACAATGCGGATTCGATCAGCGGCGTCATCAGCGCGGCATTGGCGAAGAACATCCCGGTCGTGACCTTCGACTCGGACGCACCGAAGTCCAAGCGCATCGCTTTCATCGGCACGAACAACGAAGCAGGCGGCGAAGCGGCGGGCGAAGCATTTGCTAAGGCGCTGCCCAAGGGCGGCACGTATGCGGTTCTGACAGGCGGCTTGTCGGCGGCGAATCTCAACGAGCGCATCAAGGGCTTCAAGTCGAAGCTCAATGGCGACTTCAAGGAAGTGTCGGGCTCGCCTTTCGCCTGCAACGACGATTCGAGCACGGGCGTGCAGCTCATTCAGGACATGCTCGCGAAGAACCCGAAACTCGACGGCATCTTCTTCGCTGGCGGCTGGCCCATGTTCGCGCCCGAGGCCTATATTCGCGCGGTTCGCAACAAGGCTGCCGATATCAAGGCGGGCAAGTTCGTGATCGTTTCGTTCGATACCTTGCCATCGCAGATCAAGCTGCTGAAGGAAGGTTATGCGACGACGCTGATCGGTCAGCGGCCGCTCACGATGGGCACTGAATCCGTCAAGCAACTCGATGCGCTGACCAAGGGTGGCAAGGTGCCGCCGGTCACGGATACGGGCGTGGATATCGTCAACTCGTCGAACGTCGATAAATTCGTCGGCGGTAAATGAACCGCGCGCGGGGCTGGCCACGCGCTGCGCCCCGCGTCATTCGTGAGAAAGAGTGCTGCCATGACCGTGCTGTTGAGCGTTGAGCAGATAACGAAGACCTATCCCGGCGTGAAAGCGCTGCAGGAAGTGTCCTTCAATGTCGAGGCCGGCACCGTGCATGCGGTCATGGGCGAGAACGGCGCGGGCAAGTCGACCTTGATGCAGGTGATCGCAGGGGCACATGCGCCGACCTCGGGACGCATGATGTTCGACGGTCAGGAGGTCGAGTTTTCGAGTACGCGCGATGCCGCCGCCAAGGGCATCTCCATCGTCTTTCAGGAGTTGATGCTCGCGCCGAACATGACGATTGCCGAGAACATCTTTCTCGGCGCGGAGCCGCGCATGGCGCGCGTGCTGGTCGATCGCGGCGTGCTGTTGACGAGAGCGAAGGCCGCGATGAAACGGCTTGGCATCGCACTCGATCCCGATACGCGTCTCGGCGATCTCACCATCGCGCAGCAGCAGTTGATCGAGATATGCAAGGCGTTGATTCACGAGCCGCGTCTTTTGATTCTCGATGAACCGACTTCGAGTCTTTCCGAAGCCGACTCCCTGACGCTCTTCAAAGTGGTTCACGAACTGCGCGCGAGCGGCGTGACCATTCTCTATATCTCGCATCGCATGCGCGAAGTGTTCGACAACTGCGATGCGGTGACCGTTCTTCGCGACGGCAAGCACGTGCGTACCGCGCGTCTTGTCGATACCTCGCCCGATGAAGTCGTGCGCCTGATGGTGGGCCGCGATCTCGCCGAAGTACGGCGCATCAAGCCCGATAACGCGCATCAGCCAATCGTGCTGCAAGTGGATGGTCTGGGCGACGACGAGCGTTATCGCGACGTATCGTTTTCGTTGCGACGCGGCGAGATCGTGGGACTTGCCGGACTGATCGGCGCGGGACGTTCCGAAGTGGCGATGGGTATCTTCGGTGCGCCGCCGCCGAAGCATGGCAACGTCACCATCGAGGGCAAGCCGGTCAGGATCGCGAAGCCTCGCGATGCAATGAAGCTCGGGATCGGGCTCGTGCCCGAGGACCGCAAGTATCAGGGGCTCGTGCTCGGCATGTCGGTGGGCAGCAACCTGTCGCTCGCTGCGCTGGGGCTTGGGCGTCTTTCGAAGGGCACGGTCATTCGCCCGTTGCAGGAAGCGCGCATGATCGACAGTTACGTCGGGCGCTTCAACATCAAGACGCCGACCGTCGAACAACTCGTGGGTCTCTTGAGCGGCGGCAATCAGCAGAAGGTGGTGCTGGCGAAATGGCTCGCGTCGAAACCGCGTGTCCTGATCGTCGATGAACCCACGCGCGGCGTGGACGTCGGCACTAAAGCCGAGATTTACGCGCTCATGCGCGAACTTGCCCGAGAAGGTCTCGCCATTCTCGTTATCTCCAGCGACCTCCCGGAGATACTGACCATCTCCGACCGCATCCTTGTCATGCGGGGCGGTCAGCTTGCGGGTGAAGTCGGCTTCGACGACGCCTCCGAGGAACGCATCATGTCGCTGGCCGCGCTCGAACATGCTGACCCCGCGCATCCCGAGGTCAAGCCAAAAGGCTTCGTGGCCTAGCAAGTCAGGCAAACATCAAAGGAGTCGTGCCTTGAATAAAGTCGGCATGTTCTACACGTATTGGTCGACCGAATGGCTGGTCGATTTTCCGGCCGTGGCGAAGCGCATATCCGGCTTGGGCTTCGACATGATGGAAATTTCGCTCGGCGAATTCAACAATCTTCCCGATGCGAAGAAGCGCGAACTGAAGACCGTCGCCGACGATCTCGGCCTCACCGTGATGTGCTGTATCGGTCTCAAGCCCGAGTACGATTTCGCCTCTCCCGACCAAAGCGTGAGAGATGCAGGCACGGAGTACGTCAAGCGCTTGCTCGACGATTGCCATATGCTCGGTGCGGCCGTTTTCGCGGGACTCACTTTCTGCGCGTGGCCGCAATCGCCGCCGCCCGGCATGACGGACAAGCGTCCCTACGTGGAGCGTGCCGTGGACAGCGTGCGTCGCGTCATCAAGGTAGCGGAAGGCTATGGGATCATCTACGCGCTGGAAGTGGTCAACCGCTTCGAGCAATGGCTTGCCAACGATGCACGCGAAGCGCTCGCGTTCTGCGATGCGGTCGACAACCCTTACTGCAAGGTGCAGCTCGACACGTTCCACATGAATATTGAAGAGCACTCTTTTCGCGATGCAATCCTCGCCTGCAAGGGAAAGCTCGGACACTTCCATCTGGGCGAAGCGAACCGCTTGCCGCCAGGCGAAGGGCGTCTGCCGTGGGACGAGATTTTTGGCGCGTTGAAAGAGATCGAATATGACGGGACAATCGTCATGGAGCCTTTCATGCGCAAGGGCGGAAACGTGAGCCGCGCAGTGGGAGTCTGGCGCGACATGTCGAACGGTGCGACAGACGAACAAATGGACGAGCGCGCACGCCGCTCCTTGCAATTCGTGAGAGGCCATTTGACGTGAACTGAGGCCGCATTGGAACCGACTACATGGCATCTTTGGAACGCGCTCGCCGCCTGCTTGCACTGGCGCAAACCGGATTGCACTACGCAACGAGCGTTTTCGATACCGAACGTTACGATGAGATCGCGCAGATCGCGCACGCTGAACTCGCCGCGCTCTCATCGACTGATTCGACCAAGATAGCCGAACTTTTCGCGTTCGAAACAGGCTATGCCAATCCAAAGCTCGATGTGCGTACCGCGGTATTCAATGAAACGGGGCAGATTCTGCTCGTGCGAGAAATGGCGGACGGCATGTGGTCGCTTCCAGGCGGCTGGGCCGACATAGGCGTTTCGCCCGCCGAGAACGCGGCGAAGGAAGTGCGGGAAGAAAGTGGCTATACGGTTAAGATTCAGCGCTTGCTCGCGGTTTGGGATGCAGACAGACATCCGCATCCACCATCGGTCTTTCACATCTGGAAGCTGATTTTTCTCGGCGAGATCGTGGAGGCGGGCGAGGTCATCGGTGCGGAAACGAGTGCCGTCGGATTCTTCAGCCTCGACGATCTTCCCGCGCTATCGCTTGGGCGCGTGCTGCCGCAGCAAATTTTCAGGCTGGATGAGCTGAGACGAAGCGGTCATATCGACTTCGACTGAAGCGACGAAAGAAGCGACACTGGAAGCGAGCGGTCAAAGCCCGAGACATATCGCGCCCGCCGCGACGATCATGCATGCGAGCCAGCGCTTCACGCTGACCGCTTCACGCAGAAACACTCTACCGATCAGCACCGCGAACACCACGCTCGTCTCGCGCAATGCCGATACCGCGCCCATCGCGCCCGACTGCATCGCCCAAATGACGATGCCATATGCGCCGATCGATACCAACCCGCCCGCAAGCGATGAGCCGATCGACATCGGGGCGGTGCGTATCGGCGTCCATAGTGCAGAGAGTCCGCGCGTCGCCATGAAGAGCAGCGGCATCAGCCAGTAGAACATGAACATCCACGCGGTATAGGCAAGCGCGTTGCCCTCCGACAAGCGCACGCCGATACCGTCGATCACGGTATAGACCGCGATGGTCACGCCAGTCAGAAATGCCGCCAACGCACCCGCGCGCGATACGTGGCTACCTTGCAGCGCCAGCGAGATGATGCCGCCCGAGATCATCACGATGCCGAACGCATGCAGCGGCCCGATGGCCTCGTGCGCGAAGAGCGCTGCGCCGAGCGTGACGAGCAGCGGCGACGAACCACGCGCAATCGGGTAAGCCTGCGCGAGATCGCCTCGCCGATACGACCGCACGAGGCTCACGTTATAGACGATATGCACGAGCCCCGATGCAACGATGCATGGCCACGCGGCGGAAGCGGGCATCGGCAAAAAAACGATCACGATGGTCGAGACCACCGCGATGGCAATGCTCATCCACGTCATGGAGAGGAAGCGGTCGCGATTGCCATGCAACATCGCGTTCCAACTGGCGTGAAGCACGGCGGCGATAAGGACGAGACCGCCGGTATAACTGAGCATGCGGAATCCAGGCTAAGGACGCGAAAGAGGGATGTAAGCAGGTTATCTATCTTGTGAGCGTGCGGCAAACCAGTTAAATTGGCCGCTCGCGTTAGATAAACTCTTTCGAATGAAACGAGTCCTGCCTCCGCTCAATGCACTGCGCGCGTTCGAAGCCGCAGGGCGTCTTGCCAGCTTCAAGGAAGCCGCAGCCGAATTGCATGTGACGCATGGCGCAATCAGTCAGCAAGTGCGCCTGCTCGAAGAGTGGCTCGGCGAACCGCTGTTCGAGCGGCATAACCGGCGCGTGGTGTTGACTCCCAAGGCAAAGGCCTACCTGGATGAAATCGGTCCGCTCTTCGAGCAGTTGTCGCAGGCCACTGCGCGATACGGTTACCCTGGAACGGTTTCGCGCACGCTGTCCGTGAATGCGCCCGCCACTTTCACGTTGCGTTGGCTGGTTCCAAGGCTCGCGAAGTTCCACGCCGAGCATCTCGATGTAGACGTCAAGGTGGAGACATCGAACGCATCGGTCGAGAGCCTTAAAGATATTCACGACATCGTGATTCGCGGCGGTCCCGACACGTTCTATGGCTACTCTATGCGGCCGTTCCTCGTCGAGGAAAGAGTGCCTGTGTGCAGCCCCGCGTTAATGCAACGCGTCGCGCTGCGCACGCCGGAAGATTTGCGGCAGCATACGTTGTTGCATACGTCGAGCCTCCCGCGTTTATGGCCGGACTGGCTCGCGCGTGCGGAGATTCCCGCGTTGCGGCCTGCCGCGATCCTGACCTTCGATCACTTTTATCTCACCTTGCAGGCGGCCATCGACGGACTCGGCATTGCGATGGGACCGACCGCGCTCGTTGCCGACGATCTGGCCGCTGGCCGTCTCGTCACGCCGTTTGCCGAGCCGCGCCTGCCGTCGCGGAGCTATTGCACCTACGTGCCGGATGCGAAGTCCGACGACGAACTCGTCGTCCTGTTCCGCTCATGGCTCGAAGGGGAGGGAATACGCTGATTCACGCGCGGTACACGATATCGACATCATCGGCCTGTCACAGACCTCCGTCACACTCGCGCCACACGAATTTTCGTCCGTCTCAAGTCGTCACGCTGACGAATCGCTTACGTATGGGAGTCACGCAATGAGCTTCGATCATCTGGACTCACAGCAGGTCCGGCGCTTTCAACGCAAGGTCACGCTGCTGTCCGCCGGAGGCACTTTCCTCGATGGCTTCGACTTGACGATCGTCGCCGTCGCGCTGCCTTCGGTGATCAAGCAGTGGCATCTCGGCGCGGGCGTGCAGAGTCTCGTGGTGTCGTCGGCGATCATCGGGGCCTTCATCGGCGCGGCCTGGCTCGGGCGGCTGACGGATCGCTTCGGCCGCAAGGCCATGTATGTCGTCGATCTGCTGGCGTTCGTGCTGTTCGCGCTCTTGACGGCCGTCTCACAGAGCGCGTGGCAACTCATCCTGTTTCGCTTCTTGCTGGGCGTGGGCATCGGCGCGGACTATCCTATCTCCGCCACGCTCGTCGCCGAATTCAGTTCGCGGCACAAGCGCGGACAGCACGGCACCTTTCTTGCGGCGATGTGGTTCGTCGGCGCGGTGGCCGCGTATGTCGTGGGGCTTGCGTGCCTGCCGCTCGGCGATAACGCATGGCGTTACATGCTGGGCGTGGGCGCCATCTTCGCGTTGATCGTGTTCTTCTTTCGCATGACGCTGCCGGAATCGCCGCGCTGGCTGCAATCCAAAGGCCGTCACGAGGAAGCCGAAGCCGTCATGCTCGCGGTAACGGGCGAGCGTGTCGTGCTTGCGCGCGAGGTCGAGTCGAAGGGCAGTCTCGCATCGCTCTTTTCCAGGCCCATGCTGCGCCGTACGATCTTCGTGCTTGGCTTCTGGTTTTGTTATGCAACTGCCTATTACGGCATCTCGATGTACGCGCCGACCATCATCTCGCCGTTCTCGCATGGCTCGCGCGTGCTGACCATCATCGGGTCGGGTCTCATCGCCATTCTCGGGATGATCGGCGCGATCATCGGCATGAATCTGGTGGATCGCTGGGGACGCAGGCCGCTGCTGATCACGTCGTTTGCCGGGCTTTCCGCCGCGCTTCTCGTGCTCGCGCTCAACTCGAAGCCGACCTTCGGCTTTCTAGTCGTGCTGTTCAGTTGCGCGGTTCTGTTCGCCAATTCGGGCGGCGGCATTCTCAACTTCGTCTATCCGACCGAGCTCTTTCCGACGAACGTGCGCGCGGGCGCATCGGGTCTCGCGACTTCCGTAAGCCGCATCGGCTCGATTCTCGGCGTACTCGTGTTCCCCAATTTCGTCGCGTGGTGGGGCGCGAGTGCGGCGCTGTGGTTCTTCTTCGGCATCGCGCTCGCGGGCTTGCTGATCTCCGTGTGGCTCGCGCCTGAAACGCGCAATCTGAGCCTCGAACAACTGAACGCGCTCGAAGAAGGGAACAAAGGCAAGCGTGCGGCGAGTGCGTCGAACGCAGCCGATGATCTCGGCATGGCGCGACGCTAAAAGCACCGCTTAGTCGATGAGCGCGTCGTTCTCGTCATAGAACGGATAAGCACCGCCGTAATCGCCGATGAATGCCGTATGCGTGACGAGCCCTTCGCCCGCGACATAGCGATGCAACTGGAATGCAGGCGGTTCCATCACGAAGCGGGACGGGCCGCGTTTGCGCAAGTCGAGCGCGACTTGATGCGCGGTCGACGGACACACGCTCGCGATCGTGCCGGCAAAGCGCATTTGAATGGCGCGATGCACGTGCCCGCACAGTAGACGCTCGATCTGCGGATGACGCGCGACGATAGCCGCGAGCTTCGCTGCATCGGCGGCATCGAGCTTTTGCTCGTCCATATGCTCGATACCGCAGTCGAACGGCGGATGATGCATGGCAAGCAAGGTCGGCTGCGCAGCGCTTCTTGCCAGCGTCTCTGCAATCCAGTCGAGCCGTTCATCGCACAGCCGGCCGCCTCCGTGTGGCGGGTCTTGCGAGTCCGCGACGACAATGCGTACGCCGCCTAGCTCGAACGCATACTGAACAAAACGCGCTTGGTCTCGCAGATACGCGTGATCGCCGAATACTTCGCGCAGCGCTTCTCGTCCATCGTGATTACCGATGCAAAGGTAATACGGAATGGCAAGCGGATTCAGCAGCGTGCGTAGATAGGCGTATTCCTCGGTATCGCCGAAGTCCACGAGATCGCCCGTGATCAGCACGGCGTCGGGTCGCGGATCGAGTGCGTTGAGATGCTCGATGCATCGGCTGAGATAGGCGGCGGTATCGACACGTCCATAGGCGAGCTTGCCGGGCCGCTTGATATGGAGATCGCTGATTTGCGCTAATAGCATGAGGGTCGACAGGCCGTGCGGGGTCCATGCGAAGAATGGGCGAATCAGAAGGATAGCGCGGACAGGTGGGTAGTGCGCGGGAAGACGCGAATGCGAACGCGCGCGATGCGCGTCCGCATGTTCCTCAATCAATGATGGTCGTGATCGTGATCGTGATCGCGGTCGTCGTCGGCCCTGTAGAGCAGCGAGAGATCGACAGCATTGGCCATGGCCGCATAGCCCGCATCGTTGGGATGCAGATGATCGCCGCTGTCATACACTGCGCGAATGTCGATCGGATGCGCCGGATCGCGCAGCACCGCATCGAAATCCACGACTGCATCGAACGCGCGGCTCGTACGTATCCAGGCATTGACGGTCTGACGGATCGCTTCCTTTTGCTGCGTCCAGTAGCCTTGGTTCGGCGTGCCTTGCAGCGCGTTGTGGAACGGTGTCAGTGTGCCGCCCACGATCTTGATGCCGCGCAGATGAGTCCGCGCGATGATCTGCTTGTATCCGTCGATGATGTCCTGCGCCGGAACGAGTCCCGCCGTCGGGTCGAGCACGGTCTGAGGCCAGCCGATATCGTTGATGCCTTCGAGGAAGATCACCAGCTTGACGTTCGACTGGCTGAGGACATCGCGGTCATAGCGCGCGAGCGCACTGATGCCCGAGCCATCCTTGATCACGCGATTGCCGCTGATCCCCTGATTCAGCACGGCATAGCTGCGCCGCGCCGAGCCGCCATTCAGCCGTTGCGAGAGATCGTCGGGCCAGCGGCGGTTCGCATCGACGGTGGAGGCGTAGCCATCCGTGATCGAATCGCCGAAGGTCACGACGGCGGGTGTGTCGCGGTCGGTATCGATCAGCACGCCGGACAGGAAAAAGCGGTTCGTGTATTTTTGCGGAGAAGGTTGATCGGCCGTGGCGGTGTTGTCGCCACTCGATACATACGCGTTCTGCACGGCCAGTTGATGTACGGTCTGTGCTTGCGTGGCGTCGGGCAGGAAGCAGCTCACGGCAATGTCCGCGAACGGCGGCAGCTTGATATCTACTGGATCGCTGAGAATCGGCGCACCTGCATAAAGCGTGACCGTGGTCTTTCCGCCGAAGGTAAGCGTGCGGTCGGAGTTCGGCGCGATCTTCGCGCCGCCGACGGATAACGCAATATGTACCGGTCCCACCGTTACTGGCGTCGTGCCGAACTCGTTGGTGAGACGCACGCGAACGCGGTCGCCGCCAACGCTCAAGTGCACGACCTGGCGAATCGTCGTCGACGCATTGAAGCTCTGCGGCGTGGTCAGGTTGTTATTGCGATCGGCACTTGCTGTCCATGTGGAGATCCATCCATCGTCGCGGCCGTCTCCTCGCGATGCCGAGACGTTCGGCGCGGCGAGAACGAAATACGCTGCGCATAGCAGCGACATCGCGCGGCCAGCCGCGCGGAAGAACAGACGTTCGCTCATGGATGTCTCCGTTATTTATTTGACCATCCTGTAAGGATAGCCAAGTAAATATGGACGACGAATTGGACGATGTCACTATCGTATACCCCGCTGCTTGCGGGCGTGTCATGTGCTTTCGCGGTCGATGATCGTAAATCCCGTGTCGATCTTCACGCGCGAGGAAACGGCGCCCGTGCGGCCCTGCAAAAAACGCGCGAGCAAGGTATCGGCCGCTTTCATGCCGATGGTCGCGCCATCCACACGTACCGTCGAGAGTGCAGGGTACACGTGCGCGGCGGTGCTCAAGTCGCCGAAGCCCATCACGGCGATATCGTCCGGTACGTTCAACTTGCGGCTGGCGGCTTCCGCGAGCACGCCCTGCGCGAGCGTGTCCGAACTGCATACGACGATGCGCGGCGGCCGTGCCTGCAACAGCTTTGCCGTGCCTTCTCGTCCTGCCTGCAACGTTGCCGGCGCGGGCATTATCTCGAACGCGGTGTTCTCGATTCCCTGTGCCGCGAGTTGCGCGATCAAACTCTTGCAGCGCCGCAAACCGCGTGGATCGTCCACGGACAACACGCCGAAGTCACGATAGCCCTTCGCGATGAGATGTTGCGCGACCTCTTTACCCACCTGTTCGTGCGAGAAACCGATGACCGTATCGATAGGTTTGCTCGTGAGATCCCATATCTCGACAACGGGTATGTTGGCCTTCACCAGCCGCGCGACGGTGGCCTTGCTGTGACTGGTGCCAGCGAGCACGATGCCATCCGGGCGGCGTCCGAGAATGGCTTCGACGAGCGCTTCCTCGCGCGAGATTGAATAAGCGGTCACGCCCAGCAACGTTTGATATCCCGATGCCGTCAGACGGTCCACCAGCGCTTGCACGGTGTCGGCGAAGATGGAGTTGGCAATGGTCGGCAACAGAATGGCCACGAGACGGCTTTTGCTGCTCGCCAATCCGCCAGCGAGCAGGTTGGGCACGTAACCCGTCGCGCGAACAGCGTCGAGCACCTTCTTCTGCGTGTCGCTGCGCACGAGTTCCGGCCGGTTCAGTGCGCGCGACACGGTCATCGGCGCGACGCCCGCCACACGCGCGACATCGATAAGCGTCACGCTTTCCGCCGTCGCCTGAATGCCTTCGTCTTTCTTCGCCATATTTCCCCGACTTCGTTTTTTTCAAAGCGCCACGCATTGGATTAGACCATGAAGGCCCACCGATCAAAGACGTTCGCACTCGTGCATTAAGCGTAAACCATGATGATTGCGCAATCAATTAAACTTGAATGATTGCGCAATCATTGTATTATCGACTCATCGCTAAAGGCTTCGAACTCGTCATTCAAGGAATCGGCACATGAACGCAACGTCTTCGCTTCTCGCAGAAACATCGAACGATTCAATCAGGTGGATTCGCGTCGCGTCCACGTTCTTGCCGCTCGCCAATCCCATCAGCGACGCCAAGGTGCTGACCGGCCGGCAGAAGCCGATGACCGAGATCGCTATTCTTTTCGTGGAGATCGAAACGGCCGATGGTCAACGCGGACTCGGCTTCAGCTATTCAAAACGCGCGGGCGGTCCGGGCCAGTTCGCGCATGCGAAGGAGATCGCGCCCGTGCTGATCGGCGAGGACCCGAGCGACATCGCGCGGCTGTGGGACAAGCTCGCGTGGGCGGGGGCCTCGGTGGGGCGCAGCGGCATGGCGGCGCAAGCCATCGGCGCGTTCGATGTCGCGCTGTGGGACTTGAAGGCAAAGCGCGCGAACCTCTCGCTTGCCAAGCTGCTGGGCGCGCAACGCGAGTCGGTACGCTGCTACAACACGTCCGGCGGTTTCCTGCATACGCCGCTCGATCAGTTGATGACCAACACCGACATATCGCGCGAAAAAGGCATAGGTGGCATCAAGCTCAAGGTGGGCCAGCCGGACTCGGCGCTCGACATTCATCGCGTGCAAACCGTGCGCAAGCATCTGGGCGATGCCTTCCCGCTCATGGTCGACGCCAACCAGCAATGGGACCGTCCGACCGCACAACGCATGTGCCGAACGTTCGAACAGTTCAATCTCGTCTGGATCGAGGAGCCGCTCGATTGCTACGACGCCGAAGGCCATGCAGCGCTCGCCACGCAATTCGATACACCGATCGCCACAGGCGAGATGCTGACGAGCGTGTCGGAACACTGGGAGTTCATCCGGTTGCGCGGGGCGGATTATCTGATGCCGGATGCACCGCGCGTCGGCGGCATCACGCCGTTTCTTAAAGTCGCGACGCTCGCGGATCACGCGGGTCTCATGCTCGCGCCGCATTTCGCCATGGAACTGCATGTGCATCTCGCGGCAAGCTATGCACGCGAGCCGTGGGTCGAACATTTCGAATGGCTCGAACCGCTCTTCAACGAACGGCTCGAAACGCGCGATGGCCGCATGCTCGTGCCGACGCGTCCCGGTCTCGGTCTCACGCTCAGCGACCGCGTTGCGGGCTGGACCGCGCAGGAAGTGGAGATCGGCGCACGCGCCTGACGTTTCCATCGGCCAGAAAGAACGCTTTTCGACAGGAGTAGCGATGAAGGATTCCGCGGTTGCAAGCCCAGGCCTCGCGTCAGTGAGTGCGCCGGACGTCGACAGATCGAGAGTCGCGATCAAGCCGATCATTCAGGTCGTCGCCGGCAATGCGCTGGAAATCTACGACTTCATGATTTACGGCTATTACGCGAGATACATCGCGCAGACGTACTTTCCGAGCGACAACGAATACATCTCGCTGATGATGTCGCTCATGACCTTCGCGTTCGGGTTTCTCGCGCGGCCCGTGGGCGCTATCGTGCTCGGCGCTTATACGGACCGTCATGGGCGCCGCAAGGGTCTGATTCTCGCGTTGTCGTTGATGTCGCTCGGCATCATCTCCGTGGCATGCACGCCTTCCTACGCGAGTATCGGTATCGCGGCGCCGATCATCGTCTTACTTGGACGGCTGATGCAAGGGTTCTCCGCAGGCGCCGAACTCGGCGGCGTAGTGGTCTATCTCGCGGAGATCGCGCCGGCCAGACGCCGCGCGTTTTATACGTGCTGGCAAGCCGGCAGCCAGCAAATCTCCGTGATGGTGGCGTCGCTCGTCGGACTCGTTCTGCTTTACTGGCTGACGCAAGACGAACTGCACGCATGGGGATGGCGCGTGCCGCTTCTGCTCGGCTGCATGGTCATTCCCGTCATGTTCTGGCTGCGGTCGAGTCTTCAGGAAACGTCGGTGTTCGCGGCCAGAAAGCGCGCGCCGAAGATGTCCGAGATCTGCACGAGCCTGGTCTCGGACTGGCGCACCATCGTGCTGTGCATGGGCATGGTGTCGATGGCGACTGTGACTTCGCAGACCATCACCACTTACGCGCCGACCTTCATCAAGAGCCTGAATCTGGGCGCATCCGCGGGCTTCATCATTCTCTTCTTCGGCGGTTTGTCGGTGCTCGTCTGGCTGCCGATCATGGCGCTCGTGGCCGATCGCTTCAACCGTCGCACGGTGCTGATCGTCGTCACGTTGCTGGCCGCCGTCACCGCGTATCCGCTGATGTCATGGCTCGCCACGCATGCAACCGTGCTGAGGTTCGCGGTGGTCGAACTGTGGTTCTCGTTCATCTATGCAGCCTACAGCGCCGTTCAGGTCGCGGCCATGGTCGAACTCGTGCCGCCCAATGCGCGCACATCCGGCTATGCGTTCGCGCAGGCTATCGCAGCGGCCGTGCTGGGCGGCTTCACGCCCGCCATCCTCACATGGCTCACGCACACGTTTCATAGCAGCGCGATGGTCGGCGTGTGGCTCGCGATCAACGCGGCGATCAGCCTCGCGGCGGCGCTTTGCCTGAATCACGAGAAGACGGGAGCGCGGCAAAAGGTCGAGTTACACTGAACCTCCGACCTTGCTGGAGTAGCGACCCGCCATGCACATCGAGCCATTCAAGATTGCCGTTCCGGACGAAGCGATCGACGACCTGCGCCGCCGGCTACGCGATACCCGCTGGCCACCCATGACGCCATCCGAGTCTTGGAAACAAGGTATCGATATCGCGTGGCTGCGCGAACTCGTGCAGTACTGGACCGATACGTTCGACTGGCGCGCCGCCGAACGCGAGCTCAACCGGCAACCGCAATTCATTGCGGATGTGAACGGCCAGCGCGTGCACTTCGTGCATCGGCGGGGCGTGGGTCCAAAGCCGTATCCGGTCATCATCACGCACGGCTGGCCGGGATCGTTCTTCGAGTTTCATGCGCTGACGGAGATGCTGTGCGATCCCGCATCGTTCGGAGCGGACCCGGCCGATTCCTTCGATGTCATCCTGCCGTCGCTGCCGGGCTTCGCGTTTTCCGCCGCGCCCGCGCAGCCCGGCACGTCCGCGTTTCAAGTCGCCGATATCTGGGCCGCGCTGATGCAAGGTCTAGGCTACGAGCGCTTCGGTGCGCAAGGCGGCGACCTGGGTTCGGCGGTGTCGGTTGCGCTGGCGTTACGGCATCGACGGCATGTCGATGGTATTCATCTCAACTTTCTGCCGGGCTCTTACGAACCATCCGTGGATTCCGCAAACGCGCCGATGAATAATGCCGAACAAGACTTCGTGCGCGCGCGAAGCGAGTGGGTCGCACTAGAAGGCGCCTACGCGCACATGCACAGCACGAAGCCGCAGACGCTTGCTGCATCGCTCAACGATTCCCCCGTGGGACTCGCCGCGTGGATCTGCGAGAAATTCCGCGCATGGAGCGATTGCGACGGCGATGTGGAGCGCAGTTTCTCGAAGGACGAGTTGCTGACGAATCTCTCGCTCTACTGGCACACGCAGAGCATTGGCACGGCGGTGCAGATGTACTACGAAAACCGCCTGCAACCCATGCGTTTCGCTGCGGGTCAGCGCGTGTTGCCGCCAGTGGGTTACGCGCGCTTTCCCAAAGAATTGAGCCGGCCGCCGCGCGAATGGCTCGAACGTGTCTTCGATGTCGCGCAATGGACCGAGATGCCGCGCGGCGGCCACTTCGCCGCGATGGAAGAGCCCGAACTTCTTGCCGTCGAAATGCGCACGTTCTTCAGGCGCTTTCGTTAGTCATGCCGCGGCGGGCGCCGCTTCGCACAAGGTCAGCGTGAACGCCGCGATCTTGCAGACCGACGCGGTCAAGCCAAGATCGGTCACGACGCAACATTCAGCGTGATCGACCCGAGCGCGGCACCGAGTGAGAAGCCGAGACACATGAACCATGCATTGAGCGATAACGCGACAGGCGTACCGCGCAACCCCGCAACGTGCCGAGCGCGAGCCAGCAGAGTGGCGTCAGAGACACCGGCGGGGAAGTAGCGTTCATGGCGGCGTCCGGCTTACGCGGCCCGTGCTTCGGCGCGATGGAACGGATAGTCGGTATAGCCAGCTTCGGTTCCGCCAAAGAACGTGGGACGGTCATACGCATTGAGCGGCCACCGATTACGAAGGCGTTCGGGCAAATCCGGATTGGCGATGAAGTCGCGTCCGAACGCCACTAGATCGGCATCGCCTGCTTGCAGGATGGCTTCGGCCGTTGGCCCCTTGAAGCCGCCCGCCGCGATGATGACGCCCTCGTAATGCTTGCGGATCAGTTGCGCGGCCACGGGTGCGGGGTCTTTGCTGTCGTCATCGACATTGCCGAGCACGCGCGGTTCGATCAAGTGCAGATACGCCAGATCGAGCTTCGACAATTCACGCGCCACGAAGGAGAAGAGCGCTTCGGGATTGCTGTCCGACATATCGCCCCACGTGCCGCTCGGCCCGAGGCGCACCGCGACGCGCTGGCTGCCCACACGGAGATGACGGCGCGCGTGACCTCCAGCAGAAAGCGCGCGCGGTTTTCGAACGAGCCGCCGTAGATGTCGGTGCGCATGTTGCTGCCGTCTTGAAGGAACTGATCGAAGAGATAGCCGTTCGCGGCGTGCAGTTCGACACCATCGAAACCGGCTTTCTTGCCACGCTCCGCTGCCGTGCGGAAGCGCTCGACGAGTTGCGCGATTTCCGGAATGGTGAGCGCGCGGGCCGGGGTGTTGGGAATCCAGCCAGCTTCCGTATAAGCGACGCCGCCATGCAATACCGCCGACGGAGCCACCGGCGCGCCGCCATCCGGCTGCAACTGGCTATTGGACTGGCGGCCCGCGTGATAAAGCTGAAGGAAGATGCGGCCGCCTCTTTCATGCACGGCTTCCGTGACTTGCTTCCAGCCTTCGATCTGGCTGTCGTCGTAAAGGCCGGGCGCGCCGAGGTAGCCGTTGCCGTTCGGCGCGGCAATGGTCGCTTCGCTGATCAGGAAGCCGCCTTTCGACGTGCGTTGCGCATAGTACTCGGCCATCAACGGGCCGGGGATGGCGCCTTCCTCGGCACGCATGCGCGTGAGCGGCGCCAGCACGACGCGATGCGAAAACTCGTAGGGACCGACTCTGACGGCTGAATGAAGTTTGGACATGTTCTCTCTCCGGAATGCGGATGACCGTCGAATTCCTCGACGGCAGGAGTTAAGGGTTGAAGAGAGTGTATGAACCGGACGACAGAAGAAAAATGGGCTAAGGTTCCGAATATATCGGACAAGAACTTCCTTAATCGGCGGATCGCGTCGCGCGAGTCGGCCAGTTCTTCGGGATACTCATGGACAGCCTAGGCGGCATTTCGATGTTCGTGCAAGTCGCTGAAACGCGCAGCTTCACGGAGACGGGACGGCAATTGGGCGTGTCGTCGTCGGCGGTGGGCAAGGGCATTGCACGCATGGAAGAGCGTCTCGGCGTGCGGCTTTTTCATCGCAGCACGCGCAGCATTACGCTGACCGCCGAGGGCGCGCTCTTTCTCGAACGTTGCAGGCGCATCCTCGGCGAAGTCGAAGCCGCCGAAGCCGAACTGTCCAATGCAGCGGGCAGCCCGCGCGGGCGTTTGCGAATCAGCACGCCGCAATTGTCCGCGCTCATCATGCCCGCGCTGGACGGGTTCATGGCGAAGTATCCGGATATCGAAATCGATGTCGATTTGTCAGACCGTATGGTCGATATCATCGAGGAAGGTTTCGACACCGTGATCCGCACGGGCGCGCAGCACGATTCGCGGCTCGTTTCGCGGCGTCTTGGTTCATGCGGGCAAGTGGTCGTCGCGTCACCCGGATATCTGAAGCAGCATGGCGTGCCGCGTCATCCGGCGGAACTCGTGAATCACGCATGCCTGCTGCATAAGTTTCCCGCCACCGGCAAGCTCGAACGCTGGCCGTTTCAGCTCGGCACGGCGGAAGCGGAGGCCGAGTTGCCGCAGACGTTCGTGAGCAACACCATTGAAGTGCTGGCGTTCCTGGCGCTGCAAGATAAAGGACTTATCTTCGTGCCGACCTTTCTCGTGCGCGATGCGCTTGCGAGCGGCGCGCTGCAGATCGTGCTGGACGATTACATCGATCAGACGGTGACATTCTGGATTCTCTGGCCGGCGACGCGTTATGCATCGCCGAAGCTGCGCGTGTTCATCGACTACATCAGCGAGCATTTGCGGATTGCTTAGTCTCTATCGCGAATGACATCCGCTTTCGAGCGTGTTCGATATCTCGTAAGCGCCACGTGAATCATGCGGATCGTATACGCTAGCTGTCATCGAACGTCTACGTCGAGGATAAGCGCATGATCAACCGCATCGAGACCGACTTGCTTGATATCGCTTATGAAGAGTCCGGGCCGACAGACGGCTGGCCCGTTGTGTTGCTGCATGGTTTTCCCTACGACATTCATTCATTCGATGAAGCCGCACCGCTTCTCGTGGCACAAGGCGCACGCGTCATCGTTCCTTATCTGCGTGGTTACGGTCCAACGCGCTTCCTTTCCGCCGATACCCCGCGTTCCGGTCAGCAAGCGGCGTTGGGCGCTGACCTGCTCGCATTGCTCGATGCGCTCGACATCGAGCGCGCAATGCTCGGCGGCTACGACTGGGGCGGACGCGCCGCGTGCATCGTCGCGGCGCTGCATCCCGAACGCGTCAGGGCGCTCGTCACGCTCAACGGCTACAACATTCAGGACATCGCGGCATCGGGCAAGCCGTCGTCGCCGGAAAACGAGCTTCGCTACTGGTATCAGTATTACTTTCATGGCGAGCGCGGCCGTGCCGGCCTGACCGCGCACCGCCGAGAACTCTGCCGCTTGCTGTGGACGTTATGGTCACCGAGCTGGCGCTTCGACGACGACACTTACGCCGCGACGGCCGCATCGTTCGACAACGAAGACTTCATCGATGTCGTGATCCATTCGTATCGGCATCGCTATGGGCTCGTGAATGGCGATCCGCGTTACGACGCGCTCGAACAGCAACTCGCGAAGGCGCCGCCGATCTCCGTTCCCACGATCTCGTTCGACGGCGCGGACGACGGTGTCATGTCCACCGGCGGCACCGCGCATCACTCTGTGCATTTCAGCGGACCTTTTGAATATCGCGTCGTCGAAGGCGCGGGACACAACCTGCCGCAAGAAAAACCCGAGGCATTCGCCGATGCCTTACTAACGCTGCACGCGCGAACCTAAACCCCTCGCCGTCGCCTCCGTTCAATCCGGTCCGCGCTCAATGCACGGACCGCGCCTCCGCACGCCCGTCCCTTTTTATCTTCGAGATCTTTACTAAGGGTAATCCCTCATTTGCCGAATATTTTTGTACCCGGCATCGTAAACGTATGTTGTCAACGATGTACATTTAAGTGCCCGGTGAAAGCGAAGCAACGCTTCGAACCGAAAACGCAGCGCTCAAAGGAGAAAAGCAGATGGCCAAGGAAATACTCGTAGCATTCGGCATCGACGTCGATGCGGTCGCCGGCTGGCTCGGCTCATACGGCGGCGAAGACTCGCCCGACGACATCTCGCGCGGCCTCTTTGCGGGCGAAGTCGGCTCCATGCGCCTTCTCAAGCTCTTCGAGCGCGAGAAGATCAAGACCACATGGTTCATTCCCGGCCATTCGATCGAGACCTTTCCCACGCAGATGCAGGCGGTTGCGGACGCGGGCCACGAGATCGGCATCCACGGCTATAGCCACGAAAACCCCATCGCGATGACGCCGGAGCAGGAAGAAGCCGTGCTGGATCGCAGCATCGACCTGGTGACGAAACTCGCGGGCAAGCGGCCGACGGGCTACGTCGCGCCGTGGTGGGAGTTCAGTAACGTGACGAACGAGTTACTGGTGAAGAAGGGCATCAAGTACGACCACAGCCTGATGCACAACGACTACTACCCGTACTACGTGCGCGTCGGCGACAGCTGGACGAAGATCGACTACAGCAAGCATCCGGATACGTGGATGAAGCCGCTTTCGCGCGGACAGGAAACAGATCTCGTGGAGATTCCCGCGAACTGGTATCTCGACGATCTCCCGCCGATGATGTTCATCAAGAAGGCGCCCAACAGTCACGGCTTCGTCAATCCGCGCGATATCGAGGAGATGTGGCGCGATCAATTCGACTGGGTGTACCGCGAGCACGACTACGCGGTGTTTCCCATCACCATCCATCCCGATGTATCCGGCCGCGCGCAAGTATTGCTCATGCTCGAACGTCTGATCGCGCATTTCCGCAAGCACGAAGGCGTGCGCTTTTGCACCTGCGATGAAATCGCCGACGACTTCCTGCGCCGCCAGCCACGCAAGTCCTGACCCTACCGATACGAGCCCATCCCATGACTCCTTCCGAGCTCAGCAAGAGCGCGCCGGCGAAAGCGAACCCGCTGTCGGCATCAAGTTTCAAACTCGAACAGATAACGCCCGGCGACGTAAAACGCGCAACCGTGGTCGCTTTTTTCGCGTGGGTGTTTGCCGTGTACGACTTCATTCTGTTCGGCACGCTCTTGCCCGAGATCGGCAAGCACTACAACTGGGACGCCGCCTCGCAAGCCGAAATCGCCACGCTGGTGGCAATCGGCACGGCGGTGATCGCCTTCGCCATCGGGCCATTACTGGATCGTCTCGGCCGCAAGGCAGGGCTCTTGTGGACGGTGGCGGGCGCGGCGTTGTGCTCGGGACTGACGGTCGTGGGCGGCGCAATGGGTCAGTGGCCGCTCGTGTTCATCCGCGCACTCTCGGGTCTCGGTTATGCCGAGGAAACCGTCAACGCGACTTACCTCAACGAACTGTATTCGGCGGCCAACGATCCGAAGCTCAATCGCAACAAGGGCTTCATTTATAGCCTCGTGCAAGGCGGCTGGCCTATTGGCGCGCTGATCGCATCCGGTCTCACGGCGCTCTTGTTGCCGCGGATCGGTTGGCAAGGGTGCTTCATCTTCGCGACGTTCCCGGCCATCGTCATCTTCTTCATGACGCGGCGTCTGAAGGAAAGCCCGCAATTCCTGCTGCACAAGCGCATCAAACAGTTGCGCGAAGCCGGTCACGACGGCGAGGCGCGCAGTCTCGCGGGCACGCATTCGGTGGACTACGAAGAGCACAGCCGCGCAGGTCTTTCCGAAGCGTTTCGCGGCAGCGCATTGCGTGCGACGCTCGTGCTCGGCGGCGGCATTTTGCTGAACTGGTCCGCGATTCAGGTGTTCAGCGTGCTCGGCACGACGGTGCTCACTCGCGTTCATAACGTGTCGTTCGAAAGCTCGCTGCTGATTCTCGTGTTGTCGAACGTGATCGGCTATTGCGGTTATCTGAGTCACGGATGGATCGGCGACAAGATCGGCCGGCGCAACACGCTCGCCATCGGCTGGATGCTCGGTGGTCTGTCGTTCGCGGGCATGCTTTATGGTCCGAGCAGCCAGGGCGTGGTCGTCGCGCTCTATAGCCTCGGTCTCTTCTTCCTGATCGGACCGTATTCGGCGGCGCTGTTCTTCATCGGCGAAAGTTATCCGACGGCCATTCGCGGCACGGGCAGCTCGATCGTCCATGCAATGGGTCCCATCGGCGCGATCCTCGCGGGCGTCGGCGTCACCTCGATGCTCAATCACGGTAGCGACTGGCTGCACGCGGCGCTCTGGTTCGGCGCATTGCCGTGTTTCCTTTCCGGCGTGCTGATTCTGTTCGCGCGTCATGTCGATCCCACCGAAATCAAGTAACTCCACTGGAGGTCTTTCGTGAAAGCAGCATTGGTAACGGGCGCGGCGAGCGGCATTGGGCAAGCGCTGGCCGTGGCATACGCGCAGATCGGCGTGGCCGTGGTCGGCGGATACTTTCCTGGAGACCCGCATGACCCGCAAGTCACGGCAGCCGAAGTCGAGAAGGCGGGCGGTCAGTGCGTGATGCACGCGGTGGACGTGACTTCCGCCGAGGAAGTCGAAGCCTTCGCGAACGAAGCGATTACGCGCTTCGGACGCATCGACTATGCGGTGGCGAATGCGGGCTTGCTGCGCGCATCGCCGCTCACGGAGATGAGCGACGAACAATGGCATCAGATGCTCGATGTCGATCTGTCCGGTGTCATGCGCACCTTCCGTGCGGCAGCGCGGCATATGACCGATGGCGGCGCGATGGTCGCGATATCGTCCATAGCGGGTGGTGTCTATGGATGGGAGAACCACACGCATTATTCCGCCGCGAAGTCGGGCGTGCCGGGACTGTGCCGCGCAGTGGCGATGGAACTCGCGCCGCGCAACATCCGTTGTAATGCGGTCATTCCGGGCCTGATCGAAACGCCCCAATCGCTCGATGCAGTCAATTCGCTCGGCCCCGATGGCTTGCGCGAAGCCGCGAAGGGCATTCCGCTCGGACGCGTCGGCAGGCCGCAAGAAATCGCCGCGCTGATTCGCTATCTGACGAGCGACGACGCCTCCTACATCACCGGCCAGTCGATCATCGCGGATGGCGGACTCACCGTGCGCTGGCCCGGCTGATTCTCACGCACAGGAACAACAGCACATGGCATCCTTTTCACTCGAAGGCCGTCGCGCGGTCGTGACCGGTGCGGCAAGCGGTATCGGCGCGGCAATTGCGCTCGCTTATGCGGAAGCGGGCGCGCGTCTCGTGCTCGCGGATCTCAACGAAGCGCGTCTGGCCACACAAGCGGACGCATGCCGCGCGCTCGGCGTCACAGTGCAAACCGTGATCGCCGATGTCGGCGAAGAGGCGGGCGCGCACGGTATCGTGGATCGTTGTATCGAGGCTTATGGCGGCATCGACATTCTCGTGAACAATGCGGGCATGCTCACGCAGGCACGCTGCACGGACCTCACCACGTCGATGTGGGACGACATGATGCGCGTGGACTTACGCAGCGTGTTTCTCTGCTCGCGTCGCGCATTGCCTTCGATGACCGCGCAGCGCTGGGGACGCATCATCAACGTGGCGTCGCAGCTCGGCATCAAGGGCGGCGCGGAACTCACACATTACGCGGCGGCCAAGGCGGGCGTGATCGGCTTCACCAAATCGCTCGCGCTGGAAGCCGCGCCCGACAACGTGCTCGTCAACGCCATTGCGCCGGGACCGATAGAGACACCGCTCGTCGATGGAATCAGCGCATCATGGAAGGAGATGAAGGCGAAAGAACTGCCGCTGCGCCGCTTCGGCCGCGCGGAAGAAGTTGCGCCCACGGCGGTCTTGCTCGCCTCCGATCCGGGCGGCAACCTGTTCGTCGGGCAGACGCTCGGACCGAATTCCGGCGACGTCATGCCTTAAGAGGGAGGTTTCATGTGCGGCATGTGCGGATTACTTGGCGGCGGGCGGCACTGGTCGAATACGGTTTCGGCGGGCGCGGGCGTGAATGCGCGCGCGCAGCGCTATGCGCAGGTCGCGCATGCGAACCGCGTGCTCGAAACGTTTCGTCTGCGTCTTGCCGACTTTCACGGCCAATCGTTCGTACTCTCTTCGCCGACCGGCGCGCAATTGATGATCGAAGACTTCATGCAGATATGGAAGGCCGCGGAAAGCATGCTCGGGCGTCCGCTCGATCCGCTGACACTTTTCGCCGATGACGAGACCGCGCCATGAGCCTTGCCTACGATGTGATTCCGGTGATCGTCGTGACGGGCTTTCTCGGCAGCGGTAAATCGACTTTGCTTGCAGATGTCCTCAAGGGCGATGCCGCGCGCGATACGGCCGTGCTCGTCAACGAATTCGGCGAAGTCGGGCTGGACCATTTGTTGATCGGCAAGGTGGAAATGGAGACCGTGCTGCTCGACAACGGTTGCGTCTGCTGCGCCATTCGCGGCGAGTTGAAGGACGCGCTTGCGCACCTGTTCTCACGACGCGCACGCGGTGAAGTGCCGCCGTTCTCGCGTGTGGTGCTGGAAACGACGGGGCTTGCCACACCCGCGCCGATCATGGCGACCTTGCTCGGCGATCGCGTGGTATCGAGTCATTATTCGATCGCGTCGGTCGTCACCGTGGTCGATGCCGTCAACGCGCGTCAGCAACGCGAGCGGCATTCCGAATGGCTCGCGCAAGTGGCGGCTGCGGACCGTCTACTCATCAGCAAGACGGACCTCGTGGATGAAGCTCACGTCGCGGCACTCGAAGCCGAACTCGAACGCGTGAATCCGGCCGCGAGCATGGCGCGCCGTACCGTTCACGACGATGCATCCGCGGTGCTCGGCCTTGCAGCGCATGTGCCGGATTTCGCGGACTTCGTGCGTCGCACGGGCATGACATCGAACGCACGACGTGACGATGGCGAGCGTCCATTGGCGCGTCTTTCGCAACACCGGGAGAACCTCTCGACGCTGACTTCCTTCTCTATCGATTTCGACGAGGCACCCGACTGGCCCGTGTTCACGTTATGGTTCACCATGCTGCTCAACCGTCACGGTGATAACATCCTGCGCGTCAAGGGACTGCTCGCCATTCGCGGCGAGTCCCAACCGGTCGTGCTGCATGCCGTGCATCATCTCGTGCATCCCGTATTGCATCTCGACGCTTGGCCCGGCGGCGCGCCGCTTTCGCGACTCGTATTCATTGCGGAAGGACTGGATCGCGACGCAGTGGCTGCTTCCTACCGGCGCTTTTGCCGGCACCTCGAGACAGAAGCCATAGATTGAATCCCGTCCGCTCGAATCTCTCCGGTCCACAAGCGCCCGCCGTGCATCCGTCGAAGGTCGAGCTGCGCGTGCTCGGCACATCCGTCACGCTACAGGAACATCTGCGCAAGCGCGCGGAGCAGGACCTTGGTATCAAACTGCGCTTCATCGTCGATGACGGTTCGAGTGTGCAGCGCGAAGGCGTGATGCACCCGGACCGCTACGAACTCTACGATCAATGGTTTCATAGCATCGAATGCCTGTGGCCCGCGCATGCGTTGCAGCCTATCGATGTCGCGCGCATTCGTCGTTGGGACGAGGTCAACACACTTGCGCGCACCGGACATACCGGACGCAATTTGAGCAATGGCGTGGGCTGCGTGCCCGCCGACCGCCTCTTCGTGCAGACGGACGGATCGCTTGCGCGCAAGCCGAGCAAACGCATCAGCATGCTGCCGCTCACGCACAATGCGGACAGCTTCGTCTACCTCGAAGATGCCATGCCGCCTTCGCTCCTTGCAGGCGAGGAAAGCTGGGCATGGCTGCTTGCGCCGGAACTTGCGGGACGCGTCGCGCTACAGGCGGATGCGGCCATCGGCGCGATCGATGCCGCGCTGGCGGTGCAAGCCTGCGGGCTGATGCGCTTCGAGGATATCGGCAACCTGAGTATCGAAGAGATCGATGCGTTGATCGCCACGCTCATCGACTTCAAACGGCGCGGTCATTTCGCGGGCTTCTGGTCGAGCTTCGCCGAAGCCGCGCAATTGATGATCGCGGGCAAGGTCGTGATTCAAAGCATCTGGTCGCCGGCGACGGTCGAACTGGAACGCGCCGGTTTGCGCTTTCGGCTCGCGCGGCCGCGTGAGGGGTATCGTGCTTGGTTCGGCGGTATCGGTATATCGCGGCTCGCGCATGGACGCATGCTCGATGCCTCCTACGAATATCTCAACTGGTGGCTCGAAGGATGGGCAGGCGCGACCATGGCGCGTCAGGGCTTTTATATCTCGAACCCGGAGCGTTCGCGCGAGCACATGAGCGACGCGGAATGGGCGTACTGGTACGATGGCAGGGAAGCGCCCAAGGACCTTCCCGGCCCGACGCGCAAGCATCTCGTGCCTGCCGGACAGATGCGCGACGGCGGCAATTACGTCTCGCGCATGAGCCGGGTCGCCGTGTGGGACTCGGTGATGGACGAGCATAACTATCTCGTACGCCGCTGGACCGAATTCATGCGGTCCTGACAGCGAAGTTCGTTCAACGATGACAAGACGCGCAAGCGCTTCCCGAACCACCGCTCCTCTCGCAGACGCAGAGGACACGGCAGACGCATCGATGGCATCGGTCGACTCTATCGAACCGGACAGCCGTCTGCGCTACCGGTTGATTCACGATCATCTCAAGACCGCGATTGCACTCGGCAATATCGCGCCGGGTCTCGTGCTGCTCGAAGGTCCCGTCGCGCGTATCTTCGGCACGAGCCGCGTGCCGGTGAGAAAGGCCTTTGAGATGCTACATGCGGGCGGCCTATTGCATACCTTCGACGGACGCGGTTATCTCGTGGCGCATCCCGATGGCGGCGTGCCGGAGCCGCTACGTGCGCCGCTTTCCGAAGATGCGCTCGGCTTCGACCGCCCGCCCGAGCCGCTCGACATTCCCTCGAATAGCGAGCGCATTTACGACGCGCTCGAAGGCGTGATTTCGCTTGGCATCGTGTTCGGACATTTTCGGATCGACGAAAGCGACGCGGCCGAAGCGTTCGGCGTGAGTCGCGGCACGGTGCGTGAGGCGCTCAACCGTTTGCGCGATCGCGGGTTAGTGGAGAAGTCGGCGTATTCGCATTGGCTATGTGGACCGCTTACCGCGCGTGCCGTGGCGGAAGACTACGAGTTGCGCGTGTTGCTCGAACCTGCTGCGCTGCTGGCAAGCGCGCCTTCGTTGTCCCGCGCGCAACTGGAAGCGGCGCTGGTTGAGATCGAGCGTGCGATTGCACTGCCCGATTCCGTCGATGCCGCAGCGCTCTATCGCATCGAAACCACGCTGCACGACAGCTTGCTGAGTTTTTCGCGCAACCGCAAATTACGCGCGGCCATCGGTCATGCGCACATGCCGCTCATCGTCAATCATGCCTTTTACGATGCCTTCAATCTGCATCCGGAAGCGGGTATGTTGAGCGAGCATCGCGAGGTCGTTCGTCTTCTTCTGAAGGGCAATGCGCAGGCTGCCGCCGATGCGCTCACGCAACATCTTCGCGCCGGACAGAAGCGCACGCTGCAGCGCTTGAAAGTGCTGGCGGTCTTGCCCGATCCCGACTTGCCGGCGTATATGCAACGCATCGCCTGATAGTCACGTGACAAGCGCGCCGCTGTGCGATGATGCGACGTATAGCCCGAAGGAGCCCGAGCGTGCGTCGAATGCCTCTTGGCGGTTGCATCGTTGCTGGCGTTCTTGCGAGCGTGGCCATGCCTCGGGTCGCGTTTGCGCAGTCGGTCGCGGATCAGGTCGCGGGCGTCCGGCTCGGCTCGGGCTATGCGCAACTGCTGAATCTCGCCGCCACGCCGGATATCAATTCCGCTCACTTCGACCTCTCCAATGCGGGCATCAAGCCCACCATCGACATCTTTCGCGTGCCGTATGAGTCGAAGCTCGCGACGATCACACCCGGAAGCGATATCTTCTGGCGTGTTTCCGCGGGCTATCTTTCCAATCGCGCGACCTTGCCAGTGGATTCGCCATCGCCCGGAGCGGGCAGTATCGGAAGCAAATGGTCCGCTTTCAGCCTGGGCGGCGGCGTAGTGTTGCGCCAGAAGCTCGGCTATGGCTTCACACTCACGCCCGCCATCGATGCCGGACTCGCGCGCCTCATCAACGGCGCCAGCTACGAAGGCTCCGCGAAGCCGCTGAGTTCACTCACCGATGGTGTGCTCTTCAACTGGCATACGAATGCATGGCTCGTCACGCCGAACGCCGGCATCGAATGGATGCGTGAGCAGGCCGAGCAAAGCCTCAGCGTCAAGGCACATATTGCATGGTCGTGGATCTCGACCTTCGATGAATCGCCGGGACTCGAGGGCTTTCGGGAAACCGCCGGTGTGTACTCGCTGCGTGTGGAATATGCGCGGCCGACATCGCTCAGCGTGTTCGAGCGCAAGCTCGACTGGTTCGTGCGCAGCGGCTACGGCGGCTTCTTCGGCGCGAACCGAAGTGCGCTCGGCTTTTCCACTGTTGCCGAAGTCGGCCTCGGCTTGCTGACTCCGTTGAGCGCCAAAACTCAGGGTGGAACCAGCGTGAAACTAGGCGTGAGCTATTTGTTCGGACCAAACATCCGGGGTTGGTCGGCAAGCCTGGGCCTGCAGTACTGAACAAAAAAAAGCGCACGGCGCAATGCCGTGCGCTCCGGCAGCAAAGGGCGGGGGTTGGAGGAGTCCACCCATCGATGCCTGCAAAGCGGACGAGAAACAACCTCTATCCGCAACCGTTGACGGCTCCATGACGAGAGCCATCACTCGCCACACTACAGCACGGCATTCGCCGCATAAATCGCTCTGTCTGAACACACATGACACGGCGCGCGAACAATCCCGCAGAGCCTTGTCCGGCCGAAGCTTGCGCACGTTCCGTTTTTCATATTCCGGTTGCGACTATTGAAAACGCTTGACCAATAAGATTGTATACGTAATCTAAACGCCTTTAGACGATGGTTGACATCCAAACGAGCCGGACGGGACACGTCTTCCCGAGCGGCGCTCGGCGGACGATCCCAATTCTCTTGAGGTGAACGCAGGTGGATACGAAAGCAAAACTCGATGACGAGGCAGAGGCGCGGCAAGGCCATCGTCCGCCAGCCCGGCGCCGCACCGCCACGTGGATCGCCATTGCGGCCATGCTGGCCATAGGCGGCGGATGGTTCTACAACAACCATCGCAATGCCGGAAGCACCGCAAGTGTGCAAGCCGCACCGCCTCGTCATGACGTGACCGTGAGCAAGCCAGTGGTGCGCGACCTCGATACGCGCTTAGGGTTTCTCGGTCAGTTCTCGGCTGTGGATCAGGTCGAGCTTCGCGCGCAAGTGGGCGGAACGCTCACGGGCATCCACTTCAAGGATGGCGATGTCGTCCGCAAAGGCGATCTGCTCTTCACTATCGATTCCGTGCCGTACGAGATTCGGCTCTCTCAGGCAAAGGCGCAGCAGCAGACCGCGCAAGCGCGTCTCGTGCTTGCGAAGCAGGAACTGGAGCGCGCGCAGGAGTTGCAGCGAGGCGATGCCGGCACGCGGCAAAGCGTCGAACAACGCACTTCCGAACTGCATGGCGCAGAGGCCGCGTTGGACGATGCCGCCGCGCAGATTCGCGACGCGCGCTTCGATCTCGATCACTGCAAGATCTTCGCGCCGTTCACCGGACGCATTGGCAGGCATCTGGTGTCGGCGGGCAATCTGATCGCGGGCAGCCGCGCGGCGACGAGCCCCACCACGCTGCTCGCCACGCTCGTTTCGCTCGACCCCATCTATCTCGACTTCGACATGAGCGAGTCTGACTTTCAGTCGTTCTCGCGCTATCGCGCGGATACGAAAGGGCCGCTTGCGAACAGGGTCGAGCTGGCCTCCGGCGAGGGCACGGACGCGGACTATTCGCGTCAGGGCACGCTCGACTTCCTCGATAACGTGATCGACCGCGCGAGCGGCACCATCCATGCACGCGCCACCGTGCCGAACGCCGACTTGCGGCTCACGCCCGGCGAGTTCTCGCGCGTGCGGCTTGCCGTGGCGCATCCCGCGGCGACCTTGCTGGTGCCGGATGCATCCGTGTTGCCGGATCAATCCGAGCATGTCGTGATGACCGTTGCAAACGACGGCACCGTCACGCCCAAGCGCGTGGAGATCGGCGAGATGCGCGGCGGCTTGCGCGTGGTCCGTGCGGGATTGACACGCGATGACCGTGTGATCGTGGATGGTCTGCCATTCGCCGCGCCCGGCTCGAAGGTGACTACGCGCGACGGTGCGGTCCGCTACGAAGCAAACGACGCGCAGACGACGCGGACCACGCAGACAGCGCAATCGAAATAGCGGAACGACACACTCATGCGTATTGCTCACTTCTTTATCGACCGTCCACGATTCGCGACGGTCGTCAGTGCCTTCCTGACGTTGATCGGACTCGGCGCCATGTACGTGCTGCCGGTTGCGCAGTATCCCGAGATCGTGCCGCCGACCGTGCAGGTGACGACATCGTATCCGGGTGCGTCGGCGGAGACGATCGCGCGTACGGTAGCGACGCCGCTCGAACAGCAGATCAACGGCGTCGAAAACATGCTCTACATGGGCAGCCAGTCGACCGGTGACGGCAGGCTCACCGTAACGGTCACGTTTCGCATCGGCACCGATCTGAACGTTGCGCAGATGCTCACGCAGAACCGCGTGCAGGATGCCTTGCCGCGCTTGCCTGAAGACGTGCAAAGACTCGGCGTGCAAGTGCGCAAGTCCACGCCGAGCATTCTGCTCGCGGTGCATCTCTATTCGCCCGACAAGCTGCGCGACACGTTGTATCTCTCGAATTACGCGACGCTGCATGTGAAGGACGCGCTCGCACGTATTCAGGGCGTGGGCGATGTGCAGTTCCAGGGCGCACGCGAATACGCGATGCGCATCTGGATCGACCCCGATCGTGTCGCGGCGAGCAACCTCACCGCAAGCGAAGTGCTGACGGCACTGCGTGCGCAGAACCTGCAGGTCTCCGCGGGCGTGCTGAACCAGCCGCCATCGGGCAACAGCGAGGCGTATCAAATCAACGTCGAGGCACTCGGGCGTCTCGCCACGCCGGAGCAGTTCGGCGATATCGTCGTGAAGTCGGACGGACAGGGGCGCATCACGCGTATTCGCGATATCGGCCGCGTGGAAGTGGGCGCGGCGGACTACGGTTCGACCGCCTTCATGGATCGCAGCGATGCGTCGACCTTGCTCATCTATGCCGAACCCGGCGCGAACTCGCTCGCGGTCGAGAAGGCCGTGCTCGGCGAGATGCGTGAACTCAAGCGCGACTTTCCGGCGGGTCTCGACTACAAGATCATCTATGACCCGACGATCTTCATCGGCAAGTCCGTCGATGAAGTCGTGACGACCATCTTCGTTGCGATCCTGCTCGTGGTGGCCGTGGTCTTCGTGTTCCTGCAGAACTGGCGCGCGACGATCATTCCCGTGGTGGCCATTCCCGTGTCGTTGCTCGGCTCTTTCATCGTGCTCGCTGCGTTCGGGATATCGCTGAATAACCTCTCGCTGTTCGGGCTCGTGCTTGCGGTGGGGATCGTGGTGGACGATGCCATCGTTGTCGTCGAGAACGTCGAGCGGAACATGCGCGCGGGCATGTTGCCTGTGGAAGCCGCGCATCGCACGATGGACGAAGTGGGCGGTGCGCTGCTTTCGATTGCGCTCACGTTGTGCGCGGTGTTCGTGCCATCGGCGTTTCTGAGCGGCATCTCGGGACTTTTCTTCCGGCAGTTCGCAGTGACCATCGCGGCGTCGACGGTGATCTCGTGTTTCGTTTCACTCACGCTGAGTCCGGCACTGTGCGCCGTGCTTTTCAAGCCGCATAGCGAACACGATGCCGAGCGTTCGAACTGGGCTTCGCGCATCATGCACGGCGGCTTTGCGCGCTTCAATCGCGGCTTCGAGCGCCTTTCGTTCGGGTACGGTAACGTCACGCGAAGGCTCGTGCGCGGGTTGACCGTGGTGCTTGCAGTGTATGTCGCGCTCATCGGATTGACCGCGCTGCAATTCGCGCGCACGCCGACGGGCTTCATCCCCGAGCAAGATCAAGGTTACCTGATTACCGTCGTGCAATTGCCGCCAGGTTCGTCGCTGCAACGCACGGAGAAGGTCGTGCGTCAGGCCATCGATATCATCTTGTCGACACATGGTATCGAGCACGTAGCGCCCTTCGTCGGGCTCGATGCAACCACGCTCACGGTGGCATCGAATTCTGGCACGGTGTTTTCAGGCTTGCCTTCGCTCTATAGCCACTCGCTGCCGGGCGTGACGGCCAACACCGTACTCGCCGATATGCGCAAGCGCCTCTCGGTCATCAAGGACGCATACGTGTTGACCATTCCGCCGCCGCCGGTGCAAGGAATCGGCAATGCAGGCGGCTTCAAGATGATGCTCGAAGATCGTGCGGGCCTTGGACCGGAAGCGCTCGTGAAGGCCGCGAACGCACTCGTCGCGGCGGCCAATCGTGATCCGAATCTCGCGGGCGTGTTCACGCTCTTCAATGCGGGCTCGCCATCGGTGTTCGCCAACATCGACCGGGTCAAGGCGCAAAAGGTCGGCTTGACGCCCACGGATGTGTTCTCCACCTTGCAGGTCTATCTCGGCTCGCAATACGTGAACGACTTCAACTATCTGGGCCGCACGTATGAAGTGATCGTGCAGGCGGACGGGCGTTTCCGGCGGACAGGTGAGGACATTACGCGGCTGAAGGCGCGCAATCAGGCCGGCGATATGGTGCCGATAGGAACCGTCGCGCATCTGGAAGACCGCACGATTCCGTATCGCGTGCCGCGCTATAACCTCTATCCGGCAGCGGAAGTGCAGGGCGTTGCAGCGCCGGGCGTGGCGACGGGCACCGCGCTGCATCGCATGGAAGAGCTTGCGCATCAGGTGCTGCCGCAGGGCATCGGCTTCGAATGGACCGAGCTTGCATATCAACAGCAACAACGCGGCACGCCCACGCTCGTCGTGTTCGGCGCGGCGGCGCTCTTCGTGTTCCTCGTGCTCGTGGCGCAATACGAGAGCTGGAAGTTGCCGCTTGCCATCGTGCTGATCGTGCCGATGTGTATTCTCGCGTCAGTCACCGGGCTTTCGTTGCGTGGCATGCCGATAGATATCCTCGCGCAGATCGGCTTCGTCGTGCTTGTCGGGTTGGCGGCGAAAAACGCGATTCTGATCGTCGAGTTCGCGAAGCAGAAGGAAGACGAGGGCGTGTCCGCCGTCACCGCTGCGGTGCATGCGGCGCGTACCCGTTTGCGGCCCATTCTCATGACCTCTTTCGCGTTCATTCTCGGCGTCGCGCCGTTGGCCGTGGCAACCGGCGCGGGCGCGGAGATGCGGCAGTCGCTCGGCACCGCCGTGTTGTTCGGCATGCTGGGCGTGACAGGCTTCGGTCTGCTCTTCACGCCAGCCTTCTATGTATTCATTCGCCGGTTCGGCAAGGGGCGTGCATGATGAAGCCATCGCTCACATGGATTGCGTCATCGACGTTATTCGCGGCGCTTGCCGGTTGCGCGGTCGGCCCCGACTACGTCACGCCTCAAACGGCCCTGCAACCGCTGCAGCACGTGCCCGCACAAACCGGCAAGACCGCTCCACCGCTCGATACCTGGTGGACCGGCTTCGACGATCCCATGCTCGTCACCGTGGTCGAGCGCGCGTTGTCGCAGAACCTCGATCTCGCGGCGTCGTTCGCACGGGTACAGCAGGCGCGGGCGGCGGCGGCATCGGCGGGCGCGCAGTTGTTGCCGACGGTGGACCTCGATGCATCGGCGAGCGCGCAGCATCAAAGCCTCGTCAGCCCGCTCGGCTCGCTTGCGCGCACTTTCCCCGGCTATAGCCGCGATCAGCGCGAATACACGGTAGGCGCGGCGGCAAGCTGGGAAATCGATCTGGCAGGCGGTCTGCGTCGCGATGCGGCCGCCGCCACGCGCGAGGAAGAAGCCGCGCAGGCCGAGCAGGCCGGCACACGCGTGACAGTCGCCGCCGATGCCGCCGATGCCTATCTGCAAGTGCGCGGCTTTCAGGCACGTCTTGCGGTGGCGCAGGACCAGATATCGACGGATGCGAGACTGCTCGACATCGTGCGTCTGCGTGTGGCCGCGGGCGCCGCCGACGAACGCGAAGTCGCGCAAGCCGATGCACTGCTCAAACAAGCGCGCACCGTGGTTCCGACGCTGCGTGTGCAACTCAACGCGCAGTTGAATCGACTCGACGTGCTGATGGGCGTGCAGCCCGGCACGTATGCGAGCGAACTGGCGACAGCGGCGGATATCCCCGGCATTCCATCCATCGCTGCGTCGCCCGATACCACCGCGCTGTTGCGTCAACGTCCCGATGTGATCGCGGCGGAGCGGCGCCTCGCGGCATCGAATGAACGTATTGGCGCTGCGATTGCCGACTATTATCCGAAGCTTTCGCTGACTGGTCTGCTCGGCTTCGATAGCGGCGGCTCGCATGAGCTGTTCACGGCGCGCGCGTTTCAACCGGCGATTACGGCGGGACTGCGCTGGCGTCTCTTCGACTTCGGCAAGGTGGATGCGGAAGTCGCGGCGGCGCGTGGCGCGAATGCGGAGGCGCTTGCGGTTTATCGGCAGAGCGTGTTGCGTGCGGCGGAAGATGTCGAGAACGCGTTCGTCGCATTGAGCGAAACGCAGAACCGGGGTATTGAACTCGATGCCGAGGTGGCCGCGCTCACGCGCGCACGCGACTTGTCGCAGCGCGCTTATAAGGCCGGTGCGATCACGCTCACGGACGTGCTGGATGCAGACCGTCAGTTGCTCGTGGCACGCGACGATCTCGATGCCACGCGCGCCGATGCAGCGCGTGCGGCGGTCGGCGCATTCCGCGCGCTTGGCGGCGGCTGGCGCACGCAACCCGCCGCTACCGCAGACGATGCCTCACTGAGCGAGCGCCTTTCTGGCCTCGCGAAGGATGGTGTCAGATAGCGCTGGCTCGTTGACCATGCGCGCCAGCGTCAGCGCGCCGATCATGGTGGAGAGCATGACGAGCGCCTGCTTCCTCGCGGCGGCGGGCGGCTCGTCGAGATTACCGGCGAACAGTTCGACCAGGCGCTCGATGCCCGCGGTCGCGGCGGTGCGCACTTCGTCGCTGGAACGCGCGAGTTCGCTCGACAGCGCGACGAACGGACAACCCGCGCCCGCGTTGTCGCGATGCTCCGGCGAAAGGTAATCCGCAACGGCGGCGTTGATGCCGCTCTTGCGCGTAAGCGCCGACGACATGGTCTCGCGCAACGTGTCGCTCGCCAGTTCGAGCGACTCCAGCACCACTTGTTCTTTCGATCCGAAATGCTTATAGAAGCCGCCGTGCGAGAGGCCGGCTTGCGCCATGAGATCGGCGAGCGCGGTGCCATCTATACCGTTCTCACGAAAGCGCGTGGACGCCGACTCCACTATGCGTTCGCGCGTTTCGGCTGCTTCCTGTCGGGACTTGCGCATGACGTGTCTATCTCTCTTCCAAATGGATGTAATTTAACATCCAAAAGCGTGCGTGACCAATCGCATCTTCAACGCTTTTTCAAAGGCGCGCCCACGCTGCCGATGTCGTTCAACGCTTCGAGAAAGGCCGCGACCTTCGGCAATTTTTCGCGGCCATGCGCGTAAGCTGCGAAGACTTCGAGCGGCACGAAGGAAAGTTCAGGCGCGGCATCGACGACACTGCCATCGGCCAACGCAGACCCTATCGCATACATGGGCAGGACCGCGACGCCCAGCCCCGCGCGGCAAAAGTCCGCAAGCGCGAACAGATCGCTCACGACCATCTTCGGCGTGAAGCTGATCTCGGTTCGTTTGCCCCGCCAGATGACATTCCAGCTCGTACGCGGCGCGTAGGTCTGCAGCGCGAGGCATTCGTGCGCGACGATTTGCGCAGGCTCGGTGATCGGCCCATGCATGGCCACGTACGCCGACGACGCGCACAAGCAAAGATCCGCCGAGGCAATGTGCCGCTCGCTGATTCCCGATTGCGATGTCGATGCAAGGCGCACGGCGACATCGAAATTGCCTTCGAGCAGGTCGGCATAGCGATCCGAGAGATCGACCTCGAAACGCAGCCGCGTATGACGGTTTGCAAGCCGCGTAACACATGGAATGACGCAGGCGCGGCCGAATGCGGTCGGCATCGTGATGCGCAACAGGCCTTCGGGTTCGGCCGCGCCGCGTTGCGCTTGCGCTTCGGCGTGTCGAAGACGCAAGAGGATGTCGCGTAATTCGCTCGCGTAGGACTTGCCGGCATCGGTCAATGCGACGTGTCGTGTCGTGCGTTCGATGAGGCGCACGCCAACTCTGCTCTCCAGAAGCGAAATGCGCCGGCTGATGGTGGATTGCGTGACACCCAGTTCGCGCGCCGCAGCGCCGAACCCACCGTATTCGGCGACGAAGAGAAACGTTTCGGCTTCCAGCAAGCCTGTGCCATTCATGCGTTTCCTCGATTTCTCATATCCACGCTGGCGATGTTAATCGAGTTGGCGGATGGATGTACTCTGGTTTCGTTCGCTGCATCGTCGTCGCAACGCTCAAGCGCACGCACCGAAAAACCATCAAAGGAGTATCAGATGAATTCCAACGATCGAACCCGCATTCACTACGCAAGCGCAACCGAACTCGCGCGCCTCATTCGCACTCGCGAATTGTCGAGTGTCGAAGTGATCGAGGCTCATTTGCATCGCATCGAGGCCGTGAATCCCAAAGTGAATGCCGTGGTGACGCTAATGGGCGAACAGGCCCTCGAAGCCGCCAGGCAGGCGCAACGAGCCGTGATGAGCGGCGCCGCGCTCGGGCCGCTGCATGGCGTGCCTTTCTCCATCAAGGACGCACTCGATACCGCCGGCGTGCTCACGCAGCGCGGCTCGCGGCTCTTTGCCGGCAACGTACCCGCGCAGGACGCTACGTCGGTCGCGCGCTTCAAGGCTGCAGGCGGCATCCCGCTCATGAAAACCAACTTGCCCGAGTTCTCGGCGTGGACCGAGACCGATAACCTCGTTACCGGCCGAACCAATAATCCGTGGAATCTCGAACGCACGCCGGGTGGTTCGTCGGGCGGCGAGTCGGCGGCGATCGCGGCTGGCATGTCGCCAATCGGTATCGGCAGCGATGTTGCCATTTCGGTGCGCGGGCCGGCGGCGTTCACTGGCATCGCCGCACTCAAGGCCACGCATGGCCGCGTGCCTTATACGGGCCACTATCCGGGCGTGATCGCGCGCTGGTGGCATGTCGGGCCGATGGCTCGCACGGTCGGCGATGTCGCGCTCGGTTACTCGATTCTGAAAGGCCCCGATGGCTTCGATGGTTACGCCGTGCATGCCCGCAACGCCGACGCGGACCGTGCCGGGATTGCAGGTCAGCCCGTGCGGGTAGGATGGGTATCGGATGCCGCGTTCGGCCCGGTCGATCCCGAGATCACCGCCGCGGTCAAGGCTGCCGCCGCGCGTCTTGCCGATCTCGGCTGCGATGTCGAAGAGGTACGCCTGCCGTTTCTCGGCGAGCCGCTCAGTGCGCTGATGACGCTTGTCTTCGGCGAACTCGTGCCGTCCGTCAAGGCCATAGTGAAAGGCCGCGAGAACGACTTGCACGCGATAGGCAAGGGCATCGTCGAGACGCCGGACCCTGCGTTCGCCGACTTCATCGGCGCCGAAGCGAAAGCGGAAGCGCTCAGGTCTGCGTTCGCCGGATTCTTCGAGCAATACGATGTGCTGCTTTGCCCCGTGAATCCGATGACCGCAACGCCGCACGGCGCGCAGGAACTCGTGGTCAATGGCGTGACCGTGCCGTGGACGCATGTGATGAGCGCAACGTCGCCGTTTAATCTGACCGGCTTGCCGGCGCTTTCGGTGCCCTTCGGCTTCAGCTCGGAGAACTTGCCGATCGGCGTTCAGTTGGTCGCGAAGTGGCTCGATGAAGCCACGATCTTGCGGCTCGGCGCGCTCATCGAGCGCAAGGGCGGCCTCGGCGAGCGGCGGCCTGCTATCTGAGCGGTGCGCGGCATCGGCGAATGTGTGCGCTTGCGTACGCAGACGAATGCAAATCGCGAGGGTTCGTCGCCTATCGCCTAAGCTTTCAGAGCGCCGGGTTCGTCCCGGCTGCCTTGAGCTTGCATGACGAAAAGGGCGGGGGAGACGATGCCGGACAAACTGACAGTGATTCAGTCGCAGCAGATGAACGCGCACGGCGAGCCGGACGTGGGCACGTTCAACTGGCAGTTCCTGGCGCAAGGGGACTCGTGGTTCACGACCAATACGGTCGAGCATTGGAGTTCGTCGAATCTGCTAAAAAACCTGGAGTTCGCGCAGGCGGCGGTCGCCGTGAATTGCGCCGACCCCGGCGATACGCTCACTCACATGGTCGACCTTCGTCGAGACCCTTTGTTTTACTCGCTGCTGGCCGGTCCAAAGGAACAACCGTGGAGCGCGATTTTGCTTTCGGGCGGCGGCAACGACCTCATCGATGCCGTGCAGGTCGCGGCGATCGGCGACAACGGTGTGCCTGTCGCGCCGCACGAAAGACTGCTTCTCACGAGCGACGAATGGGGTGGGCCGCTCGCCGCCGCCGATAATCGCTACATCTCGGCGCAAGGTTGGGAGACCTTCAGGCTGCATCTGGAGCAGCAATTCAAGGCGCTGGACTTCATGCGATCGAAGAGCAAACACAACACGAATACGCCGATCTTCACGCACACCTATGACTACGCGACGCCTCGCGCGAGCGGCGCGGGTTTGGGAATTGGACCGTGGCTCTTGCCTGCGCTGACAGACTATAAAATCCCTGCGAACGACTGGAACGCCATTGCGGACGCGTTCATCGACAAACTTGCTTCGATCAGCATGAGCCTCACGTTGCAAAATTTTCATGTGATCGATACGCGAGGCATCCTCACGCGCGCCGATGCGCAAGCGTCGGGCATCAGCAATGATTGGGAAAACGAAATTCACGCGACCGAAGCCGGATACGGCAAGCTCGCGGTGCCTTTCGTCAGTCGCGTGAGCACGGTGCTGGGGTTGGCTGCGCCAGCGTCGCCGCTCGGTGTGATCGAGACGGCGCCAGCGCCCGTGGTGACACCGGCCGTTGCAGCGAAGCGTCGCGGGCGAGGCACCGGCGTCAGACCGGCGTAAAGGTACTGCGGTCTATTTTCGATGCGCGCGCTCGACGCGCGTCATCGAAGCGCGTTCGTCCGTCCGTTTGGGCGGGAGCGTGTGCGGTTCGCAGACGGTCGATATCGCGTTCTTGTAGATGGTCTGTATGCCGTTCGGCGATTGCACCGCGAGCACGTATTTATCGAACGATTCGATCAGTCCTGTCAGCTTGATCCCGCTCACGAGAAAGACCCATACGGTTTTTCGCTCGGCGATCAAGGTCTCGAGGAAAGTCGACTGAATGTCAGTATCGGCTTGAGTCATGGCGGCCGTCCCTTTCCGTGAGTACATCGCTCCCAGAATACGCGCCGCGCAAGCCCCGACGTGTGGGGTGGGCCACAGGCAAAACCGGTCTCTCTCGGAATCTCCGTGAAAATACGGTGTTTCGTGTTGATTATTTCCTAGTATGTTTAGGTGGACTGGGTTTTAAGTGTTGATATAAAACGGGTGAACGCCGAAACGCGTCGCCCTCGTCTGCTACTCCTTCTTGTCATCCACCTGCATGATCCAGTGGCCGCCCGCATTGAGAAACCGCGCCTCGGAAGTCTCGCCGCCACCGCTGCCAAGCGTCGTGAACATGCCACGCATGGCATCGGCGGGTCCGCCCGATATGTTCATCGAATAGTCGCAGACATAACCCGGCTTGCCCGATGCCGGCGCGCAACCGAGCTTCTGAAACGAGTCGATCCGCATGGGTTCGTTACCGCGCACCGACTTGCTGCCCATGAACATGGTGGTCAGGCAGAGCATGGCATCGCCGCTCGTGAGCCTTGAACGGTCGGCCTGCTGGCAACGCTCGTTTTGCGACGAGATACCTCGCGCGATGGCCTGCGCCCGATTGTTGACCGCATCGTACATTTCCGCCGCCGTGGGTTCGCCGCCCAAATGCGATGCCCGCTCGGATGACTTCGATGTGGCGCGCGGCTGTGCATCGGCGACAGCGACCGGACGCGCCGAGTCGTTGCCGGACGATGCCTCGTAAGCATCGCCGAGCGCGCTGCGTTTGCGCAAGTCTTCTTGCTGCGCGACCATCGCTGTGGCAATCGCCACGCCGGCCGGCGCGTTGGCATCGCTATCCATCAGATAACGCGACTTGATCTGCGCGATCTCCTCGCCCGAACGAGCGTGCCTGATCTGCTGCTCGATTTCTCCTCGCGAGCTTTCGAGCGCCTGGGCGCGCCGGCTCAGAAAATATTGGTAGGTTTCCTGAACGCTCGGCACACGCTCCATGCCGTCGTAGCGCCGGCGGAAGTCCGCGCTCCACGTACGCCCCTGCTGCAGGCCGGCCAAGCCAGTGCCGAGCGCATCGATGCTCTGCCGCTCGACGGCTTCCTGCGCCGTGCCCAACTGATTGAGCGCGACGCCGATCTTCGCCATCTCGGCGTTGCGCGATGTCGTGAGCGCCGTGGAGAACGCTGGCCGGTTTTGCATGCGATACAACTTCGCCAGTTCCACCATGCCGGGATAACCGCGCGCGTTGTCGATGGCCTGCGCCGTCTGCGCGTCCTCGACAGGTATCGCCACGCGTTGTTCGACAACCGTCATGCGTTTCGCGAACTCATCGCGCTCGGCGCGGGGTGCTTGCGGCAGAATCTTTTGCGCCGATGCTTCGATCTCGATCAAACGCGCGTGGCCCGTTTCATCGGCTTTGAGCGACTCCGCTTCCGTCGCGAGTTCCGTGAGTCCGCCAGTCGCGGCGCGCGACTGCGCGAGCAGGCGCAGATTGCTGTTATAGCGGAAAGAAGTCATCGCGCGAGTGGCGGCGGCCTTCTGGTCGGGCGGAATCGATGCGAGCGGTCCGGTCGTGCTGAAACAGTGCGGCAAGATCTTGCTGGTGTACTCCGTCAGCATCTTCGGGTCTATCTGATCGTAGGTCTTGCCGAACACGGGAGCAAAGCGCGCATCCTGAATCAGCGCTGTCACGGCCGGGTCCGATTGCGGCGATTGCGCCGCACTCATGCCACCGCCGCCAGCGGGAAGCGGTCCGGATGTGAGCCACGTTTTTACGTCGTCACACTGCGCCTTTGCTTCGTATTTCTCGTATTGTCCCTTCGCTGCGTTGACGAGCGGTTGCACATGAAGGTTCGCTCCGCCGCCACGCAGACTGTTCATGATCTGGCCGAAATTGAGGCCGTCGGCGAAGGCATCGGGCGCGAGCGTCGCACAACAGAAACCGGCGAGCACGACGCCGGTGCGGCGCAACGACAACGAACTTGCTACGACGCCAGCGCGCGCCGCATTCCGGGCGGTAATCATGTTCGCTCTCCCAAATGACTGATGAATTGCCCTGGTATCCGGATCTTATTAAGGATGTACAGCACGAAGACCACGCGACGATCAACCGACGCGGGCCGCTCGTAATGCATGGTCTCCTCGCGATACGATTCGTCGCGCCAGCATGAAAACGCAGGGCGGCTCACCCAGAACAGGGCGGCCATGTCGTGATCGCGCTCGGTCGTGAATGACGCGCTCGGAACGCGAGACGCTATGAATCTACGGCGGACGGGGCGGGCAGTCGTCTCCCAAATAGGAGATGCGTGAGGGCTTACGGATGAGGCGAAATGCTCGCGACGCTACGGGCCACCAGTGCGGCAAGCGCGCCTTGTCTGCTGGTGCCGGTCTTGGAAAGCACTTTCTTCAGATGCGAGCGCACGGTGCCGAGCCCGACGCCGAGCGTGGCGGCAATCTGATCGAGCGATTGTCCTTCGCCGATAGCGACCGCTATCGCCGCTTCCGCGCGCGTCAGTCCGAACAGGTCCCGAAGCGTGCGCGTGGCGGAATCCCCGGAAACCTCAGGATCGCGAATGAAAATGCTTGCCGCTGGGCGTGACACATCCGCCGACGCCCAATTGGCACGCCACGGCGCCACGAGCAAGGTGAGCGGCAATCTGCCTTGCCGTGGCACGGCGAGCGCCGCGCCAGCCGCGTGAGCCGCGCCGTTCGAGGTTTGCACGGCGTCGCGTATCAGCTTTGCAAGCCGGCTGTTCAATGCGGGACTGTTCATGCACACGCGCCGTGCATGCGTGCGAATCTCGGATGACGAAGCCAGTAGATTCTCGGCAGCGCGGTTCGCATACAAGACCATGCACGATGCATCGACCACGAGCACGCTGGTCTCGATGCAATCGAGCGCATCCACTGCCGCGCGTTGTGCGAGCGCGGTGTCGCGCAACCGTTCGCGCAAGCCGAGCGCGCGGCGCACATGCGGAAACAGCACGCCCAGTTCCTGACGATCGTTCTCTACAAAACGCCCTGCGGAAAGCGGCCGATGCACGCCAAGCACACCTGTCTCACCATTGCCAACGGGAAACAGCACCCCAACCATATGATAAATATCGAGCCGCCGCGTCCAGTCCTGATAGAAGCCGGTGCGCTCGAATTGCGTATCGGGCATGAGGCTTTGGCTCGTGAATACTTCGCCCGGATGAAGCCGCGCGGAGTGTTCGACCCATAGATCGTTCCGATGCCAGTAATCCGCCCAGGCCTGTTCGTTCGGCGCGACACGCAGATTGTCGGTCACGCTTGCGAGCTTTGGACCGCGAGGACCGCCGCATGTCTTGAGCACGCCGCTCGTGGCGTCGAACGCTCGTGCAATGGCCGAAGCCACGCCGGCCCATTGAGCGTCGTCGAGCGCGGCATCGTAGAGAAGACTGATTACCGGACCGAGCCGGTCTTGATGTCCGACCGGTTTATTGTCTGCGTCCATGATCTTTGCCTCGCGGTTGCTCACGAGTTCAGGACCGAAGCGTGGTCCGTAGACGAAGGCCTTCGGGTTGCAAGGCCTCGAATGGAATTGCAGATTACACCTTAGGTAACCGAACTAAAAGGGAAAGCTTTGAGTGAAGTGCACCGGCAGAGTGCGAATGTTTCCGCAATGTATTTATCGTCGCAGCTCGCCAGGCCCTTTGCCCGTCCACCGCTTGAGCGCGCGGCGGAAGTTCGCCGCATCGCTGAAGCCGAGAAGCATCGCGACATCGTCGGTGCTCATCTTCGTCGTCTTCAGATATTCGAGCGCGAGCGAACGTTTCACATCGTCCACGATAGCCACGAACGACGTCCCTTCCTCATCCAGACGACGCCGCAACGTGCGCGTGGTGAGATGCATCGATTCGGCGACCGCTTCCATGCCCGGAAAAACGCCGGGTGTGCTCATCAGGACCTGATACACCTCGCCCGATACACCGCTCGATGTCTTCGCCTGACCAATCAACCGGTCGCACGTCTCCTGTAGCAGCGCTGCCGTGAGCTTGTGCGCGAGTTGCGGCTTGCGGTCGAGAATGGCGCTGTCGTAGACGAGCTCGCATTGCGGCTGATCGAAATAGCACGGGCAGCCGAGATATTTCGGATAGATATCCGCGTGCGCGGGTGCAGGATACGAAAAGCACGCCTTGACCGGCGGACAGACGCTGCCCGCAACATCCTGAAGATGCGTCACATGCTGCGTGTATTGCTGTTCGATGATGAACTCGCGCAGTTCACGCGAAGGGCTCGAGATAAATGCATCGGGGAAAGTCCAGACCATTCTGTCGGGATATTCGGTCCATTCGATAGCGACTGTCGGTGTCGCGAGCCGGTGATACCGCACGCCCAGCTTGAAATAGTCGCGCAACGAGAGACACGACATCAGCGCGTATCCATACATGCCGTAAGCTGACAGATGCAGCTTGCCGCCGACCTTGAACGGCGTGGCCGGTTCGCACGATAGCGCCACTGCATTCCGGCAAACGGTAGCGTATTGCCCGATGGAGGTCAGCACGGAAGCGTCTTGCAACTCCTCCGCGCTCACGCCCACGCCGCGCAGACTGTCCGCCGCAGCAATGCCTTGCTCCGCCAGCACCTCGACCAGCGCGGCGATCTTGTAGGGCGCGTAGATGCGCTCGTTGAGCGGCGGGCGGGTCGTCGCCATGGCTCTCCTCGCAATGTCCTCGCGGGACTTCCGTGTGTCCGAAAATGACCTTTTCGACGAGATGCTATCTCACTACTATCAGTGTCACAAGAGTTCGTCCGTCGATACGGGCGGCATCGAGACCCGATGAAAACTCAATGGAGACAAGGATAGTCAGATGAGCAATCCGGCCCGCAAGGTCATCATTTCGTGCGCCGTCACGGGCGCGACCCACGTTCCGTCGATGTCGGAATATCTTCCGCTCACGCCCGCGGACATTCGCGATCAGGCAATCGAAGCAGCCGAGGCGGGTGCCGCGATCATCCATCTGCATGCGCGCGATCCCGTAGACGGAAGGCCCACGCCAAGCCTCGATATCTTCAGGCAGTTCGTTCCCGCCATCGCGGAGGCGACCGACGCTGTCATCAACATCACGACAGGCGGCAGCACGCGCATGACGCTCGAAGAACGGCTTGCTTATCCGCTGCATGCCGCGCCGGAGATGTGCTCGCTCAACATGGGTTCGATGAACTTCTCGATTCATCCACTCGCCGCGAAGATGTCGACGTGGCGTTACGACTGGGAGAAGGACTACGTCGAAGGCATGGAGGACATGATCTTTCGCAATACCTTCAGGGATATCAAGCGAATCCTCCAGCAACTCGGCGACAAGGGCACGCGCTTCGAGTTCGAATGCTACGACCTTGGGCATCTCTACAATCTCGCGCATTTCGTCGATCAGGGGCTCGTCAAGCCGCCGTTCTTCATTCAATCCGTGTTCGGCATTCTCGGCGGCATGGGCGCGGACCCGGAGAATATGACGGTCATGCGCGCAACCGCGGATCGTCTCTTCGGACGCGACAACTATCACTTCTCGGTGCTTGGCGCCGGACGTCATCAGATGCCGCTCGTCACCATGAGCGCCATTCTTGGCGGCAATGTGCGCGTGGGTCTGGAGGACAGCGTGTATATCGCAAAGGGCGTGAAGGCCGAATCGAACGCGCAGCAGGTCAGAAAGATTCGCCGCATTCTGGAAGAGCTTTCTTTCGAGATCGCAACGCCTGCCGATGCACGGCGAATGCTCGGTCTCAAGGGACGCGACGAAGTCACGCTCTGAATCCCATGCTCAACGCTGCCACATAAAAGAACAGCAGCGGACTTATCAGGAGACAACATGAACCACGGCTTGGTCAAAGACAGTATCGATGCGCTGCATCGCGTGGCGACGAAGAAGGCGATGCTGAAGCTGATCCCGCTCATGTGCGCGATCTACTTCATGTCCTTTCTCGATCGCACGAACGTCGCGCTTGCAAAGGCGCAGCTTGCCGCCGATGTCGGCATCAGCGCGGCGGCATATGGGCTCGGCTCCGGCATCTTCTTCATCGGCTATGCGTTGCTGGAAGTGCCCAGCAATCTCGCGGCGCATCGCGTGGGTCCACGGCGATGGATCGCGCGTATCGCGGTGAGCTGGGGCATTCTTTCCACCGCGATGATGTTCGTGCAAGGCGAATGGTCATTCTATGCGCTGCGCGTGCTCTTGGGCATCGCCGAGGCCGGGCTCTTTCCGGCGCTCATGTACATGGTGACGTTATGGTTCGCGCCCGCCGACCGGCCCATCGCGGTCGGCTGGATTTACACGGCGCCCGCGCTTGCACTCGTTCTTGGCAATCCGCTCGGCGGCGCGCTGATGCAATTGGGCGGCATGGGCGGTCTGCACGGCTGGCAATGGATGTTCATGATCGAAGGCATCCCGAGCGTGCTGGCGGGCGTGCTGCTCTACTTCAAGCTGCCGGAGCGTCCGCGCGATGCCCGCTGGCTTTCGACCGATGAAGCGCAAGTGCTGGAAGCACGCGCCGTCATCGATACGCACGGTCATTCCGAACTCACTTCGGAAGACTGGCTCGCCGCGATCAAGCGGCCGACGACCGTGCTCATCGGCCTCATCTATTTCTTGAATCAGGTGGCGTTCGTCGGGCTTTACTTCTTCACGCCTGCAATGATTCAGCAGATGCATGTGAAGACGCCGTTTATCGTCGGCTTGTTGTCGAGCAGCGTGGGTATCGGCTTTCTGCTGGGCGTGTTGATCTTGCCGCGTATTCATCGGCGTTACGGCAACGACTGCGTGTATCTCGGGATTCTGACGGCGGGACTCGTCGCGGCCGGATGCGTGTTTGTCGCGACATCTGTTCCTGCGGCGCGCATGGTGTTGCTCGCGGTGACGGCGTTCTTCGCGGGCGGCGTGTTGCCTTCGTACTGGGCTATCGCAATGAAGCGACTGCAAGGCATTCAGGCGGCGGCGGGGCTTGCTTTCATCAACACCGTCGGGCTGATCGGCGGTTTCGTCGGGCCGTATCTGTTCGGTATGACCGAGACCATCACGGGCCGCAGCGATTCGGGTTTCATGGTGATTCTCGGGGCGTCCGTGCTTGGACTGGCGCTCATTCCGGTGTTCGCAAGAGCGATTCGACGCGAAGATGTGAGTGCATCGCGTGTGACCGAAGGCGGTGCGGCGAGCGCGCATTCGTAAGCGGTCGAGCAGTTGCGGCGTGATTCTTCGCGAACGCATGGGAGGCACGATTGCCGCGTCTGCGGGAAGCGCTAGCGTTGCCAGCGGCGGCAACATCACAGGGCAGGCCATCCGTCTCGATGGCCTGCCCCAAGTACGAAACTCAACCAGGAATAACCTTCGCCGCCTTCAGCTTCTCGAACAACTCAAAGAATGAATCAGGCGTGCTTTGATAGTCGAGAAATCCGGCTTTGCGGCTCTTGGTCATATCGGTGAGCACTTCCATTGGCCGGCCAAGGTCGGCGTCGGTATGCCACCACGAAGCCAGCTTCTCCACGTTCGCTTCGATAAGACCGAAGCGCGCCGCGATATCGGCCCACAAACGCGGCGCGTCCTGCATGCGCGATTCGAGCGGACGCGTTTCGCCATCGAACGGCGCGGCCTCGATGCCGAAGTATTCCGCGAGCTGCGACCACATCCAGTTCCAGCGGAAGACATCGCCATTGACCACGTTGAAGTCTTCGTTACGCGCATTGGGCGAAGTCGATGCCCATTCGAGATGACGCGCCAGAAGGCGTGCATCGGTCATGTCCGTGAGACTGTTCCATTGCGCGGGTGAACCGGGGAACACGAACGGTGCGCCGGTTTCCTTGCAAAGCGTCGCGTACACGGCAAGCGTGACGCCCATGTTCATGGCGTTGCCGAGCGCAAAGCCGATGATCGTATGCGGCCGATGCACGCTCCAGCCGAAGCCATATTTCTTCGCGGCTTCAAAGACCTTATCTTCCTGCTCGTAATAGAAGTTGTCGACGTCCTGCCGCCCTTGTTCCTCGCGAAACGGCGTGAGCGGCACCTTGCCTTTACCATATGCTTCGAACGGGCCGAGATAGTGCTTGAGGCCGGTCACGAGCGCGGCATGTTCGAGCTTGCCGGTGGGTCCAAGCGCATCGAGTACATGTCGCACCATGGCGCCATTCACGCGGATGTTTTCTTTCTCGGTGGCTTGCCGCGCCCATGCCGTGAAAAACACGTGGCTGAAGTGCTGCCCGTTGAGTGCTTCGCTGACCGACTCCGCTGAAGTCAGGTCGGCGGTCACGGATTCGACGCCTTCGCGCAGGGCCGAGCGGCCGCGCGAAAGACCGGTTACGTGCCAGTCGTCGAGCGTTAGAAGATGTTCCGCGAGATTGCCGCCGACAATACCCGTCGCGCCGATGATAAGTGCTCGTTTTTGCATGGAGATGTGCCTGTGATGAGGATCGATGCGAATCTTGGTGTCGCTCGATTGTAGGCGGGATCGTGCAAACGCGTACTTTGCATACGGCGGTGCTTCATCGGACGAGCCTCACGCAAAAAGAGCGAAGCCCGCAAAGGCTTCGCTCTCGCAGTACCGCGCTGGCTGTCGGTCAGAAGATCAACCGCAAGCGGGCGCCGCCTTCTTGCAGGCATCGGCCAATTGCGGCGGCGGGTCTTTCTTGAACACAGTCTTGTAAGACTCGAGCACATTCGACTGCACGACCGGCAGCGACTGCACGCCAATCCACGCGGGCGGTGTCTGGCCGATCAGCGCCTTCATCATCGCCATGGCTTCGGCTGCGCCCTGATCGTACGGACGTTGCGAGCCCGTCGCCTTGAGCGGACCGCCCTTGGCGATCTCGATTGCCGATTCGAGCCCCAGGTCCACCGTCGTCACAGGCGTGTTGATGCCCTGCGCGCGCATCGACGTAAGCGTGTCCAGCGCGGGCTGATCCCACACGGCGAACACGCCCTTGACGTCCGGATTCGCCGTGAGAAAGTCGCCCGCAATCTGCCCGACTTTTGACGGATCGGTGAACGCGACCTGCTTGATCTTGATGTCCGCGCGATTCTTCTTCAGCCAGTCGTTGACGGCTTTGGTCCGCTCCGTCGTGCTGAAGTAATCGACGCCGAAGTTCACGAGACCGACCGTGCCGCCTTTCGGCACGCACGACGCAAGCACCTTCGCCGCGATCTGGCCGTTGCCTTCGCTATCGGCCGAGACCATGGCCGCGTATTGCTCGGGATGCTTGAGGCCGGTTGGCACGTTGTCCATGAACACGAGCTTGATGCCCGCCTGCGAGACCTTCTTGTAGGTCGCGGCTGTTGCCGTGCCATCCACGGGAATGGAGATGATGCCGTCCGGATGGCGCTGGATCGTGTTCTCGATATCGGCGATCTGCTTGTCGACCTGATACTCGGCCGATGCCGTGCCGATCACTTCCACGCCGTATTTCTTGAGCGTATCCGTAATGCCTTGCACTTGAAGTTGCGACCAGTCGAGGTTCATCGTCTGCATCGAAATGCCGACCTTGAACTTGCCGGCCTTGACCTTGGCGGCTTCGGCATCGGTCAGCTTGACGGCATCGACGGCTGCCGCCTTCTCACCATTCGGTCCCTGGCCGACGATGCCCGTCGGCCCGATCGACGCCACATTCAGCTTCTCGCACGATTGCGCGAATGCCTGCACACAGCACAGAGCCATGGCAGTCGCCGCCGCGACACTCGCCAGCTTTACACCTGATCCACGACGATAGTTCATGTCTTGCCTCCATTGGTCGCGTTGTACTTCGTCTCCTGCTTTTTTGACTTGCCTTTCGTGGTCTCTCACGCAATGTCGATCTGCGCGGGAAACCAAAACTACTTGCGCGTGAACGCGACTGCCGCGACGATGATCACGCCCTTGATGACGAGTTGCAGCGACGAACTCACGCCGAGCAGCACGAGCCCGTTATTCAGCGTGCCGATGATGAGACTGCCTAGCAGCGTGCCTAGAATGAAGCCGCGTCCGCCGAAGAGACTGCACCCGCCGAGCGTGACGGAGGCAATCACGTCGAGTTCCATGCCCTGCACGACGTCCGGGCGCGCCGCATGCGAACGCGCGGACAAGACGAGCGCGGCGAGGCCGGCAAGCGCGCCCGTCAGCACGAATGCGAGCGTCGTCACGCGGCGAATGTTGATGCCCGAGTAGAGCGCGGCCGTGGGATTGCCGCCGGCTGCATAGATTTGCCGGCCGAACACGCTGTAATGCAGAAGCAGAATGCCGCCGATCACGGCAAGCAAGGTCCAGATGATCGGCACCGGCACGCCTGCAATGTCGCCTTCGCCGAAGATCGCAATGAAATGATCGTTCGTGATGATCTCGGGCCGCGTCGTCGTGACCATCAATGCAAGTCCGCGCGCCGCGCTCAAGCTGCCGAGCGTCACGAGAAACGAGGGAATGTTCAAACGCGTCGTGACGAGACCGTTGATCGCGCCGACGATCGCGCCCGTGCCAATGCCCGCGATCGCGCCGATGACCCAGCTATCGCCGATATGCGACATCGCGAGCGCGGCGGCCATGCCGGACAGCGCGAGCGACGATCCCACCGACAAGTCGATCTGCCGCGCGATGATCACGAATGTCATGCCGATAGCGATGATCGACACGAGCGCCGTCTGGCGGCCGATGTTGAGGAAGTTGTCGATGGAGAGAAACCACGGCGACGCGAAGCTGAACACCACCAGCAGAATCGCGAACGCAAAGTACAGCATGTAGGGGCGGTCGCCCTGCAGCAGAAGCTGCGCAATGCGCCGTGCGCGCGAATGACGCTGGGCGCTTTGTTGTTCGGCGGGCATCGGCGAAACAGACTCGTTCATGTTGCAAGCTCTTCGGTAGGGCGGGCCAGTTGTATGAGATGGTGCAGTTCTTCCGCGTGACGAATCTCGGCGCGCTCGACAGTGCGTGTAATCGCGCCATTGGCGACGATGGAAATGCGGTCGCAGAGCCGCAGCAGTTCGTCCAGATCCGACGACACCACCACGACGCCCGTGCCTGCGCGCGCCGCGTCCTGTACCACGCCGTAGATTTCCTCGCGCGCGCCGACATCGACGCCGACCGTGGGTTCATCGAGCAACAACAACTTCGGGCGCGGATGATTCCACTTCGCGAATACGACCTTCTGCTGGTTGCCGCCGGAGAGAAACTTCACGTGTGTCGATGCATCGGGCGCTTTCACGGAAAGCTGCTTCATCGCGACGCGTGCTTGTTGCGCGGCGGCTTTCGCGCGCAGCCATCCGCCGCTCGAAAACCGCGGCAGGCGCGGCAAGGTCAGATTGCGTTCGATCGAATGATCGAGCACGAGCCCTTGCAGATGACGGTCTTCAGGCACGAGCGCGACGCCGCGCCGGATTGCATCGGAGGGATTGCGCGCGCCGAGCGGTTCGCCGTCGAGATCGAGGCTGCCCGACTCCACGGGCAGCAGACCGAAGATGGTTTGCAGAATCTCCGTGCGGCCGCTGCCGATCAGTCCGGCAATGCCATGCACTTCGCCCTTGCTCACGGACAAGTCGACGGCGCAAAGATGCGCGTTGCTTACCTTCGACAGCTTCAGCACCGGCGCATCGGCAGCGCGATCGGCCATCGCGACTTTGGTTTGCGCCGCCGCACCCGCCGAGGTTTGCTGTCGCGCCTGCATGGCCGCATGACGCGGGCCGACGATAGCCGCGACGAGCTGCTTCATGTCGGTTTCGGCGGTGGCGAAACTTCCGGCGTTTGCACCATCGCGGAACACGGTCACGCGCTGCGAGATGCGAAAGACCTCGTTCAGCCGATGCGTCACGTAGATCACGCCGACGCCGCGCGCCGTCACGGTGCGAATAGCGTCGAAGAGAATCCGTTCTTCGCCGCCTGTCAACGCGGACGTGGGTTCGTCGAGAATCAGCACGCGCACATCGCCCATCAGCGCCTTGCAAATCTCCGTCATCTGGCGATAGGCGAACGGCAAGGAATCCACGGGCACGCGCGGATCGAGCGGAATATTGTGTTCGCGCAAAAAGGTGCTGACCTGCGCCATGAGTTCGCGTTGCCGGACGAAGCCGAGGCGCGTGCGCGGTTCGCGCCCGAGCATGAGGTTGGCGCCGACGGACAACGATTCGACCAGACTCAAGTCCTGATACACGACGGCAACGCCTGCCTCGCGCGACTTCGCGGGCGATTCGAATGCGACCCGGTTGCCCGCGATTTCGATCGATCCTTCGTCGTAGGCGTGGACGCCGCTCAATATCTTGATGAGCGTGGACTTGCCCGCGCCGTTTTCGCCGAGCAGCGCGTGCACCTCGCCCGGCAGAACTTCGAGATCGACGCCGCGCAGCGCCTGCACGCCACCGAACCTTTTGGTGACGCCGGTCACACGGATCAACGGAACTGGCGGCGATGAAGCGGCCGCGACCGGCTGACTCATCCTGATGTCTCCTTCGTCGAATAGACGAATTCTTATGTTTTCGCGGTCGGGCCGCGTGTTGTGTTGTGATCTTCGCATCATGTAAATGGTGCGTCAATAACAGATAGCCCTAGGTTTCGTGTTCTGAACGAGAGAATCGCAACAATATCGACTGGTTTTGTGATGATCCTATCGTTCCGGGGACGGCGTTCTGTGACGGAGAGCTACGAGTAATTGTCCGTCAGGCGCGCAGACGCTCGACTACATTGCCGATGCGAAGGAGCCGCCGAATTGGGAGCGGTGCGCGGGAGTATCGTGTGCGGCAAGCACGCCTTCTTTGGGAGCGCACGATGAACGACGCCCGACGACTCGCCGCCTTGCGCATCGCGCTGATTGCCGTGGGTTTAATCGCCATCTTCGCGTTATGGCCGCTCATGATCCTGTGGCCTTCCGGATGGAGTTGGCAAAGCGGCCATTCCGACTACCCGCTGATGATTGTCGGCATCTACGCGACGCTCGGCGTTTTTCTACTGATGGCATCGCGCAACCCGATGAAGCATCTGAGCCTGATCTGGTTCACGGTATGGTCGAGCGTCGTGCACGGCGCAATCATGGCTGTGCAGTCGTTCGGCGCCGAGATGGACGGCACGCGCCACGTCGGTCATTTGCTCGGCGATGTGCCTGCGCTATTTATTGTTGCGGCCGTGCTGGCTTTCCTTATGCCGCGCGAAAACAAGGCACGAGCGCTTTAATCCGCCGATGCAGTGTTCGCGGTGCGTCCCGAGTCTGTAGGACGTACCGCGACCAATACCTTATATGCGCTCAGGCTTGCGCTTGAGTTTCCTTCAACGCTTCATGCTTGTGCGAATGCGTCGCTCCGTATTTCAACTCGAAGTGCGCGCCTTTTGCGTTTCGCGTGGGCGGAAAATGTTCGCCCTCGACGCAGGTGACTTCAAAGGTATCTTTCCCGTCCTCATAGACCACTGAGTAAATGCCCGATACTTTGACGATTTCACCGGGCTTGTACGAACTGTCGCCTGCCATTTAGCTTCTCCTTTTGGAACCACATACGGACCGACGAAAGAGCAATCGGCGTTCCGAGCGGTGTCATGCCGGTCGGTAAACGGCGCAGGGAGTCGAGTTCGTGTGAACGCGAGCGGGCGTTATTCGCTCGCTTCTCGTCGTGCGTCAGCCGAAATCGCCGATTATCAGTCGTTGCCTGCGGGATGTCGCCAAACTGTTATTTTATGGGCACGGGAGCACGGCACGGGAATAGCGATTGCGCTAGTCCAGCGGTGAAACCGTCGCCCACGACAAGAGAAAGACGATACGGTTCGAACGACAACGCGACATTAGTTTGACCAACGAAGTTTCAAGGCGGGCGGTCAAGGTCTGATCGATCCTTGTCGATGCAGGCGAGATCGTCTCCCTGAAGGACGCTTCCTGGCTTTGGACTTCATCAGGAGCAGGGCCATGATGCACGAGTTTCTCAAGAATAATCGAAGCATCTTGCTTGAACGTTGCCGCATCATGACTTTCAAGCGGAACGCTGAATCTCCGGCGATGGCGGATATAAAGATCGTCCTTCCGGAACTGCTTACGCAAATTACCGAACTTCTGCGCCAGCACCGCACCGCCGAAACTCAGAATTCGACAACGGGGCTTCCCGAACGGGGTAGATCGAACGATACCCCGATAGGCAGAACCGCACGCGAAGCAGGCAGGGTGTTATTCGGAACAGGACTCAAGATCGAAGACATCGTAGTAGGTTACGGCGATCTATGCCAGGCGATTACCGAACTGGCCGTAGAACGGGATGCGCCTTTCACGGTACACGAGTTTCGAATACTCAATCTGTGCATCGATACGGCGGTTGCCAATGCCGTGATGGCTTATTCGGCCGCGCGAGACAACGCGCGCACGAATAGCGGCGCTCAGACGCAGACCGATGAGAACAGAATGCTCGCGCACGAGATGCGCAATCTGATCCACACTACGCTGCTCGCATTCACCGCTTTACAACGAGGAAATCTGAGCGCGAAAGGAGCCACCGGATTACTTGCTGAGCGTAGTCTTTTGCGACTCGGCAAGCTGACTGACCGAATGCTTCGCGACTCGGCAGACCCGGCGACCGTACGTTACGACGACGTTATCTTCAGTCTCGCGCCCTTAATCCTCGAAATCGAGGGAGCGGCGCGAGTGGACGCGACAGCCCGTGGAAAAAGCTTTTCCGTTACTCCGGTCGACGCGCTCATCAAGGTTCGTGGAGATCGCGACCTGTTGTATGAGGCGATAATCAACCTCTTACAGAATGCGTTCAAGTTCACCAAGGAGAAAAGCGCGGTCGCGTTGAGAATCTACGTGAATCACGACGTCTTTATTGAAATCCACGATCAGTGCGGAGGACTTCCTTGTAAGAACGGCGAGTCGATGTTCGATCCTTTCGTGCAATTCAACGCAGATCGCAGTGGACTGGGCTTAGGACTGACTATTGTGAGGCGCAACGTAGAAACTTTGAGGGGAACCGTGGAAGTGAAGGACATTCCTGGCCACGGTTGCGTCTTCATTATTCGCTTGCCGCTCGTTTCACACGCATGAAGTCGAGGTTGGCAGCATTCATGGCGCGATCCAATGACCGTGCCACTCGTTGCGTTCGAGCCAGAAGTTTGCGCGCCGGTGCATTTCGCCCGAGACGTCGAGGAAATCGATCTTACTGACGATGACGTCGATGAGGCAGAAGTGTTCGAAGCCATCCGTCTGAGTGTGCGCTGTTGTGTCGTCGGGCTTCGGGCGCGCATCGGGCGGACTGTCCACTAGTGTTCCCGGAGGCAACGGCGCGCGATAAAGCGCGAGCGATCCGGGGCGGCTCGCGTTCCACACGGCGAGTCTTTCGTCATCGTCGATGACTTGTTGCGCGCGCCCTTCGAGTCGAATCTGGATGCCGGCACTCCAGTCGCCGACAAGCGCGGAGACGTTCGGCTCCTGTTCGATCTCAGCGACCTTTTCCGATCTCACGTCCGTGTGAAAGCTCACAAGCGCGCGGTCCTGGATGGCACGCCGCATTACGACCGTGCGCAGCTTCGGCGCGCCATCGAGCCCGATGGTCGCGAACTGCATCAACGTGTAGGCGGAACGCTCGCGGCCGGGATTGGCGCCTGAAATCAGATGGCTCCACGTCTGCGCCAGGATTGCATCCAAAGCGTTGCTCAACTGACGCCTCCGTTGCTTGATGCAGTTGAAGTGGCAGCGGCGATTAGTCAGCCTTGAAGACGATGGCGGCTGTGTCGTCGATCTGCGTGAAGCTGCGCACGAAGCGATACGACTGCTCGTCGATCTCGATTCGATTTGCACCCGATGAGGTCAGTTCCAGCATTTCATCGGCGAGCGATTTTGGAATCGAGCCTACTTGTTTCAACTCTTCCTTGGGCCCGGATGGGTCGCCGAGATAGACCGTGCAAACGTCGGCGGTATGCCGAATAAGGACGACGCTTGTCGCCTTGTCGAGCGCGCGTTCCAGATAATCGGCGAGTGGGCGTAACGATTCGAGTTTGTGATCGGAACGGTCGTCAGCGAATCCATTGATGTCTGGCACTGCGGCCTCCCTGATTTGATCGTCTGCACCGTGGTTCGATACGTCGAAGCGCACGATGGTGCAAGCGACGGAGTTTCGATTGGCGAACCGGCTCTTCGGCTTTCTTTCCCGACAGCAACGATTCGATGGCGGCGACGGATAGCGGTTTGGACAAGTGTCCATCGAAGCACGACATATCGAAATGTTCGTGGATGTCGTCGTGTGCGGTCAGCGAGAAGATGCGCCGGGAGGCATATTTCTCGGATGCGCGGAGTCGCATGCACAGAGCGTGGCCATTGATATCGGGAAGCCCGATATCCAGAAGAATGAGTTCGAACGCGCCTTCGCCTGCGGCCGCTTTCAGCGCCTCGGTGCCGGTGTAGGCGCGAGTGACCGCATGACCCATGGACCCCGCGATTTCGGCGAGCATGTCGGTGGTATCGGTGTAATCGTCCACTACGAGAACTTTCATTTGAAGTGCTCCCAACAGTGAGGACCGAGGTGCGGGGTTTTGATGTTGAGGTTGCAGTCTACTCTAGGTTGCTGGGTTGGATGGGGTGGTGAGGTTTTCTGAGTCTTGGTTGGCGATTGAGAAGTTGGGCGCCAGATTGGTTGCATCTGCGGCTAGTCCGATCCGACTGCAGACGGGATTGAAACATGCACACTGAGTTGCGTACAGGCTCAACGCCGTTTCTCCGGCAAAAGCTAGAGATACTCGACTGGACAGATATTGATATCAAGAAGGAATCGCAACGTGAAGAACGCAGGAAGGACTCGGTGCGGTACAGAACCGTCGAAGTTTTGAAGGATCGATACGCGTATGACGTGATGGTCGATGATGACAGAGCGGGCGAAGCGGCGGACATTGTAGGAATAGCGCTCGATGATCCCATCGCGCCAAGGAGTATTGCGGTCGATTTAGGGCATTACAAGTATTCAGCCGCGAATACTCCGGGAGCGAGAATCGATGATATGTATGTCGTATGCGGGCAGGCACAGCGCAGCGATATGTGGCTGCATAACGAGGCAGAAACAGACAGATCTTTTCGTTCACCTTCTAAAGCGTGAGTCTATCCGCCTCGATGAGGGTAGGCCCTCACTTATCGAAGTTGGCAGCCGTAATCGACTGGTATTGATCAGAGACATCAGCCGCACGTGTGCAGTAACGCTCAGAGTTTTAAATGTTCAACCGGGGCTTTCCAAGACGGCGGCTGCTGAGCACCAACTTACGTTGCTTGGTGTTACTGAGAAATCTTTGACCGAGACTTACCAACTTCCGTCATATGTCGTTTGCGGCGACTTCGTCTCACGAAATTTCTTGCTGATTCTTTATGTTACTCAGAAGCAGACAGCCGATGGCGATCATCGCCTGTCTGCGGACAACCCGACGGTGGGAGGTCAGTGCTTCCGTCCCGACAGTCGCCCAAGCGTCATCGTAAACTTAGAAGTCGGTCCGCACACTCAACATGACGTTACGCCTGTCGCCGAATACACTGTAGAACTGGCCGGGTGGGCGAATGTAATAGCCGCGATCGAAAATATTGTTCAACTGCAGTGTCGCTTCGAGATGCTTGTTGAAGCGATATCCGACCTGCGCATCGAAGATGGCATACGCGCCCTGTTCGACGCCGCGCGATATGCGTGTCTGCGCGAGCATGCCGCCGCCGACCGATACCCCGCGCATGACGCCCTGCTTAAACTGATACCGCGTCCACAGTTTGAAGAGATGGTTGGGGTCCGTGCCATCGGTGAGGCCGGGCGCATCGTTCTCGAAGTGCTCGTTCAAATACGTGTAGCCCGCATAGACGTTCCAGTCCGGCATCGGCTGTCCGGTGACTTCGAGTTCGACGCCCTGACTGCGTGCCTTGCCGGCGGCAAGGTAATAGAACTGATGATCGGGATCGTCGACCGCGCGGTTGTTGTCGTTGATACGGAACAGCGCCATGTTCGTATTCAGGCGTCCGCCTAGAACGCTGCTCTTCACGCCGACTTCGTATTGCTCGCCGGAACGCGGTGGAATGCCCGCGCCGGAGAATGTCGTCTGCGTCTGGGCGTCGAGGAAGCGCGCGTAATTCGCGTACGCGGTGACCGCCGGCACGATATCCCAGACGAGTCCCGCCGACGGCAGAAAACGATGGTTGATCTGCGAGTTCGTCGCCCAGTCCGAGAGGTCGGGCAGTGTCGATTGCGTGCGATCCTGTACGAACGCCTCGCGCGCGCCGAGCACGAGCGTCAGCGGATTCGCGAGCTTGATGCGCGCCTGCGCGTAGATGCCGTACTGGACGGTGCGCTCGTTCGTGCCGAAGCTGAAGGGCGTATCGACCTGCGGCACGGCGTTGGGATCGAACAGGCTGAAGGTGCCGCCGTCGAACGGGCCATCGACGGACTGGAAGCCCGAGAGCGCCGTCGACGACATCACCGAATAATTTGCGCCGACCGTCAACGTGTGCGTCTGCCCGAAGAGCCGGATGGGACCGGACACGTTGCTGTCCGCGCCGAACCAGTCGTACGTGTTGCGCTGATTCTGATCGCCGTAGAAGCTGAGGCCATCGGTGGTCGCGCCCGGTCCCGAGTACGCGTAGTACGCCCGCGTCAGCATGTGCCGGTAGAACAGCGTCGTGGAGGACTTCCAGCCGCTTTCGAAGCGATGCACGAGGTTCGCGTTGGCTTCCTGAATCGACGTGTACGACGTGTTCCAGCTCGGGCTGAAGTTCTGTGCATACGAACTCGGCACGCGGCCGACGAGTGCGGTCTGATCCGCATTGAGCACGCCGCTCGCGCCGTAGTCGAGGCCGTACATCGGCAGGACTTCGTAGCCGCCCGAGAGCGAGAGCGTCGTGCGCGGCGTGAAGTCGTAGTCGATCGCGCCATAAGCCATGAACTCCTTGCTGCGCGCCCGGTCGATCGATTGATGCCCGGCCTCGCCGACGATCACCGCGCGCCCGCGCAGGCTGCCGTCCTTGTTAAGCGGTCCGGTGACGTCGATCATCTGCCGCACGCTGCCGAAGGAATCGACTTGTGTGTCGGTCGTCAGATGGAATTGATTTTGCGGCCGTTTGCGCACGAGATTGACGACGCCGCCGGGCTCGCCTGCGCCGTCGATCACGCCGGCCGGTCCGCGCAACACTTCCACGCGGTCGTACATCGCGAGGTCGAATTGCGTGAGATATTGCAGGCCGCTGACGATGGGCGTGCCATCGAATTCGATGCCAAGTTGCGAGCCCCGCGCGCGGAAATAAGCCGTGCCGTCGCCGTAGCTGACCGAACTGACGCCCGTCACGTAGCGCAAGGCTTCTTCGATGGTCGTGTCGTTGCGGTCGTCCATTTGCTGGCGCGTGACGACGGAAACCGAGTACGGCGTCTCCTTGATCGATTGCGCGCTCTTGCCCGCGATGGTCGCGCGTTTCGCGGCGTACGAGCCGCTGTCTTCGGTCGTCGCATCGGCGCCGGTGCTGTCGGTCACCACGACGGCGGGCAACGTCACATCGCTGCCCGCCGGGTTTTGCGCGCGTGTGGGCGGCGACGTCGCGCCGAGCATCGTCAAAAGCGCGAGCGCAAGCGGCGTCATGCGCGGCGCGCGCACGTGCCATCCCGTCGTCGGCGCGGGCATCGCGCCGCGCGGGTCATTCCCTCTTCTCATGTTTTCTCATCCCATCGTTGAATAGACAAACGGCGTCGTCCCGCTGCATGCGGGCTTGAATCGGATGGGGACATTGGTTGTGTGGTGCGAGGCACGCGCGGCCCCGTTCTATCGACTTCGATGCAACCGTCATGTTTGCCGCGCACCGCGCAGCAGGATCAGCATGACGAGCCACGGACCGCCGAGCAGTGTCGCGACGAGACCGGCCGGAAGTTGCTCCGGATAAGGAATCTGCCGTCCCAGCCAGTCCGCGACGACCATCAGCAGCGCGCCGAGCATCGCTGCGAGGTAGACCTGCGGCAGCGGACGCCGCCCGCCCGAGAGCCGCGCGATATGCGGCGCGATCAGCCCGACGAAGGACAGCGGTCCGACCACGACCGTCGCCGCCGCCGTCGATACCGCCGCGAGCAGCAACAGGCCGAAGCGCGCGCGCCCGACCGGCACGCCGATGCTCGCCGCCACCTGCGGACCGGCGCCGAGCGCCGCCAGCCAGCGCGCGAACAGCGGCGCCACGGCGAGTACCGACATCGCCAGCACGGCCATGAGCAATGCCATCGCCGGCTCGATGTAGTAGGTCGACCCGACCAGCAAATCGAGCAGCACGCCCGCGCGTGGATCGCCGCTCGCCATGACCGCGCCGACGACCGCCTGGAACAGCGCGCTGATCGACAATCCGACGAGCAGCAACCGCTCTGGCGCGAACCGCGCGCGCCGCCCGAGCCAGAGCAGCAAGCCAAGCGTGGTGCACGCGCCGGCCACGCTTCCCGCGAACAGCGCGGCCGGTTCGAAGCTGCCCGCGATCAGCAGCACCGCGACGACGCCGAACATGCCGCCCGAGCCGACGCCGAGCAGGTCTGGGCTTGCCATCGGATTCGCGGTCATGCGCTGCAACAGCGCGCCCGCCGCGCCCAGCAGACTGCCCGCTGCGAGCGCGGCCAGCAGGTGCGGCACGCGCCAGAAGAGGAGCGCGTCGATGTCGGCCGGATGCGCGAACCGCCAACCGTCCGGTCCGCGCGTGACGACGAACGACAACGCGCACGTGATCGCGAAGAGCGCTGCCCATACGGGCGGCATCGTGCGCACGGCGTGCGGCGAGGTGCCGCGGTCATGCGTTTCGCGGATGTCCGGCGTGGTGCGAAGGCGCGGCAGCAGGACGACCAGGAGCGGCACGCCGATCATCGACGTGACCGTGCCGGTGGGAATCAGATGCGCTGAGAACAGCTCGCCCTGCGAGACGATGCGCACGAGTTCGTCGGTGAGAAAGAGCAGGGCGGCGCCCAAAAGCGGCGCCCACACCAGCCGGTCGCGCAGGCGGCGCGCGCCCGTGAGCCGCGCGAGGAGCGGCGCCGCCAATCCGACGAACCCGATCACGCCGACCTGCGCCACCACGCTCGCCGTGAGCACGACCGCGACCAGCAGCGCCGCGCCGCGCATCCAGCCGACGGCGGCGCCGAGATTGCGAGCGGTGGCATCGCCGGCATCGAAGAGTTGCAGCGGTCGATGCAGCAGCGCCGACGCCAGCGCGCAACCGCCCACGCTCGCCGCAACGCGCGCGGCGCTTTGCCAGCCGGTCTGATCGAGTGCGCCGCCGCCCCAGATTTGCAAGCCTTGCAGCAGATCGAAATGCATGACGCCGATCGCGAGGCTGATCGCGCCGCAGTACAAATTCACCACCATGCCCGCGAGAATCACGGCAAGCGACGACATGCGTTGCAACCATGCCAGGCCGAGCACGAGGATCATTGCCAGCGCGCCACCCGCGAGCGCGATGGTTTCGCGACCCGCTGCGAGCCAGCCCGGCAGCCACACGCTCACGACGGCGAGCCCGAGATACGCGCCGGGGAAGATGCCGAGCGTCATCGGTTCGGCAAGCGGATTGCGCAACACCTGCTGCACCAGCACGCCCGCAAGCCCGAGCGCCGTGCCGCACAGCAGCGTCATGGCGATGCGCGGCAGCACGCTCTCGTGCACCAGCACGTCGCGCATGTCGGTGAGATCGGGCGAAACGAGCGCCTTCCAGAACGATGCGCCGTCGAGCGCGCCATGCAAATGCAACGCGGCGAGGCACACGGCGGGCAGCATCAGGCCGGCGAAAAGTGCAAGCCGCCAGTCGCGTGGCGGCGCCGACGGGCGAGTGAGCGCGACGCGGCTGCTACGCAAGCCCACCTCCGCCGTTATCGATGATGGCGCGTGCATTCGCCATTGCGGTCGCGAAGCGTTGCATCGAAATCAGGCCGCCGTACGGGGCGATCACCGGCAACACGGCCACGCGCTTCTCGCGGACCGCTGGCAGCGCGCGCCAGAGCAGGCTCGCCGTCAGCGCCGCGCGGATGTCGGGCGCGAGCGGCCGAGTCAACGCGATATCGGCGTCGGCGGCTTCGAGGAGACGGGGCAACGGCACGACGGTGGAACCCATCGCGTTCGTCGTCCAGCGCACGCGCGCAGTCGCGGCGTTCGACAGCCCGATCTTCGCGAGCACATCGTTGAAGAGACTGCCCGCGCCGTACACGCGCAGATGCCGCTCGTCGATCACGTCCGCGACGATCACCGGCCGGCCGCGCGGCACGCGCGCCGCGATGTCGCTCATGACGCGCTCGGTCGACGCGAAGAGCGCGTCGGCCCGGGCGCGGGCGTCGAAGGCATCGGCCATCACGCGGGTTTCGGCGCACAGGCTCGCGTAGGGATGCCCGTCGGTCATATACGCGCCGAGCGTGAGCGTCGGGGCGATACGCCGCAGCGGCGCGAGCAGTCCCGCATGCGCGGGCGTGACGATCAGCAGGTCCGGCGCGAGCGCGAGCAGCGCATCGAAATTGGGTTGATAGAGAAGGCCGATATCCGCGACATCGGACGGCAGCGGCGGCACCGCGATCGTGTTCGCATACCACGCGGGCAGCGGAATGCCGACCGGCGCGCGCCCGAGCGCGAGCAGCGTCTCGGTCAGCTCCCAGTTCAATACGACGATACGTCGCGGCGCCGGTCCGGCCACGACGCGCGCGGCGCGCGAGAACGCGAGCAGCGCGGCGGCGCCTCGCAGCAGCGTGCGTCTCGGTGGCGACTTCATGACGGAAAACACATGCGGCGGCCGGTGGACGCATCGGTCGTAACCGACATCGGCACGCCGTAGATGGCTTCGAGCCGCGCCGGATCGACGATTACCGCCGCGTCCTCGCGCATCAGCAGACGCCCCTCGCGCAACGCGACGATCCGGTCGCAGAAGCGCGTCGCCATGTTGATGTCGTGCATGACGATGACAGCGGTCATCGCGCGTTCTGCGCACAGCGTCCTGACGAGTTCGAGCACGGTCAGCTGATGGCCGACATCGAGCGCCGACGTCGGTTCGTCAAGCAGCATGCAGCGCCCGTTCTGCGCGACCAGCATCGCGATCCACGCGCGCTGGCGCTCGCCGCCCGACAGGCTGTCCACGGTGCGGTCGGCGTAACAATGAACATCGGCGGCTTGCATCGCCCGGTCGACGTGCGCGGCGTCGCCGGCCGTGAAGCGCCCGAGCGCGCCGTGCCACGGATAGCGGCCGAGCGCGACGAGCTCGCGCACCGTCATGCCATCGGTCGATGGCGTCTGCTGCGGAAGCCAGGCGACTTCACGCGCGAACTCGCGCGTGCTCCAGTCGGCGAGCGGCCGGCCCGCGCATCGGACGACGCCCGTATCCGGAGCAATCTGTCCTGCGAGCAGCTTGACGAGCGTGGATTTGCCGGAGCCGTTGTGCCCGACAAGCCCCGTCACGCGGCCCGGTTCGATATGCAGATCCAGCGGATGCAAGAGCGTGCGCCCGCCCGCCGAGCGCGACACGCCTTCGAGCGAGAAGGCGGGCGGCGTCGCGGTCGCGTACGCCGTCTGGTAGACGTGGCCGTTCATGCGAGCGCCGCCTTTTTCGTGGAACTCACCTGACCGCTGTCGAGCTTGACGATACGATCGGCGAGATCGAAATAACGGTCGTCGTGGGTGATGACGAGCACCGTCTTGGCGCGCGCCTTCAGTTGCGGCAGCAGCACGCGATAGAAGACGTCCTTGAACGCGGGGTCCTGGTCGGCGGCCCATTCGTCGAAGAGATAGAACGGGCGGTCTTCCAGAAACGCCACCAGCAAGGCAAGACGCTTCCTCTGGCCTTGCGACAGATCGAGCGTCGAAAAACGGCCGTTGTCGATGCGCACCTTGTGCTCTAGTTGCAATGCCACGAGCAGCGCGCGCGCCGTGGCCTCGCTGTGCGCGGGCAGGCCGAGCAGCGAATCGAACAAATGGAAATCGCTGAAGACGACGGAGAAGAGCTGCCGGTAAGCGGCGCGATTGCCGTCGTCCACCACCGTTTCGTCGATGACGATGCGTCCCGACTCCGGCGCATACAGCCCGACCAGCACCTTCGCGAGCGTGGTTTTGCCGCTACCGTTGCCGCCCACGAGATAGACGAGTTCGCCCGCCCGGAACGTCAGATCGATAGGTCCGAGCGTGAAAAAACCGTCCTCGGCTTCGCGCACGTAGCGATGTTCGACGCCTTCGAGCGTAATGCTCGCGAACGCGTCGGCGTCGAGCGAGGCGCTTGCGGGCTCGGGCGGCAGGGCTTGTTCGAGCTGATCGATGCGCTCGAACGCGATCCGCGCGCTGCCAATGGCGGGCAGGGCCGCCAGCAATCCTTCGACCGGCATGATGAGGTAAAGGAAGACGAGCGCGTAACCGGACATCACGTGCGCGTCGGCATCGAAGAGACGCGCGAGCACGAAGAGGGTCAGGCCGACGAAGCCGAACAGCAGCAGATTGCCCCAGCTCGCGGCCAACGCGTGCAGCATGTAGCCGCGCGTGCGCTGCGCGCGCACCGCTTCCACATGCGGGGCGAGATCACGCGCGACGAACGCTTCGGCACGCGCGCGATGCAGCTTCAGTTCCTTCGCGCCGTCGAAGAGCGAGCGAAAGCGTTGCAACAGGCCGTCTTCACGCTGCCGCGAATCGCGCAGATGGAGAAGCGCCCGCGAGCCGATCAGATGCGTGCCGAGCGATCCCGCGCCGATCGCGACGAGCGCGAACAGCAGAATCGGCAGGGACAGCATGCCGAGATAGACGAGACAACCCGCGATCACCGCGCCCTGCATGACGATCGACGGCAGACTGATGAAGAACACGACGATGGTGTCGAGGTCCTGCGTGAGCGCGTTGATGGCGCGCGACGCGCCGCATCGTTCGAGATCGCGGTACGACGCGCCCGCGATGCGGCCGATCGTCTGCAAGCGCAACCTCGCCTTGGCGTCCTGTCCGAGATACATGAACAGCATCTGCGAAACGACCCGCGTGAGAATGACCACGACGCCCAGCGCCGCGAAGCGCACGCCGAGCGTGAGTAGTTCGTCGCCGGTTGCGCGCAGCGCCTGATTGATCAGCGCGACGAGCGCCGCGTTCGCCGCGCCGCTGACGAGACTGACGACCAGCGCGACAGGCAACAACCCGCGCGCGCTGCGGATCGACGAGGCTATCAGAGACACGTGCGCACACCCTCGTTGAAAGCAGCCAAGGCAGGCGGCTGCCCGCAAAGCGCATTGGGCGGCAACAAAAATGCGAGAATGCGAACCATTAACATTTCAACCGATGGGTCGGCGCTAAGTGTTGAGTGACGACGAGTTTAGCGTTTCGTCGAAAAATCAGGCCGACACCGAATATCGAATTTCTGACAACTATTGGTGTTTTATCGATAGTTTTTTGCGTACCACTTTTTCGCGACCATGAAAGAGTTCCTGCTCAAACGCTATCCGATCGAACGCGTCCCGCTGTCGCGAGACGTGATGGCGACCCTCGTCGACTATCGTCATGGGGAGCGTATAACCTGGCATCAACACAAGCACGGACAACTGGTGTTCGCCGTGCGCGGCGTCGTGCGTGTGCTCACGCCCTCGCGCACCTGGACGCTGCCGCAGTCGCGCGCAGTTTGGCTGCCATCCGATGTCGATCACGAACTGCACGCGGTCGGCGACACGCAACTATGCAGTGTGTATTTCGAGCCGCGTGTGTTTCCGTGGTCGTGGCATCAACCGGCCGTGATTGCAGTGTCGCCGTTGATGAGAGAGCTGGCCATCGTGCTGGGCGCCGCGGGCGAGCGATACGCCGAGGGAAGCCATGCCTCGCTCAGCGCGCCGCTGTTGCTGAAGGTGTTGAGAGAGACGCCCGCGCTCGCCGAGCCCGGCGTGCCATTGCCGCGCGATGCACGGCTGCTGCAGATCTGCGAGCACATGATGAACGACCCGGCGAGCGAACTGACGCTCGATTTCTGGGGCGAGCAGTTTCACACCAGTGGGCGAACATTGGCGCGCTATCTGAATGCCGAGACTGGATTGACCTTTGGCGCATGGCGTCAGCAGATACGAGTCGCGGAGGCAATCACGCTCCTTACGCTGGGACAGCCTGTGACGCAAGTTTCGAAGAAGCTTGGCTATCGCAGTGCCAGTGCCTTCATCGTCATGTTTCGTCAGGTCACGGGAGAGGCGCCACAACGTTACCTGGCCTCGCGCTCGTCGAGCAGATAAACGGAGAGCGGGGCGGCTTATGCAGACTTCGAGTTGGAAACTTAGATGTAGATCGCATCGTTGCTCGAATGACGTTCGTATAGCTGCGGTCTTCGTTCGGGCCTCGATAGCTGAATGTCGAATGGCCGTTGTAGCGTTGAAAGCCGTCGTCGTCGGTACGTGGGGGAGAAGGGCGGTTGAGGGTCGTGAAGACTCATGCGCGCCTGCGGACGTTCGATTCAGCGGTGCAAGCCGGCGAATAACCGCAGACGGACGGACTGCAGCCACACGGTTCGTAACCGGGGAAGGTCGGCTATGGGGACCTATCCGTAATTCTGTGGGCGAGGCATATTATGAGAGGTAAAAGTCATGGATATGCCGATGAAGAAGAAACGC